>NZ_VFPU01000001.1:1594969-1913963 GCF_006716885.1 Ornithinimicrobium humiphilum
TGGCTCACGACGACGGCCCCGGCGGCCCTCGCCCGGGCGGCGGAGTCGTCGGTCGAGGCGTCGTCGACGCAGACCACGTTGGGGAAGGTCTCGCGGGCGGCCCGCACGACCTCCTCGACGACGGTGGCCTCGTTGTAGAGGGGGATGACCAACCAGGCGTCGTCGAGACGGGACGGTAGGGTCATACCCGTCATTGTCCCGCACGCAGGCCGGGATGCCCGGCAACGGCCCGATCTAGGAGTGGTGTGACGACTCGCATCGTGGACAGCGCCGACGTGTCGCCGGAGGCGACCGTGGGTGAGGACAGCTCGATCTGGCACCTCGCGCAGGTGCGCGAGGGCGCCGTGCTCGGGCGGGGGTGCGTCATCGGGCGCGGCGCCTACGTCGGCACCGGCGTCCGGATGGGCGACCACTGCAAGGTCCAGAACTACGCGCTGGTCTACGAGCCGGCCGAGCTGGCCGACGGCGTCTTCATCGGCCCCGCGGCCGTGCTGACCAACGACACCTTCCCGCGGGCGATCAATCCCGACGGCTCGCTCAAGGACGCCTCCGACTGGGAGGCGGTCGGCGTGACGATCGGCCAGGGGGCCTCGATCGGCGCCCGCGCGGTCTGCGTCGCGCCGGTGCGCATCGGCGCCTGGGCGACCGTGGCGGCCGGTGCGGTCGTCACCCGTGACGTGCCCGCGCACGCGCTCATGGTGGGCGTCCCCGCCCGCCAGGTCGGGTGGGTCGGGCGCGCCGGTCACCCGCTGGAGCAGACCACCACGCCCGGGCAGTGGCGCTGCCCCACGACCGGGACCCTGTACCGGGAGCTCGACGGCTCCCTCACCGAGGAGAACGACGCATGACCGCGACCGAGGACCTGCCCATGATCCCTGCTGCGAGGCCGATCATCGGGGATGAGGAGCGGGCGGCGGTGGACCGGGTGATGCGCTCGGGGATGGTGGCGCAGGGGCCGGAGGTCGCGGCCTTCGAGTCGGAGTTCGCGCAGGTGCTGGTGGGTGGCCGTGAGTGCGTGGCGGTCAACTCGGGCACCTCGGGGCTGCACCTGGGTCTGCTGGCCGCGGGCATCGGCGCGGGGGACGAGGTCATCGTGCCGTCGTTCACGTTCGCCGCGACCGCCAACGCGGTGGCGCTGACGGGTGCGACGCCGGTGTTCGCCGACATCAGCCCGGACACCTTCAACCTGGACCCGGGGTCGGTCCGGGCCGCGATCACGGAGCGGACCGCGGCGGTGATGCCGGTGCACCTCTACGGTCACCCGGCGGACATGGACGGGCTGGGCGCGGTCGCCTCCGAGCACGGGCTGGCGCTCTTCGAGGACGCCGCGCAGGCGCACGGTGCGAGCTACCACGGGTCGCCGGTGGGGTCCTTCGGGGTGTTCGCGATGTTCAGCCTCTACCCGACGAAGAACATGACTTCCGGCGAGGGCGGCATGGTCGCCTGCGCCGACGAGGACATCGCCCGGGGGGTGCGGCTGCTGCGCAACCAGGGTATGGAGCGTCAGTACGCCAACGAGGTCATCGGGCTCAACAACCGGATGACCGACATCCACGCCGCGATCGGGCGGGTGCAGCTGACGAAGGTGTGGGGCTGGACCGAGACTCGCCGCGCCAACGCCGCGTGGCTGGACGAGGCGCTGGGTGACGTGGTGGTGGTGCCGCCGGTGCGCGAGGGCTGCACGCACGTCTACCACCAGTACACGATCCGCATCGAGGGTGCGTCGGCGGCGGAGCGGGACCGGGTGGTCACCGCGCTGCGCGAGGAGCACAAGGTCGGGTGCGGGGTCTACTACCCCACGCCCAACCACGAGCTGGTCTCCCTCGCGCGCTTCGCGCCGGCGCACGAGCTGCCCGAGACCGCCCGCGCGGCGGCCGAGGTCATCAGCCTGCCGGTGCACCCCTCGCTGTCGCAGGGCGACCTCGAGCGCGTCGCCGCCGCGGTCCACGCCGTCGTCGGGGCCGGAGCGTGAGCGCGGACGAGCCCGGCGTCGGCTCGGAGGCGGTCGCGGCCGCCTCGGGCGTGCCGGTCGGCGAGACCCCCACGGCCGTCCTCGAGGAGGGCCGCACGATCCGGATGGGCCTCATCGGGCTGGGCTCGATGGGTCGTCACCACGCGCGGGTGATCCGCGAGGTGGAGGGTATGGAGCTCGTCGCCGTCGCGGACCCCTCCGGTGACCGGCACGGGGTCGCGGGCGAGCTCGAGGTGCTCCCGGACGTGCACGCCCTGATCGCCGCGGGCATCGACGCGGCGATGGTGGCGGTGCCGACCTACCTGCACGAGGAGGTCGCGCTGGCCTTGTGCGAGGCCGGGGTGCACACGATGGTCGAGAAGCCGATCGCGGCGACCGCGACCGAGGGCCGGCGCGTCGCCCAGGCGTTCGCCAAGGCCGGTCTGGTCGGTGCGGTGGGCTACGTCGAGCGGTGCAACCCGGCGCTGCTGGAGATGCGGCGGCGGATGCGGGCCGGTGAGCTGGGGGAGGTCTACCAGATCACGACCTCGCGGCAGGGCCCGTTCCCGGGCCGGATCGCCGACGTGGGCGTGGTCAAGGACCTCGCCACCCACGACATCGACCTCACCGCGTGGCTGGCCGACTCGCCGTATGAGCGGGTGGCCGGGCAGGTCGCGCACCGCTCGGGGCGCGAGCACGAGGACATGGTCGTGGCGACCGGACGTCTGCGCAACGGCGTGATCGTCGCGCACACGGTCAACTGGCTCTCGCCGATGAAGGTGCGCCAGACCGTCGTGACCGGCGAGCGGGGCGCGTTCGTGGCCAACACGCTCACCGGCGACCTGACCTTCGTCGCCAACGGCGACGTCACGTCCGAGTGGGACCTGGACCGCCAGTTCCGCGGGGTGTCCGAGGGTGACTCGATCCGCTACGCGATCTCCCGCCGCGAGCCGCTGCGGGTGGAGCAGGAGAACTTCCGCGACGCCCTGTGGGGCCGGCCCTCGGAGGTCGTCTCGATGGCCGAGGGCGTGCACACCCTCACCGTCGTCGAGGCCGTCCTCGCCTCCGCCTCCACCGGCGAGACCGTCAGCCTGTGACCGGGGGCGCAGCGGCCGGGTCCGACCGCCGTCGCCGCCCGGCGGTCCTGCTGGCCTCGCGCATCTGGGCGCCGGAGTCGGCGGCCGCGACCTTCCGCCTCGGCGCGCTGGTCCACGCCCTGGCGGACCACGCGAGGGTGCGGGTGCTCACGGCCACCCCGCCGCCGCGGCTGCGGGCCGCGGCGCAGGAGGCGGAGCCCGGCGTGGAGGTCTCCCGCTGGCCGGTGCTGCGCGACGCCACGGGCTACGTGCGCGGCTACCTGCCCTACCTCTCCTACGACCTTCCCCTGGCGCTGCGGATGCTCGTCACGCCCCGGCCCGACGTCGTCGTGGTCGAGCCGCCGCCGACGACGGGCGCCGTGACACGGGTCGCCCTCGGCGTGCGCGGGCTGGCCGGTCGGCTGCGCGGCCGCCGGCCGGTGCCCTACGTCTACTACGCCGCCGACGTGTGGTCCGACGCCACCGCCTCGATGGGGGCGCCGGCACCGGTCGTGACGCTGATGCGCCTGGTGGAGACCTTCGCCCTGCGCGGCGCGCGCGACGTGGTCGCGGTCTCGGACGGCGTCGCCGACCGGGTGCGCGCCCTCGCCGGCGCCGACGCCCCCGTCACCGTCGTCCCCAACGGCATCGACACCACGGTCTTCACCCCGGAGGGCGACCGTCCCGAGGACGCGCCGAGCACGCCATACCTCGTGTATGCCGGGACCGCCTCGGAGTGGCAGGGCGCCGAGATCTTCGCCGAGGCCATGCGCACGGTCGTCCGGGAGGTCCCGGACGCCCGGCTGGTCTTCCTCGGCCAGGGCTCGTCCTGGCCCGCCCTGGAGCGGGTCCGCGCCGAGCTGCCGCCCGGGGCACTCGAGCTGCGACCGCTCGCCCCGGCGCGCGAGGCGGCCGCGTGGCAGCGGGCGGCCGCCGCCGCGCTGGTGTCCGTGCGGCCCGGCGTCGGCTACGACTTCGCCTATCCCACCAAGGTCATCGCCGCCCTGGCCTGCGGCACCCCGGTCGTCTTCGCCGGACCGGGTCCTGCCGCGGTCGACGTGCGGGAGCACGACCTGGGCGAGGCGGTCGGCTACGACGTCGACGAGGTGGCTGCCGCGATGGTGCGGGCGCTGCGCGCCGGTCGGGACGAGGCCGCCGCGGCACGCCGGGTCGCCTGGGTGCGCGAGCACCGGAGCCTGGCCGCGACGGGCCGGGAGGCGGCGCGGGTCGTGCTGCGGGGGCTGGCGGATCTCACCTGACTCTCCTCCGCCCGGCACGTAGGGTGGTGCGTGGGAGGAGACCGGTATGACCGAGCAGCAGAAGCCCGACGGCCGCCCCACGTGGGGACGGCCCGGCGAACGCCCCGGTGCTCCGCGCGCCGACGACCAGCTCGCCGACCAGGGTGTCCGCCGACGCCCGCCCCCGGCCCGCACCGCCAACGCGGTCGCGACCTGGGTGGACCAGCAGATCCAGCAGGCCGAGCGTCAGGGAGCCTTCGAGGACCTTCCCGGGAAGGGCCGTCCGCTGGAGGACGTCGACGTCCGCACCGACCCCGACTGGTGGGTGCGCGGCCTCATCGAGCGTGAGAAGCTCGACCTCTCCGAGGCCCTGCCCGGCGTGCTCCGGCTGCGCCGCGAGAAGGCCGCCTTCCCCGGCTCCCTGCTCGACCTGCCCGACGAGGACGCCGTCCGCGAGCACCTCGAGGACTTCAACGAGCGGGTGCTCGCCGACCGGCGCCGCCCCCACGTCGGGCCGCTCCCGCCGCCCGTGGTGGGGCGGGTCGACGTCGAGGACATGGTGGCGCGCTGGCGCGAGGAGCGAGCGCGGCGGGCCGCGGAGCCGCAGCCGGCACCCGTGCCGCCCCAGGAGGCGGGCGAGCGCGAGGACGCCGGCCGGCCACGACGTCCGTGGTGGCGCCGCCTGACCGGCTGACCGACCGGGGCCGGACCGTCAGCCCGGCGCCGGTGCGCCCAGCCAGGGCGCCAGCACCGCCGCGGCGCGCCGCCCGTCGTGGTGCTCGCGCGCCCACGCAGGCCCCTGGGAGGCGAGCTCCCGAGCCGCTGCGCGGTCGGCCAGCGCCGACTCCAGCACCTCGCGCAGCGAGGACGCGTCGGCCTCGAGCACGGGCAGCCCCGGCCACCGATCCCGGACCTGCTCCGACAGGTGGGCCACCACCAGCCGGCCGGCCGCCAGCGACTCCGCGACGAGGACGCCGGGGTTGCCCAGCACGACCTGGTCGACCACGACGTCGGCCTCGGCAACGAAGGCGGCCATCTGCTCGTGGGGCACCCCGCTCAGCCGGCGGTAGTCGACCAGCCCGGCGGACTCCATACCGCTGAGGACCTCCTCGACCGCCTCGGTGCCCTTGAGGCGCGGGTTCGAGGGAGCGTGCAGGACCACCGGCCGTTCTCGCTCCAGCGGCACCACCCCGGCCAGTCGCGCCGCCTCGGCGTAGCGGTCCACGTCGACGACGAGCGGCAGCCAGGTGGCGTCGGGCACGAAGTCCAGCAGGTCGGGCGTCGAGACGAGCACCGGGCCGCCCGCCTCCTCGCGCCAGCGCCTCAGGTCGGCGCGGTTGCGCTCGACGATCGACTGCAGGGTGCGCAGGTAGTCGTCCCACCCGCGCTCGGGGACCCGGAAGGGGCTGTGCGGAGAGCGCTCGGCGTGCTGGCGCAGGTCGCGGATCTCGCTGCCGTGGAAGAGGACGGCGGGGGAGACGCCCGCGCGACGCAGGTCGGGCAGGTCCTCGAGCATCGAGCCCGCGTGGAAGTCGGCGAGCACCCGGCGGCCCGACTCGTGCAGCACGTGCGTGCTCTCGCGCAGCACCCGCTCGCCGTGGAGCTCGCGCACCCGCCCGCGCTGGGCGAGCACCGAGAGGCGGTGGTCGGCGGGGAAGTCGAAGTGCGCCTGCGACAGCGAGCGCTGCGCCCAGAGGTTCTGCGCGGCGGTCGAGGGCAGGTGGCGCTCCGCGGCGCGGACCCACTGCCAGGCCTGGCCAGCGGTGTTCCACGGCCCGACGTAGAGCCGCCGGTCGCCGGGCGGCATGGGGGCCAGCGCGCGCAGCTCGGCGTCGGCCCGGCGGCGCACCGGGAGCGTCGCCAGCCCGCGCACGGGAGAGGGCAGGATCGCGACCGCGCGCCAGGCCAGCCTGCGCACGTTGGTTCCCGGTCCGCCCACGTCAGCAGCCTACGATGGTCGCCATGACGAGGCGGCGACGGTGACCAGGCTGTGGCGCGCGCTGCGTCAGCTGTTGCCCCTGCTGCCGCCCTCCACGCGCTGGTTCCTCGTCGGCTATGCCGTGCTCTCGAGCGTGCTCGCTGCCGTCGACATCCTGGCCCTGTCGCTGCTGGCCCTCACGCTCGGGCCGATGGTGCAGGACCGGCCGGTCGACCTGCCGCTGATCGGCGAGGTCGGTCCGGACCGCTACGTCTGGCTGCTCGGCGGCATCACGCTGCTCGTCGTCCTCAAGGGCCTGGCGGCCCTGGTGCTCCAGTGGGCCGTCTCCCGCCGGCTGGGGGCCTACGACCTCGTCATCGGCGACCGGCTCTTTGGCGCCTACATCCGCGCCCCCTGGACCGAACGGCTCAAGCGCAACACCGCCCAGCTCGTCCGCCTGGCCGACGTCGGCATCGCCAACACCACGACCGGCCTGCTGCTGCCGGCCGCGTCGATCCCGGCCGAGCTGGCCACCTTCGCCGCGGTCCTGGTCGTGCTGCTCGTGGCCCAGCCGCTGACGGCGTTGATGACCTTCGCCTACCTGGGCGGCCTCGCCGTCCTCATGTATGTCGTGATCAGCCCGCGCGCGGTCGTCGCCGGTCGCGTGGGGCGCGACTACTCCTTCAAGGTCGCCGGCCTGATGACCGAGATGATGGGTGCCCTCAAGGAGGTGACGCTGCGCGGCAAGGCGCAGGAGGTCGCCGAAGAGGTCCACGGCCACCGCGTCCACGCCGTCCGCGCCCGCACCAACCTGATGTTCCTCAACGCCGTGCCCAAGTTCGTCACCGACACCGGCCTGGTGCTCGGCTTCGCGATCGTCGGCGGCGTGGCCTTCCTGCTCGGCGGGGCCGACCAGGCCTTCGAGGCGATCGCGCTCTTCGCCGTCGCCGGGATGCGCATGATCCCCAGCGTCAACCGGTTCCAGTCCGTCATGACCCAGACCTCCTCGACCCTGCCGCACGCGGAGGCCGTCATCGCCGACATCCACGCCGCCCGCCGCTACGTCGAGGACGCCGAGCAGCTGGGGCAGGAGCCCCTGCCGGAGCGTCCGCAGCGGCTCACCCTGACCGGTGTCGGCTTCACCTATCCCGGCTCCACGGAGCCCGCGCTGCACGACGTCGACCTCGACGTGCCGCTCGGCTCCTCGGTCGCCCTCGTCGGGGCCTCCGGCGCCGGCAAGTCGACGCTCGTCGACGTGCTCCTCGGCCTGCTCGTCCCGCAGCAGGGCGAGATCAGGGTCGACGACCACCCGCTCGCGGACGTCCTCGCCGCGTGGCGCTCCCGGGTCGGCTACGTGCCGCAGGAGGTCAACCTCTTCGACGGCACGATCGCCCAGAACGTCGCGCTCACCTGGGGCCAGGACTACGACGAGCAGGCGGTCGAGCGTGCCCTCGAGCGGGCCCAGCTGCTCGACGTCGTGCGCGAGCGCGGCGGCCTGCACACCCGGGTGGCCGAGCGCGGCCTGGCCCTCTCCGGCGGGCAGCGGCAGCGCCTCGGCATCGCCCGGGCCCTCTACGCCGACCCGCTCGTGCTCGTCCTCGACGAGGCGACCTCGGCCCTCGACACCGCGACCGAGGACGCCGTCGCCCGGGCCATCCGCGAGCTGCACGGCGAGGTCACCGTCATCGCCGTGGCCCACCGGCTCTCGACGGTGCGGCACGCCGACCAGGTCTGCTTCATGACCGACGGCACCATCGCCGCCCGCGGCACCTTCGAGGAGGTCGTGGCGGCCCATCCCGAATTCGCCACCCAGGCCCGGCTCTCGGGGCTCGCATGAGCACGACCCCGGCCCTGCCCGCGGTGGACGTGGACGTGGTCGTCGCCGTGCACGACCTCGCCCGGCGCGTCGACCGCACCGTCCTCTCGGCCCTGCGCGGCGCCGACCTGGCGGGCGTGCTGCCCAGCGGCCACCGCGTCCGCGTCACCGTCGCCTGCCACGAGCTCGACCCGGTGCCGGTGCGTCAGCGGGTCGAGCGCGCGCTGGAGGCCGAGGGCGAGGACGACCTCGCCGCCCACGTCCGCTACCTCGAGGTCCGCGACGGCCTCCGGTCGCCCGCCGGCCCGTTCAACGCGGGGATCGCGGCGGCCGACGGCCGCTACGTCTGCATGATCGGCTCCGACGACCACCTCGCCGAGGGTGCCCTCGGCGCCTGGGCGAGCCTGGCCGACGAGCTGGGCTCGGCCTGGCTGATGGCCCGGCTCGAGACGGACACCGGCGAGCAGGTGCCGACCCCGCGCACCCGACCCGGCCGCAGCCGCGAGCTCGACCTCGTGCTCGACCGCCTGGCCTACCGCACCGCCCCGCTGGGGCTGCTGCGCCGCGCGGTGCTGGAGGACCTCGGCCTGCTGCCCGAGCCGCTGACCCCCGGCCTGCCCACCGGCGAGGACGTCGAGCTCTCGCTGCGGCTCGCCTCGTCGGGGGAGCGGATCGACTACGCCGTGGAGCTGCCCCCCTACGTCATCGGCACGGGCGCTGCCACGGGCGACCCGCGCGAGGGCACCGAGATCGCGGTCGAGCGCACCACCCACGTGGCCCGCCCGGTCGCCGACGAGCTGGCCGCGCACGCGCGCCTCGTCGACCTGCGCTGGGTGCGGGCGCTGCCCGAGCCCGCGCGCCGGGCGATCGTCGTCAAGACCCTCCGCATCCACGTCCTCGGCGCCGTCCGCCGCCGGCCGTCACCGCTCGACTGGGGGCCGGGGGAGGCGGCCTGGGTCCGCTCGCTCACCCGCGAGCTGCTCGCCATGGCGCCCGACGCCGAGCGGGCGCTCCACCGCGCCGACCGCCGGCTCCTCGCGGCCGTCCTCACCGCCACCGACACCGATCAGCTCGCCCGGGCCTCGGCCGAGCGGGCCAGGGCCTCCCGCTGGGACATCCTGCTCGCCCCCGACGTCCTGGCCAACCTCGACCGGGAGTCCACCGTGCGCCAGCACCTGGCCGAGGCGGCGGGGCGCGGACGACGCGCCCTGGCGGCACGGCATACCCCCTCGGTCGCACCGACGCACCGCGGCCCCCACCACCGTCCCCGCGTGCTCGTGCTGTCCTTCAGCCCCATCGCCTCCGACGCGCGCGTCCTCAAGCAGGTGCGGCACCTGGGGGCGGAGTTCGACGTCGTCACCTGCGGCTACGGCCCGCCGCCGCCCGGGGTGACCGCCCACGTGCGGGTGCCCGACGAGGCGCGCAACGAGCTCGACGGGCGGCTCATCACGCTGCACGCCTACCGCGCCGCCTACGAGAAGCTGGCGGGCGTGCGCTGGGTCCGCCAGCACGTGGCCGCCGGTGCGGCCGACGTCGTCGTCGCCAACGACCTCGACACCGTGCCGCTCGCGCTGGCGCTGCGGCCGCGGCGGGGCGTCCACGCCGACCTGCACGAGTACTTCCCGCGGCTGCACGAGGAGCACGAGGCCTGGATGCGGCGGATCTCGCCCTACCAGTCCTGGCTCTGCCGGTCCTCCCTGCCGCGCTGCGCCGCCGTGACCACGGTCAGCCGGCGGATCGCCCAGGAGTACACCGAGCAGTTCGGGGTCGACGTGGGCGTGGTGACCAACGCCAGCCCCTGGACCGACCTGTCGCCGACGCCCGTCGGCGACCCGATCCGGCTGGTCCACTCGGGCGCCTGCCTGCGCAACCGCGACCTGCACGTCCTGGTCGACGCCGTGGCGGCCGCCGCGTCCGGGGAGCACCCGGCCCCGGTCACCCTCGACCTCTATCTGACCCCCAACGACCCGGGCTACCTCGAGGAGCTGCGGTCCCGGGCGGCCGCGACCGGCGGGATCGTCACCGTCCACGACCCGGTGCCCTACGCCGAGCTGCTCACCACGCTCAACGCTCACGACGTCGGCGTCCACGTGCTGCCGCCGGTGTCCTTCAACAACGCCAACGCCCTGCCCAACAAGGTCTTCGACTACGTCCAGGCGCGCCTCGGTCTGCTCGTCGGCCCCAGCCCGGAGATGGCGATGCTCGTGCACCGCCATTCCCTCGGCGTCGTCGCGACCGCCTTCGACGGCGGGGCCGTGGCCGACGCCGTGCGGCGCCTCGACGCCGACTCGGTGGCCGCCTTCAAGCAGGCCTCGCACGCCGCGGCCCGCGAGCTGTCGGACACCGAGCAGTCGCGCGCCTGGGTCGAGTCCGTGCGCCGCATCAGCCAGGAGGGCCTGTGAGGACCGACCCCCGACCCCGTCTGCTGATCATGTCCTTCAGCCCGCTGCGTGCCGACGCGCGGGTGCTGCGTCAGGTCCAGCTCTTCCGCGAGCGCTATGCCGTCACCACGCTCGGCTACGGGCCCGCGCCGGACGGGGTGGTCGAGCACCTCCGCCTGCCCGACGACGTCGTCAACTGGCACAAGGACCGACGGCTCCTCGCGACGCGCCGGTTCGAGGCGGCCTACCGCACGGCGCCGGTCGTCGTGGCCGCGCAGGCGCTGCTGGAGGGCCGGGCGCGGGGCTTCGACGTGGTGCTGGCCGACGACATCGACACCGTCCCGCTGGCTCTCGACCTGCACCCGCCGGCCGGCGTCCACGCCGACCTGCACGAGTACCACCCCCGCCAGAACGAGGAGTCGCGCCGCTGGCGGCTGTTCGTGGCGCCCTACTACCGCTGGCTGGTCCGCACCTACGGCACCCGCGCCGACTCGGTGACCACCGTGGGGGAGGGCATCGCCCGCGAGTACCGCCTGCGCTTCGGCCTGCGCGCCGGCGTCGTCGTCAACGCGCCGCACTTCGTCGACCTCGAGCCGACCCCGGTGGCCACCCCGCTGCGCCTGGTCCACTCCGGCAACGCCCAGCGGCACCGGCTCGACGTCATCCTCGCCGCGATGGACCTCGTCACCGCCCCGATGACCCTCGACCTCTACCTGATGTCCAACGACCCGGGCTACCTCGAGGAGCTGCGCACCCGCCACGCCGGCTCCGACCGGGTGCGCATCCACCCTCCGGTCGCCCCGCACGAGCTGCCCGCCACGCTCAACGCCCACGACGTCGGCGTCTACGTGCTGCCGCCGGTGTCCTTCAACCACCTGTGGGCACTGCCCAACAAGGTCTTCGACTTCGTCCAGGGCCGGCTCGCGCTCGTCGTGGGTCCCAGCCCGGAGATGGCCGCGCTGGTCCGCCGGCACGGCCTGGGCGTCGTCACAGACGACTTCACGCCGGAGTCGCTGGCGAAGGCCCTGGACGCGCTGACGGCGGAGGACGTCGCCGGCTACAAGCAGGCCGCCCACCGTGCGGCGCGCGAGCTGTCGGCCGAGGAGCAGGTGCGCGGCTGGGAGCGCGCGATCGACACGCTCGCGGCACGCCTCAACGGCTGAGCGCCGTCAGGCGCCCAGCGCCTCGAGCACCTTCGCGGCCGCGTAACCGTCGCCGTAGGGCGCGGCGTCGGTCGGCCCGGGCGCGGGCCGGGAGGCGGCGTCGCGCACGGCCGGCCCGGGCTCGACGAGGACGTTCCAGCCGAGCTCGACGGTCTCGACCCACTCGGTCTCGGTGCGCACGGTCGTGCACGGGGTGCGCAGCGCGAAGGCCTCCTTCTGCAGGCCGCCGGAGTCGGTGATGACGCCCCGGGCCGCGCCGACCGCACCGACGAGGGCGGGATAGGCCAGCGGGTCGCGGGTGGTCAGCGAGCCGCCGTCCAGGTCGAGCCCGTGCTCGCCGGCCCGGGCCCGCAGCCGCGGGTGCGCGAGGAGCACGACCGGGTGGTCGACCTCCTGCAGCGCCCGCACGATCGCGCCGAGCCGCTCGGGGTCGTCGGTGTTCTCGGCCCGGTGGATGGTCGCGACGGAGTAGCCGCCGGCCTCGACACCGAGCTCGGCCAGGACGGCGTCGGTGTCGGCGAGCTCGTCGCGGACCCGGTGCAGCACGTCGATCATCACGTCGCCCACGAGCACGGCCCGCTCGCCCAGCCCCTCGGCGCGCAGGTGATCGACGGCGACCTCGGTGGGGGCGAGGAGCAGGTCGGCGGCGTGGTCGGTGAGCACGCGGTTGTGCTCCTCGGGCATCCGCCGGTTGAACGACCGCAGCCCGGCCTCGAGGTGCGCGACCGGCACGTGCAGCTTTACCGCCGACAGCGCACCGGCGAGCGTGGAGTTGGTGTCGCCGTAAACCAGCACCCAGTCGGGACGCTGCTCCAGGAGCACGGGGTCCATGGCGCCGAGGATCGACCCGGTCTGCGCGCCGTGGCCGCCGGAGCCGACGCCGAGGTGGACGTCGGGGTCGGGGATGCCGAGGTCGGTGAAGAAGACGTCGGAGAGCATAGGGTCGTAGTGCTGGCCGGTGTGCACGATGACGTGCTCCACCCCGCGCCGCGCGCACTCGGCCGCCACCGGGGCGAGCTTGACGAACTGCGGACGGGCACCGACGACGCTGAGGATCCTCACGAGTCCCAAGGGTAGGCGGAGTGCACGCGGGATACGTTGGGAACATGCGCGTGCTCGTGGTGACGACCTGGTACCCCACCCCGTCGTCGCCCGGCACCGGCGTCTTCGTCGCCCGCGACGCCGCGGCGCTCGCCACCCGCCACGACGTGCGCGTCCTCCACCTCGTGGCGCCGTCGCTCGCGGCGGCGGGCGAGTCCGGCAGCGCGTCGTCCACGGGATCCGTGCCCACGCAGGGGTATGCCGTGGGCCCGGCCGGGGACGGCGGCGCGCCTCCCGTCGAGCGGCTGGTCATGGACCCCCGCAGGCCCGACCACGTGCTGCGGGCAGCCCGGCGCGTGCGGGAGGCCGTGGCCGAGGCGGACGTGCTGCACACGATGGCCATCTCGACCCTCCTGCCGATGGCGACCTGGCGCCCCGACGTGCCCTGGGTCCACACCGAGCACTGGTCCGGGCTCGGCGCCCCCGAGACCCTCGGCCGGGGGATGCGGGCCGCCCGGCTGGCCGTCCGCCCGCTGCTGACGCGCCCCGATGTCGTCGCGGTCGTGGGGGAGGAGCTCGCCGCCTCCGTGCGCGAGCTGCGCGGCGGTCCGGTCGTGGTCGTGCCCAACATCGTCGAGGCGCCGGGGGAGCCGGCGCCCCGCCGAGACGCAGACGTCGACCTCGCCGATCGCGGGCCGCTGGAGCTCGTGGCCGTCGGCGGCCTCGTCGACCGCAAGGACCCGCTCCGCGCCGTCGACGCCATCGCCGAGCTGCGCCGTCGCGGGGTCGACGCCCGGCTCACCTGGGTCGGCACCGGCCCGCTGCACGACGCCGTCGAGGGCCGGGCCCGCAGCCTCGGGGTGCCGGCCCGGCTGACCGGTCCGCTGCCGCCCGCCGACGTCGCGGGCGTCCTCGCCGGTAGCGACCTCTTCCTGCTGCCGACCCGTGCCGAGACCTTCTGCGTGGCGGCGGCCGAGGCGCTGGCCGCCGGCCGTCCCGTCGTCGTGGGCGACTCCGGCGGCCCGCGGGCGTTCGTGCGGCCGCCCACCGGCAGGCTCGTCGCGCCGGGCGCCCCGCCCGCCGACTGGGCGGACGCCGTCGAGCAGGTCTGGACGGACGCCCGCACGCTCTCCGCCGAGGAGGTGGCGGCGGACGTGCGTGCCCGCTACGGCCCGGAGGCCTGGGTCGAGCGCGTGGACGAGGTCTACCGGGGCCTGGGCGCGGGCTCGCGGTCCGCTGCAGCCCGCGGTGTCGCCGCATCGCGGGGGTCCGCCGGCTCCGACGCGTCGACCGACGCCCGCCTCGTCGACGTCGTCATCGCCGTGCACGACCCACGGCGCCAGGTCGGGCGGGCCGTCCGCTCCGTGCTGGACGGCAGCGGCGACCTGCCGGTCCGCGTCACCGTCGTCTGCCACGACCTCCCGGCCGCCGAGATCGAGACGGCCCTGGGGGAGGCCCTGGTCGCCGACCCCCGCGTGCGGCTGCTCGAGCACACCGACGGGCTCCGCAGCCCGAGCGGTCCGTTCACCGCCGGCCTCGAGGCGTCCACCGCCCCCTGGGTGAGCATCCTGGGGAGCGACGACCGGCTGGCACCCGGCGCGATCGCCCACTGGCTCGACGTCGCACGGACCACGGGCGCCGAGGTGGTGCTGGCCAGGGTGGAGCTCGAGGGCAGCGTCGTGGCGACGCCGCCGACCCGTGTGCGCCCCGGCCGGAGCCCGGCCGGGGGCCTTCACCTGCGCCGGCGCGACCACCTCGACCTCGTCCGTGACCGCCTCAGCTATCGCTCGGCTCCGCTCGGGCTGCTCTCGCGCGCGGCGGTCGAGCGCACCGGTGCCCGGCTGCTGCCGGGGGCCCAGGTCGGCGAGGACGTCCCGTTCGTCACGCGCCTCTACGCCGGGGCGCGCGTGGCGCTGGCCACGGAGGCCCCTTATGTCGTCGGCACCGAGGCGCAGGACCGCACGACCTACGTGCCGCGCCCGATCCACGACCAGCTCGCGGCGGTCCGGGCCCTCGTCGACGACCCGTGGCTCGCCCGCCGGCCCGCCTCCGAGCGCCGGGCGGTCGCGGTCAAGCTGATCCGCATCCACGTCTTCGGAGCGGTGCTGACCCGCACCGACCCCGCCTGGTGGACGCCGCAGGAGCGCGCCGAGCTGGCGGTGATCACCCACGACCTGCTGGAGGCCGCCGGCCCGGCGGCCGGGGCGCTGAGCCGCGCCGACCACGACCTGCTCTCGGCCATCGCGGACGTCGACGTGCCGGCCGAGCGGATGGTCGAGCTGGCCCACGCCCGGCGTCGGCACGGCACGCCGCGCACCCTCGTGCCCCGGGACTGGCGCCGGCTGCTCGACCGGGAGGCTCCGCTCCGCTTCATCGCGTCCTCGCTGGCCGCGCGCCGCTGAGCGAGCGTTACAAGCGCTCCTCGAGCCAGGCCAGCACGCCGTCCTCGACCTCGTCACGGTTGATCTCGTTGAAGACCTCGTGGCGGGCGCCCGGCCACACCGTCGTCGTCACGTCGCGCACGCCGGCGCGGCGCAGCCGCTCCGAGACCTCCTCGACCGCCGGCGCCCCGCCCAGCGGGTCCGCCCCGCCCGAGACGAGGTGGACCGGCAGGTCGGAGGGAAAGGCCGCATAGGTCGACCCCGCGCTCACCCAGCGCAGCCCGGTGAGCAGGTCGCGGTAGAAGGCGGTCGTCGCCACCCCGCCGCACAGCTCGTCGGCGGCATAGCTGTCGACCTGCGCCTCGTCCCGCGAGAGCCAGTCGTAGCGCGTGCGGTTGGGACGGAACGGCCGGTTGCTGGGTCCGAGGGTGAGTGCCTCCAGCAGCGGGCTGCGTGCCCGGGGGCCCCGCAGCCGCACCTCCAGCTCGGCCAGCCGCACGCCGATCGCCCCGAGGACGCCGGGGTCGGGAGCCGTGCCGGACAGGACCAGCCCCGCCAGCCGGTCGCCGTAGCGGGCGGCGTAGGCGCGGGCCAGGAAGGAGCCCATCGAGTGGCCGAGCAGCACGACCGGCACGCCGGGATGCTCCTCCCGCAGGTGGTCGGTCAGCGCGACGAGGTCGTCGACCGCGTCGGCGAAGCCGTGCTCGTCGCCGAGGTGGCCCAGCTCGTCGGGGCCTCCGGCGGTCCTCCCGTGGCCCCGGTGGTCGGAGGCGTACACCGCATACCCCTGCCCGGCGAGCCGCTCGCCGAGGTGGGCGTAGCGGGCGGCGTGCTCGACCATCCCGTGCGCGATCTGCACGATCGCGCGCGGCGGACCGTCCGGCAGCCACCGGTGGACGTGGAGGACGGTGCCGTCGGGGACGGTGTGGGTCAGCGTCGAGCCCTGCATGGCGTCAGGATAGGCGGGCCCGGAGCCCCGACCAACGTATCCTGATCAGGCAGTTGCCCCCTCCAGGACGGACTCTCCCTGTCATGAAGATCGCGGTCGTCGCGCTCGGCAAGATCGGTCTCCCGCTCGCGGTGCAGTTCGCGGACGCCGACCCCTCCCACGAGGTGGTCGGGGTGGACGTGAACGCGCAGGTGGTCGAGGCGGTCAACGCCGGCCGCGAGCCGTTCCCGGGGGAGGCGCACCTGGGCGAGAAGCTCGCGCAGCTGGTCCCCGCGGGTCGGCTGCGGGCCACGACCGATTACGGCGACGCCATTCCCGGCGCCGACGCGGTCGTGCTCGTCGTGCCGCTCTTCGTCGACGAGACCACCGGCGCCCCCGACTTCGGGTGGATGGACGAGGCGACCCGGTCGCTGGCCGCGCACCTGACCCCCGGCACCCTCGTCTCCTACGAGACCACCCTTCCGGTCGGCACGACCCGCGGCCGGTGGAAGCCGATGATCGAGGAGATCTCCGGCCTGACGGAGGGCAGCGACGACGGTTTCCACCTGGTCTTCTCCCCGGAGCGGGTCCTCACCGGTCGGGTGTTCGCCGACCTGCGCCGCTACCCCAAGCTCGTCGGCGGCCTGACCGAGGCCGGCACCGCCCGGGCGGTCGACTTCTACGAGGCCGTCCTGGACTTCGACGACCGCGACGACCTGCCCCGTCCCAACGGGGTGTGGGACATGGGCTCGGCCGAGGCCGCGGAGATGGCCAAGCTGGCCGAGACGACCTACCGGGACGTCAACATCGGCCTGGCCAACCAGTTCGCCCGCTTTGCCGACACCGTCGGCATCGACGTCCACCGCGTCATCGAGGCGTGCAACTCCCAGCCCTACTCCCACATCCACCACCCCGGCATCGCCGTCGGCGGGCACTGCATCCCCGTCTACCCCCGCCTCTACCTCTCCACCGACCCCGACGCCACCGTGGTGCGGGCCGCGCGCGAGACCAACGCCGCGATGCCGGCCTACGCCGTGGCCCGGGCCGAGTCGGTCCTCGGGTCGCTGTCCGGGCTGCGCGTCCTCGTGCTCGGCGCGTCCTACCGCGGCCGGGTCAAGGAGACCGCCTTCTCCGGCATCTTCGGCACCGTCGACGCCCTGCGCGAGCGCGGCGCCCAGGTGCTGGTCCACGACCCCATGTACACGCCCGAGGAGCTCGCGGCCTACGGCTGGGAGCCCTACACCCTCGGCTCCGGCGACACCGTGGACGTCGCGATCGTCCAGGCCGACCATCCCGAGTACGCCACCCTGTCCGCGACCGACCTGCCCGGCCTGCGCCTGCTCCTCGACGGCCGCCGCGTCACCGACCCCGCCCGCTTCGCCGGCACCCCCCGGCTCACCGTCGGCGGGGGCGAGCCGGGCACCGCATGAGCTGGACCGCTGTCCTGCCCGCCACCGTCGGGCTCGCGCTGCTCTGGGTCCTTCCCGGGTATGCCGTGCTCCGGCTGCTCGGGGCCCGTGGGCTGCTGGCGCTGGGCGCCGGTGCCGCGGTGACGACCGGCGTCGCCGGCGTGCTCGGCATCGCCTACGGCCTGGTCGGGATCCCGTGGACCCTGCCCACCGTGCTGCTCGGCCTGCTGCTCGCCGTCGCGGTCGCGGCCGGGATCGGTCGGCTGCTGCGCACCACCACCGACCCGAGCGGCGTCACCGTGGCCGGCGCCCGCCCGCTGCGGCCCGTCGAGCGCGGCGGGCTGACGGCGACCTGGCTCGCGGGCGGCGGCGTGCTGGCGGCCGCGATGGCCACCGGCATGGGTCGGCCCGACCAGCCGCCGCAGGCCTGGGACGCGGTCTTCCACCTCAACGCCCTCTGGTTCGTGCGCGACACGGCCAACGGCAGCTCGCTCGGCGGGCTCGCCCCGATGTACGCCGACACCGTCGCCCCGTTCTACCCGGCCGTCTGGCACGCCCTCGTCGCCGTCGCTCCCGGCTTCGAGCGCGTCACCGAGGCCGCCAACGCCTCCTCGCTGGTCATCGGCTCGGTGATCTGGATCGCCGGGCTGGTCGCCCTGACCCGTCTCGTCTTCCCGGGCCGCTCGCTCCCGGTCGTCCTCGTCCCGGTGCTCGCCGCCACCTACGTCACCTTCCCGGCCGTCGCGGTCTCGATGCTCGCGGTCTGGCCCTTCGCCCTCTCGGTGGCCTGCCTGCCCGGCACCCTCGCCCTCGTCATCGCCACCACCCGCGGTGTGCTGTCCTGGCGGATGCACACCTCGCTGGCCCTCGGGCTGGCGCTGGCGGTGGGCGGCGTCGTGCTGGCGCACCCCTCCGGGCTCTTCTCGCTGCTGCTCCTGGGCCTGCCGCTGGTGACCGTGCTGCTCGCGCGGCAGCTGCTGCGGCGGGCGCGCCTCGGCTCTCCGCTGCTGGCGGCCCTGGCCTTCGCCGGCTGGCTGGCGGCGGTCGCCGGCCTGCTCGCCTTCCTGGTCACCTTCCCGCCGGTCCGCTCGATCATGGACTACCGGCGCGGCGGGCAGGACTCCTACCTGCCCGGCCTGGGGTCGCTGCTCGTCGACCACCCGCTGATCTACGTCTACAAGATCACCTCGGTCAACCTGGTCGTCACGATCCTCGTCCTGCTGGGCGTGGCGCTGACCGTGCGCCGCGTCCACGCCCGCTGGCTCGTCATCTCGCTGCTGGCGGCGGTGGTCGTCACGCTGCTGGCGGCCGGGCCGCCCGACAACCCGTGGCGGGTGCTGGCGGGCTTCTGGTACACCCAGGCCTCCCGCGTCAACCAGCTCGTCGTGGTGCCGTCGGTGGTGCTTGCGGCGGGCGCCGGCGCGTGGCTCGTGCGCCACGCCGCCTCCCGCCTCCGCGTGCCGGTCCCCGCCGTGGCCGCCGGGCTGCTCGTGGTCGTCGCTGTGCTCACCTCCGGGCTGCGCTGGACCAGCCAGACGCAGGTGATGGCCTCGACCTACACCACCTTCCCGATCGCCTGGGGCACGATCCTGGAGCCGGAGGAGATCGAGATGGTCGACCGGGCGGCCGAGACGCTGCCCGACGACGCCGTGGTGCTCGGGGAGCCGGTCGCCGGCTCGCCCTACCTGCTGCACCGGGCCGACGTGCAGGTCGTCTACCCCCAGCTCACCTCGATCGCGGACTCCCCGGAACGGATGCTCCTGCAGGAGCGCTTCCGTGACTGGCGCAGGGACCCCGAGGTCTGCGAGGCCGTGCGCGCGCTGGGCGTCACCCACGTCTACGTCGACAGCCTCACCTTCCACGACGACCTCAACGCCAAGTGGGAGGAGAGCACGCCGGGACTGCGCAACATCGAGCCCGAGGGCGACGGCTGGCGCCTGGTCGACGAGGGCGGGCACGCCTCCCTGTGGGAGTTCACCGGCTGCGACCGCTGAGGCGGGTCAGCCCACCCACTGGCCGCGCGCGACCAGCACCTCCTTGAGGAGGTCGGCCCGGTCGGTCATGATCCCGTCGACGCCGAGGTCGAGCAGCCGCACCATCTCCGGCACCTCGTTGACCGTCCAGACGTGGACGAACCGGCCGACCTCGTGCGCCGCGGCGACAGTCGTGGGGTTGACGACCTCGATCCCGTAGCGCTGGGGCGGCACCTGCACGCCGTCGACGTGGCGCAGCGCCTTGGCGACCACGGCGGGCCGCACGAGGGGAGGCAGCGAGGCCGCCGCGCGGAAGGCCGCGGTCGTGTTCTGGCCGGCCGAGGTGGCGACCGGCGCGGTGAGGCGCATGATCGCGGCCTCGCGCCGCTGGTCGGAGAAGGAGGTCACGCACACCCGGTCGTGGGCACGGGTGCGCTCGATGGCGCGCACCAGGGGCAGGACGGCGCCCGAGGACTTGATGTCGATGTTGAGGCGCAGCTCGGGGAAGGTGCCGAGGAGGTCCTCCAGCAGCGGCACCGGCTCCTTCCCGCCGATCCGGGCCCGTGACACCTGGCGCCAGGACATCTCGGTGATCGTGCCAGTGCTGTCGGTGACCCGGTCGAGCGTGTCGTCGTGGAAGGCGACGAGCTGCCCGTCACGGGTGGCGTGCACGTCGGTCTCGACGTAGCGGTAGCCCAGGCGCACGGCGGCCTCGAAGGCCTTCATGGTGTTCTCGAGCCCGTCGAGGTCGAACCCCCGGTGCGCCATGGGGACGGGGCCGGGGTGGTCCAGGTATGCCGTGCGCACGCCGCCAGCCTACGGCTCGCGGGGGCCCGATCGCGTCAGCGCAACCGCAGTTTCCCCGCGTCGGGCGGCGCGGGCGACGGTTCGCCGATCTCCCCGAACGGCCGGACCCCGGCGAGGGCCCGCGCGACCTGCGCGCTGCCGCGCCACTCGGACGGGAAGGCGGCCCGGGCGGCGGCCCGGGACAGGCTCACGTCGTCGAGCGGCCGGCGCGAGGCGACGACCACGACGTTGCCGTAGCGGCGGCCCTTGGCGACCTCCCGGAGCACCAGCTGGCCCACGTGCGAGAAGCGTCCGGACAGGGTGGCGCACAGCCGGGCGACCCACCGCAGCCCGGGCTCGTCGGCGGCGTTGACGAGCACCAGCCCGTCGGTGGCCAGCACCCGGTCGAGCTCGCGCACCCAGGCCTGGCCCGCCAGCCCCGGCGGCACCCGGCCGTCGTCGAAGGCGTCGACGACGACCACGTCCGCCGAGCCGTCGCGCAGCGCGCCGATCCCCTCCTGGCCCGGGACGGGGCGCACCCGGATCCGGTGGCCGCGGGGGAGCGGCAGCTCGCGTCGCACCAGCTCGGTGAGGGCGACGTCGGGCTCCAGCACGATCTGCGGGGAGCCCGGGTGCATCCGGTGCACCCAGCGGGCGAGCGTCATACCCGCACCGCCGACGTGGGTGACCGCCAGCGGCGCGGGATCGGGGCGCAGCGCCTCGAGGACCAGGGCGAACTGCTGGACGTACTCGAAGACGAGCAGCAGCGGGTCGTCGGGATCGACGTAGGACTGCGGGTGGCCGTCGCGCTCGACGGTGGCCCCGCCACGCTCGTCCCAGACGATGCTCATCGTGCGTCGCGCAGCGGGGCCGCGCGGCTCAGATGTCGCGGAAGGTCTGGATGCGGGCGCCGAGGGCGTTGAGCCGGGTGGCGAGGTCCTCGTAGCCGCGGTTGATGACGTAGACGTTGCGCAGCACCGAGGTGCCCGGGGCGGCGAGCATCGCGAGCAGGATGACCACGCCGGGACGCAGCGCGGGCGGGCACATGATCTCGCCGGCGCGCCAGCGGGTCGGGCCCTCGATCATCACCCGGTGCGGGTCCATGAGGTGGACCTTCGCGCCGAGGGTGGTGAGCTCGGTCAGGTAGATGGCGCGGTTCTCGTAGACCCAGTCGTGGATGAGCGTCGAGCCCTGCGCGCAGGCCGCGATGATCGCGAAGAACGGCAGGTTGTCGATGTTCAGGCCGGGGAAGGGCAGCGGGTGGATCTTGTCCAGCGGCGCCTTCAGCGGGCCGGGGATCGTCGTCAGGTCGACGAGCCGGGTGTGGCCGTTGGCCGAGACGTACTCCTCGGACAGCTCGCACTCGAAGCCCATCGTCTCGAGGACCGCGAGCTCGATCTCCATGAACTCGATCGGCACGCGGCGGATGGTGATCTCGCTGCCCGTGACGACGCCCGCGGCGAGCAGGCTCATCGCCTCGATCGGGTCCTCGGAGGGGGAGTACTCGATGTCCTGGTCGATGTGCTCGACGCCGGTGACGGTCAGGGTGGTGGTGCCCAGGCCCTCGATCTTCACGCCCAGCTGCTGGAGGAAGACGCAGAGGTCCTGGACCATGTAGTTGGACGAGGCGTTGCGGATGACCGTCGTGCCGGGGTGGCGGGCGGCGGCCAGCAGGACGTTCTCGGTGACCGTGTCGCCGCGCTCGGTGAGCACGATCGGCCGCTTCGGGCTCGTGGAGCGGTCGACGGAGGCGTGGTAGGAGCCGGTCGTCGCGGTGACGTCGAGGCCGAAGTGGCGCAGCGCGATCATGTGGGGCTCGACCGTGCGGGTGCCGAGGTCGCAGCCACCGGCGTAGGGCAGCTCGAAGCGTTCGTACTCGTGCAGGAGCGGGCCCAGGAACATGATGATCGTCCGGGTGCGGCGCGCCGCCGTCTCGTCCATGGAGTCGAGGTCGATCTTCTCCGGCGGGACGATCTCGAGGTCGGAGGAGTCCGGGAGCCAGCGGATCTTGAAGCCGATCGAGGTCAGCACCTCGGTGATGCGGTTGACCTCCTCGATCCGGGCGAGGTTGCGCAGGGTCGTCCTGCCCTTGTTGAGGAGGGAGGCGCACAGCAGCGCGACGGCGGCGTTCTTGGAGGTGCGCACGTCGATCTCGCCGGAGAGCTTCACCCCGCCCTCGATGCGCAGGTTCTGGGGCACGCCGGAGGAGACCTGCACGATCTCGGAGTCCAGCTTCTCGCCGATGCGGGCGATCATCTCGAGCGACAGGTTCTGCTTGCCCTGCTCGATGCGGGCCACCGCGCTCTGGCTGGTGCCGAGCAGCTCCGCGAGCTCGGCCTGGGTGAGGTCCTTGTGGCGTCGGGCGTCGCGGATGAGGCCGCCGATACGCGACAGGTAGCTCTCAGTCATGGGGCCCGAGTCTAGATCACATATATGAGATAAGGCTGGGCGAACCGCTGGGGGCGCGAGGCTCGTCAGGGGTGCTCGTCGACGGCGGCGACCACGATCGGCGTGATGAGCTCGCGCTGCCAGGGGCGGGCCCCGAGGTCGGCGAAGGCCCGGTCGACGGCCTCGTGGGTGGCGGGGCGCGGCGGGCGCCAGAGCACCCGCCGGACGGTGTCGGGGGTCATGAGGTTCTCGACCGGGATGTCGAGCCGCCCGGACAGCCGCGCGATCTCCTCCTTGGCCATCGCGAGCCGGGCCGCGGCCGCAGGGTCGCGGTCGGCCCACGCCCGCGGCGGTGGCGGCCCCTCGCCGCGCGGGGGCGGGTCGGGCAGCTCGTCGTCGGGCAGCTCGACGGCCGCGCGGATGGCCGTCAGCCAGGTGCGCTGGTGGCGCAGCAGGCCCTGCTCGGCGCGGCGCTGGCGGGAGCGGGAGCGGTCGGGCTTCTCGGAAGCGAGCCCGGAGGCCTGTTTCGGCATGCGCGCGGCGAGGTCGACGAGCGTGCTGTCGGGCACGATCCGGCCGGGGGAGACGTCGCGCTCCCGGGCGATCGCGTCGCGCGCCAGCCACAGCTCGCGCAGGGCGGCGTTCTGGCGCGGGGTGCGGAGCCGGTGGATGCCCGAGGTGCGGCGCCAGGCCTCGCCGTCGTCGCGCCGGGGCGCGAAGTCCACGAGCGCGGCGAACTCCTGCCGGGCCCACTCCAGCTTGCCCTGCTCGGCGAGGTCGCGCTCCATGCGGTCGCGCAGCTCGACGAGCATCTCGACGTCGAGCGCGGCGTAGCGCAGCCAGGGCTCGGGCAGCGGCCGGGTCGACCAGTCGACGGCCGAGTGCTCCTTGGCCAGCGTGACGCCGAGGTAGTACTCCAGGGAGGCGGAGAGCCCGACGCGCGGCAGCCCCGCCAGGCGGGCGCCGAGCTCGGTGTCGAAGAGCGCCCGCGGGTGCATGCCGGCCTCGTCGAGGCAGGGGATGTCCTGGGTGGCGGCGTGCAGCACCCACTCGGAGGAGGAGAGCACCTCGTCGAGGACCGAGAGGTCCTCGAAGGGCACGGGGTCGACGAGCCAGGTGCCGGACCCGGCGCGGCGCAGCTGCACGAGATAGGCGCGCTGGCCGTAGCGGAAGCCGGAGGCGCGCTCCGCGTCGACCGCCACGGGGCCGGAGCCCTCGCGCAGCGCGGCGACGGCGTCGGCCAGCGCCTCCTCGGTGTCGACGACCGGCGGAACTCCCCCGGCGGGGATGTCCACCTTCTGGTAGTCGGAGGTCGGGTCGGGGTCGAGGTCCAGGTCGAGCCCCAGCTCGGCGAGAAGAGGGTGGACCATGCCCTCGCCGCCGTCGTCGCCGACACCCCGGGCGTCGGTGCCGTCCACGCTCACCGGCGGGGGCCGGAGAGCGCGACGACGCCCTCGGGCAGGGGTGGGAGGCCGGCCAGGGTGCACAGCAGGTCGCCCCAGGCGCCCAGGTGGCCGGCCAGGCCGGGGCCCTCGGCACCGGGGGTCAGGACCGGGGTCCAGGAGGCGCGGATCTCGAGCTCCACGCTGGGCTCGCGCTCGGACAGCGCCCCGAAGCTCTCGGAGGTCACGCAGGTGACCGTCCCGGCCGGGGCGCTCCACTCGAGGTCGCCGGCCTGCATGGCGTCGGTCAGCCACGACCAGCCGGCCTGGCCGGCGAGCGGGTCCTGACCGACCTCGGGCTCCATCTGCGCCTTGGCGTAGGTGACGACGCGCCACTCGCCCTCCCAGGGCTCCGGCGCTGCGGGGTCGTGCAGCAGGACGAAGCGGCCGGTCGCGGCGGGGTCGTCGTCCTCGGTGAGGTAGGAGGGCACGACCTCGCCGGAGAGGGCGACGGCGTGCGGGGCGAGCCGGGTGGGGGCGGGCACCTCCTCGAGCACCAGCTCGGGGCGCACCGCCACGGAGCGCAGGCCCTCCAGGGCCCGGGCGAAGGGGCCGGGGTCACCGGGCAGGAGGGCAGAGCCCGCGGTGCGTGCCCGCGGGCGAGATCCCGTCGTCCGGCTCACCACACCGACCAGCCTAGATCCGCGGGAGGCTCCGTGGCAGCAGCGCCACGCCCGGGGGAGCGGGCCGGCACACCGGCCGAGGACGTCCGGGGGGCCGGGGTCACCGGCAGGAGGAGGTCAGGGGCCTCGTGCGAGGATCGGAGGCGTGAGCACCCCCGTCGCCAGCCCTGGCCCCTCAGACAGCGTCCTGGTCCGTGCCGCCCGCCGTCAGGAGGTGTCGCACACCCCGGTGTGGTTCATGCGCCAGGCCGGGCGGTCGCTGCCCGAGTACCGCGCGATCCGCGCGGACGTGCCGATGCTCGAGTCCTGCCGCACGCCCGACCTCGTCAGCGAGATCACCCTGCAGCCGGTGCGCCGTCACGGCGTCGACGCGGCGATCTTCTTCAGCGACATCGTCGTGCCGCTGCAGGCCGTCGGGGTCGACCTCGACATCGTCGCCGGGACCGGCCCCGTCGTCGCCCACCCGGTGCGCACCCGCGCCGATCTCGAGCGGCTGCCCGAGCTCACCCCCGACCAGGTGCCCGACATCACCGAGTCGGTGACGCGCCTCGTCGCCGAGCTGGGCGACACCCCGCTCATCGGCTTCGCCGGGGCCCCGTTCACCCTCGCCTCCTATCTCGTCGAGGGCGGCCCGTCGAAGAACCACGAGCGCACCAAGGCGCTCATGCACGGCGACCCCGAGCTCTGGCACGACCTGTGCGCCCGCCTCGCACAGATCTCCCTGGCCTTCCTGCGGGTGCAGGCCGACGCCGGGGCGAGCGTCGTCCAGCTCTTCGACTCCTGGGCGGGGCACCTGTCCCGGGCCGACTACCTGCGCCACGTCGAGCCGCACAGCCGCGCGGTGCTCGAGGGCATCCACGCCACGCACCCCGACGTGCCCCGCATCCACTTCGGCGTCGGCACCGGCGAGCTGCTCACCTCGATGGCCGAGGCCGGCGCCGACGTCATCGGCGTCGACTACCGGGTCAGCCTGACCGACGCGGTCGAGCGCACCGGCGGCCGGTATGCCGTGCAGGGCAACCTCGACCCGGCCCTGCTCTTCGCCCCGTGGCCCGCGCTGGAGCACCGGGTCCGCGAGATCGTCGAGGAGGGGCGGCAGGCCCCCGGCCACATCTTCAACCTGGGGCACGGCGTGCTGCCGAGCACCGACCCCGACGTGATCACCCGGGTCGTCGAGCTGGTCCACGAGGTCTCCGCGCGCTGACGCCCGCGTCCTTCCCGCAGCACGCGAAGGGGCGCCCCGGCCGCTGGCCCGGGGCGCCCCTTTCGTCGTCGGTGTCGTGGGGTCGCGTCAGCGGTCGCCGAGGTAGCCGTCCGGGGTGACCGGGAGCTCGCGCTTGTGCCCGGTGCGGCGGTACCACCCGAGGATCGTGCGCTCGTCCTCCTCGGAGACCTGCTTGCCCTCGAGGTAGTCGTCGACGGCCTCGTAGGTGACGCCGAGGGCGACCTCGTCGGCGATGAGGGGCTTGTCGCTCTCCAGGTCGGCGGTCGGCACCTTGGCGAGAAGCTCCTCGGGTGCGCCGAGGTGGCGGCCGATCTCGCGCACGCGGCGCTTGGGCAGGCCGAAGAGCGGGGTCAGGTCGGCCGCGCCGTCGCCGAACTTGGTGAAGAAGCCGACGGCGGCCTCGGCGGCCTGGTCGGTGCCGACGACGAGCATGCCGCGGGCGCCGGCGATCGCGAACTGGGCGACCATCCGGTGCCGGGCCTTGACGTTGCCCTTGTGGTAGTGCTCGCGGTCGTCGGACAGCTCCAGGCCCGCGGCCAGGATCGCGTCCCACTGGGCGTCCACGCCGGGCTGGATGTCGATCGTCATCGTCTCGTCGGCCTCGATGAACGCCACGGCGTGGCGGGCGTCCTCCTCGTCGGCCTGCGCGCCGTAGGGGAGGCGGACCGCCACGAAGCGGGCGTCGCCGCCCTCCTCGCGCACCCGCGCGCAGGCGAGCTGGGAGAGGCGGCCGGCGACGGTCGAGTCGACCCCGCCGCTGATGCCCAGGACCAGGCCCTTGGCGCCGGTGTCGCGCAGGTAGGCGGCCAGGAAGCCGATGCGGCGTTCGGCCTCGGCTGCGGCGTCGAAGCCCTCGGGGTCGACGACCTCGAGGGCGGCACGGATCTCCTGCTGCGTCTGGATGTCGGTCACGTCGCGACTCTATCGGCGCGCGGGCGTCGCAGCAGGTGGGAGGGTCACCAGGGTCCGGGCCGGGCGGCAGGGGCCGGCGCGTTCCGGTGACGGGGCGAGGTGAGACGCTTGACCACATGACGAGCTACCTCGTGCTGGGTGCCGGGATCAGCGGTCTGACGGCGGCCGACGACCTCCTGCGGGCCGATCCCGCGGCGGAGGTCACGGTGCTGGAGGGGGCCGACCGGGTCGGCGGCAAGCTGCGCGGCGAGCGGGTGGCCGGGCGGCGCCTGGACGTCGGTGCCGAGGCCGTCCTCTTCCGCCGTCCCGAGGCGATGGAGATGATCGACCGGGCCGGCCTCGCGGCCGACGTCGTGCACCCCACGGCGGCCCGCGCCCAGATCTGGTCCCGCGGCCGGCTCCACCCGCTGCCCGCCCGCACCGTCATGGGCGTGCCCGCCGACCCCGCGGACCTCCACGGCCTCCTCACCGAGGACGAGGTGAGCCGCGCCGCCACGGAGGTCGTGGCCCCCGTCCGCGAGCCGGACGTCTCGGTCGGCGAGCTCGTCGCCTCCCGGCTGGGCCGCGCCGTCGTCGACCGTCTCGTCGAGCCGCTGCTCGGCGGTGTCTACGCCGGTCACGCCGACCTCCTCTCCGCGGCCTCCTCGATCCCCGCCCTGCTGGCCGCCGCCCAGGCGGGGGAGCCCCTCCTGTCCGCCGCGGGCCGGATGGTCCCGCCGCCCCCGCGGTCCGGCGCCGCGCCGGTGGCCCGCCATCCCGTCTTCGCGACCGTCTCCGGCGGGCTCCACCGCTTGCCCGAGGCCCTGGCCGCGCGGCTCGTCGAGCGGGGCGCCCGCGTCGTGACCGGCACGCTCGTGCGCGAGCTGCACCACACCGACGACGGCGGCTGGACGGTCGTCACCGGCCCGCGCCCCGCTCCCATCACCTACCGTGCGGACCGGGTCGTGCTGGCCCTGCCGGCGGCGCCCGCGGCCCGGCTGCTGGCCCGGGTGGCCCCCGACGCCGCCGAGCAGCTGGCCTCGGTCGAGACCGCCTCGACCGCGGTGATCACCCTGGCCTACCGCTCCGAGGACGTCGGCGTGCTCGGAGGCTCCGGCTTCCTCGTGCCGCCGGTTGACGGCCGGAGCGTCAAGGCGTCCACCTTCAGCGCCACCAAGTGGGACTGGGTGGCCGAGGCGGGCGAGGGCGCGGCCCCTGGCGGCGGTGACCTGACCTTCCTGCGCCTGTCCGTGGGCCGGCACCGCGAGGAGTCCTCGCTGCAGGTCGACGACGACGAGCTCGTGCGCCTCTCGCGCGCCGACCTGTCCGAGGCCCTGGGGCGCGAGCTGCCCGCTCCCGTCGACGCCCACGTGCAGCGCTGGGGCGGGGCCCTGCCGCAGTACGCCGTCGGGCACCAGGCCCGCGTCGCGGCCGTCCGGCACGTCCTCGCCGGCGTGCCCGGCCTCGTGGCCTGCGGCGCCGTCTACGACGGGGTCGGCGTGCCCGCCTGCATCCAGTCGGCCCACCGGGCGGTCGAGCAGCTGCTCGCCTGACCCGGGTCCGCCAGCCGCGCACCCGCCCGCGCGACGGCACGGCATACCCGGTGGCCGTCCGGAAGAGCGCCCGACCCACAATGGAGAGCATGAGCGACTACACGCACCCGACCCCCGACCAGGTCGAGCAGATCAACAGCGCCATCCGCTACGCGGCCTACTCCGTCTTCTCGGCCGTCGTGCCGCTGCCGGAGGACAGGGGTGCGCTGGTCGAGGAGGTGCGCGCGCTCTTCGCCGAGCTCGAGGGCGAGGGCCTGGTCGTGCGCGGCGTCTACGACGTCTCGGCGCTGCGGGCCGACGCCGACGTGATGATCTGGTGGCACGCGGAGGACGTCGAGACCGTCCAGTCGGCCTACCAGCGCTTCCGCCGCACCGAGCTCGGCCGCCACCTGGAGCCGGTGTGGTCGAGCGTCGGCCTGCACCGCCCGGCGGAGTTCAACCGCGGTCACGTGCCGGCGTTCCTCTCGGGCCACGCGCCGGGCCGCTACCTGTGCGTCTACCCGTTCGTGCGCTCCTACGACTGGTACGTCCTCGACCCGGCCGAGCGCGGCCGGATGCTGCGCGAGCACGGCCAGGCCGCCGCGGGCTACAAGGACGTGCTGGCCAACACCATCTCCTCCTTCGCGCTCGGCGACTACGAGTGGCTGCTGGCGTTCGAGGCCGAGGAGCTGCACCGCATCGTCGACCTGATGCGCGACCTGCGGGCCACCGACGCGCGTCTGCACGTCCGCGAGGAGATCCCGTTCTTCACCGGCCCCCGTGTGGAGGTCGAGGAGCTGGTGGCGCGCCTGCCCTGAGGCATCCCCGACGCACGCGAGGGGCCCGGCACGATCGTGCCGGGCCCCTCGCTGCGTGGGTGCGGTCAGTCCTGCTTCGGCGACAGCGTCATCGCGATGCTGTTCATGCAGTAGCGCAGGTCGGTCGGGGTCTCGTAGCCCTCGCCCTCGAAGACGTGGCCGAGGTGGGAGCCGCAGGAGGCGCAGCGCACCTCGGTGCGGGTGCGGCCGAGGGAGGTGTCCTCGATGTACTGCACACGGTCCTCGGCCAGCGGCGCGTAGAAGCTGGGCCAGCCGCAGTGGCTCTCGAACTTGGTCTCGGAGCGGAACAGCTCCGCGCCGCACGCGCGGCAGCTGTAGACGCCCTCGGTGAAGGTGTCGGTGTACTCACCCGTGAAGGGGCGCTCGGTGCCGGCCTCCCGGAGCACGTGGTACTCGGCGGGGGAGAGCTCCTCGCGCCACTGCTCCTCGGTCTTCGCGGTGGGGTATGCCGTGGCGCCCTTGCTGGCGTCGGTCGCGGGGGTGCTGTGGGTCATACCTGAGTCAACCACGGTGGGCCGCAGATGTTCCCACCTGCCTGGGCGGCCACGCTGACCAGCGATAAGGACCCGCCACCGGGGCCGCGCGGCCCCGCGCACCTCCGTCGAAAGGACCTCCTGCCGTGACCGACCAGCACGACGGCGCCGACGCGCCCGTGGCCCAGACCCTTCCCGCCCAGCTGACGCACACGGTCGTGGCCGGCGACACCCTCGGCGGGATCGCCGAGGCCCACGGCCTGACCCTGGAGGTCTGCTCCGCTGGAACCCGATCAGCGACCCCGACGTGATCCAGGTCGGCCAGGAGATCAACCTCTACGACCCCCAGCAGGACTTCGAGTACACCGTCGTCGAGGGTGACACGGTCTCGGCTCTGGCGGAGCGCTTCGGCAAGCGCTGGGTCGACATCGCCGCGGTGAACAAGCTGGACGACGTCGACCTCATCCTCGTCGGGCAGAAGCTGCTCATCCCGGCCCAGGGCGTCGCCCGCGGCCGCTGACGACGCACGGACGCGGCGGTGCCCCCCCGGTCACCGCCGCGTCCCCACGGTCGGGCCCCGGGAGCGCAGCGGTGGGTAGGTTGGGGCCATGGCTGCGGACGCGACGACGCTGACGGCGACCGGACCCGACGGCGAGACCGTCGAGGTCCGCCTGAGCAGTCCCGACAAGGTGGTCTGGCCGGCCACCGACCGGGGCGCGGCGATCACCAAGGCCGACCTGGCGGCATACCTGAGCGCGGTGTCGGAGCCGATGCTGCGCGGCCTCGCCGACCGGCCGGTCACCCTGCAGCGGGTGCGCGGCGGCATCGAGGGGGAGGAGTTCTACTCCAAGAACCCGCCCAAGGGGGTCCCCGCCTGGTCGCGGACCACGATGGTGACCTATCCCTCCGGGCGCAGCCACCCCCAGCTCGTCATCGACGACGAGGCGACGCTGCTGTGGACCGCCCAGATGGGCACCGTCACCTGGCACCCCTGGCCCGTCCGCAGCGGCGACAACGACCACCCCGACGAGGTCCGCATCGACCTCGACCCCCAGCCCGGGCGGGCCTTCGCTGACGTGGTCGAGGCGGCACGGGGCCTGCGGGAGGTGATGACCGAGGCCGGGCTGACCCCCCACGTCAAGACCACCGGCAGCCGGGGCGTGCACGTCTTCGCGGCGGTGCGCCCGCGCCTGGAGTTCCTCGAGGTGCGCCACGCCGTCATCGGGCTCGCCCGCGAGCTCGAGCGCCGGATGCCCGACCTGGTCACCACCGCCTGGTGGAAGGAGGAGCGTGGCGAGCGGATCTTCGTCGACTTCAACCAGGCCACCCGCGACCGCACGCTGGCCGCGGCGTGGAGCCCCCGGATCCTGTCCGGCGCGCCGGTCTCGGTGCCGATGACCTGGGAGCAGCTGGGCGGGGTCGGCCCGGGCGAGCTCACCGTGCACACCGTGCCCGAGTGGTATGCCGTGCACGGCGACGCGTGGGAGCACCTGCACGACGAGCCCGGGGAGGTCGACGGTGCTTACTCGCTGTGGGAGGCCGATCTGGAGCGCGGCCTGGGCGAGCTCAACTTCCCGCCCGACCACCCCAAGATGCCGGGCGAGCCGCCGCGCGTGCAGCCGAGCAAGAAGGTCGCCGAGCACTGGGACGAGGAGGGCAACCGCGTCGAGCCCGAGGTCCGTCGCCGTGGTGGGGCAGACTGACGTCGTGGACCTGCCTGTGCTGCCGCCCGTCTCGCCGATGCTGGCCAAGCCGATGTCGAGCCTGCCCGCCGGCTGGCTCTACGACCTGAAGTGGGACGGCTTCCGCTCGATCGTCTTCCGCGACGGCGACGAGGTCGAGCTGGGCAGCCGCAACGAGCGGCCGATGACGCGCTACTTCCCCGAGCTGGTGGAGTCGATGCGCAGCGAGCTGCCGCCCCGGTGCGTGGTCGACGGCGAGATCGTCGTGGCGACCCCCGACGGGTCCCGGCTCGACTTCGAGGCCCTCCAGCAGCGGGTGCACCCGGCCGACTCGCGGGTGCGGATGCTCGCCGAGCAGACCCCGGCGGCGTTCGTCGCCTTCGACCTGCTCGCGCTCGGCGACGAGGACCTCACCGGACTGCCGTTCCGCGAACGGCGCGCCCGGCTGGAGGAGGCGCTGAGCGCCTCGCTGCCGGCCGAGGGCGGCCGGGTCCACCTCTCACCCGTGACCGACGACGAGGAGGTGGCCATGCGCTGGTTCCGCGACTTCGAGGGAGCCGGTCTCGACGGCCTCATCGCCAAGGACCCCGAGGCGCCCTACCAGCCCGGCAAGCGGGTGCTCACCAAGCTCAAGCACGAGCGCACCGCCGACTGCGTGGTCGCCGGCTACCGCACCCACAAGACCGACGACCACGCCATCGGCTCCCTGCTGCTCGGGATCTACACCGACGACGGCACGCTGGCCCACGTCGGCGTCTCCTCGTCCTTCCCGATGGCCCGCCGCCGCGAGCTCTTCACCGAGCTGCAGCCCCTGGTGACCGACCTCGAGGGCCACCCGTGGGACTGGGTGCGACACCTCGAGGGCGAGCGCACGCCGAGCAAGAGCGTCGGCTCGCGGTGGAGCGGGGGCAAGGACCTGTCGTTCACGCCGCTACGGCCGGAGCGGGTCGTCGAGGTGCGCTACGACTACCTCGAGGGGGAGCGCTTCCGGCACACGACGCACTTCGTGCGCTGGCGTCCCGACCGCGACCCGCGCAGCTGCACCTACGACCAGCTGGACCGTCCTGCCGACTACGACCTCGCCGACGTCCTGGGGGTGGGCCGATGACGACCGCGCGCAAGGCCGCCACCGTCGGCACCGGCGTGGCCGTGGGGGCCGCGGTGGGCGGTGCGGTGTCGATGGGCACCGCGACCTACTTCGCCCACCGGATCATCACGCCCGAGCACGAGAAGCGCGACGACGTCGTCGTCGTCGAGGTGGGGGAGGACACCGTCACCCTGCGCGCGACGCCGCAGACGACCTCCCCGGGGCGCTACGGCCTGTGGCTCGACCGCGGGCAGGGCCACGCGCGCCTCGGTGAGATCGTCGACCCGCCGGCCGAGGCGGCTCCCGAGGGGCGGCGCGGCACCCACCGTCCTCCGCGACCAGGGCGTCACGCCACCGTGACCCGCACGGTCCTCGGGGTCGACGCGGGCACCCTGGCGCCCGGTCCGGCGCGCTGGAACAAGTACTTCTACTGCGGCACGCCCCGCTCGGCCCTCGGGCTCGAGCACGAGGACGTGCTCGTGACGAGCGACGTCGGCGAGCTGCCCGCCTGGAAGGTGGCGCCCCCCGCCGACCGCGACAACGGCGACTGGGCGATCCTCGTGCACGGGCGCAGCGCGCAGCGCGAGGAGTGCCTGCGGGCGCTGCCGGTGCTGCACCGGGCGGGCTTCACCAGCCTGGTGCCGATGTATCGCAACGACGTCGGTGCCCCGCCGAGCGCCGACGGCCGCTACAGCCTCGGCCTGTCGGAGTGGCGCGACGTCGACGCGGCGATGCGCTACGCCCTCGACCACGGGGCCAGGCGGCTCGTGCTGCTCGGGTGGTCGATGGGCGGCGCGATCGTGCTGCAGGCGCTCAACCGCTCCGGCGTCGCCTCGCAGGTGCAGCGGGTCGTGCTGGACGCCCCCGTGATCGACTGGGGCTCGGTCCTGGCGCACCAGGCGGACCTTCACTTCATACCCCGGCCGATCGACCACCTGGCCCGCTCGCTCATGCGCAGCCGGCTCTCGCGCCACCTGCTGCGCATCGCCGAGCCGGTCGACGTCGCGGCGACCAACTGGGTCGACCGGGCCGACGAGGTCACCCACCGCATCTTCATCATCCACTCGGCGACCGACGAGACGGTGCCCTACCAGCCGTCCCAGGACCTCGCGCGGCGCCGGCCCGGCCTGGTGCACACCTTCGTCTGGCCGCGGTCGCGGCACTGCCAGGAGTGGAACACCAACCCCTCGCTGTGGGAGGACCTCGTCGCCAGCTTCCTGCGCTGAGGCGAGGGCCCCCGGCCCGGGTATGCCGTCAGCGCAGGCGGGTGCGCACCAGCACGTCCCCGCCCCAGACGAGGACGTGCGTAGCCCGGCCCACGAGGTCGTCGAAGCGCGCCGAGGCGGGCACCAGGAGCGGTCCGTCGCCGCCGACGAGCACGGGTCGCACGGTGACGCACAGCTCGTCGACCAGGCCGGCCCGCACCCAGGGCGCGAAGAGCGAGGGTCCGCCCTCGATGACGACGCTGCGCCAGCCGCGGCGGCCGACCTCGTCCAGCACCTGCCGAGGGGTGACCTCGGCGCCGTCGCCGCTGATCACCACCACCTCGCCGTCGCCGGGGGAGCGGTCGAGCACCTTGTCGGGGACGTCCCCGCTGCGCGTGACCACGGCGAGGTTGACCCGGGGGAGCGGGCCGTAGCCCTCGGAGCGGATCGTGCCGGCCCCGACCACGACGACGTCGGCCTGCTCGCGGACGTGGTGGAAGGCGGCGTGGTCGCCCTCCGACCCGGCGTTGAGCCCGCCGCTGAGCCCGCCCGGCCCGGTGGCCCGCCCGTCGAGAGAGGTGATGAAGCTGCCCCGCACCCAGGTGCGGTCCCGGGCCTCCGGCGGCACGGCATACCACTCGGCGAGGCGGTCGGCGTCGAGGGGGCCGGTGGCGGTGCGCACGTCCATTAGCCCATTGTTCACCCGCTGCGTGCCAGGATGTGCGCCATGGCCACGACGACGAAGGCCCAGGAGGCCTCCACCACGCCGTTCAGCGACGCCCTGCGCGTGACCGAGGGTTTCGTGCTGGCGGACCGCGACCCCCACTCGACCCCCGCGTTCGACGGTGACAAGGCCGCCGGCCAGAAGGCCCTCGCCGCCGCCGACGAGGAGCTGGACGACCTGCAGGAGCGGCTCTACGCCCGGTCCCGGGTGGGCGTCGACCGGCAGCGGGTGCTGCTCGTCGTGCAGGGCATGGACACCTCCGGCAAGGGCGGGATCATGCGCCACGTCGTCGGTGCGGTCGACCCGCAGGGCGTGCAGCTGACCTCCTTCAAGAAGCCGACCGAGGAGGAGCTGGCGCACGACTTCCTGTGGCGCATCCGCAAGGCCCTGCCGGAGCCGGGGATGATCGGCGTCTTCGACCGCTCCCACTACGAGGACGTGCTCGTGGTGCGCGTCCACGACCTCGTGCCGCAGGAGGAGTGGGAGCAGCGCTACGACGTCATCAACGCCTTCGAGCAGGAGCTCGTCGACGACGACATCACCCTGATCAAGGTGATGATGCACATCTCCCCCGAGGAGCAGAAGGAGCGCCTGCAGGAGCGGCTGGACCGCCCCGACAAGCACTGGAAGTTCAACCCCGGTGACCTCGACGAGCGCGCCCACTGGGACGCTTACCAGGAGGCCTACCAGGCCGTCATGGACCGGTGCAGCCCGCCGGGCGCGCCGTGGTACGTCGTGCCGGCCGACCGCAAGTGGTACGCCCGACTGGCGGTGCAGCAGCTGCTGCTGGAGCACCTGCGCCAGCTGGACCTGGAGTGGCCGGAGGCCGACTTCGACGTGGAGGCCGAGAAGGCGCGGCTCGCCGCGATGTGACCTCAGCGGGCCGGCTGCAGCTCCGGCTGTGGCGTGGCCTGCAGGACGATCACGACACGACCGGGGAGCTCGTGCTGCGAGCCGGTCTCCCATGTCGTGCCCGGCTCCAGCCCGCCCGTCGTGTCGACCACGACCTCCCAGGTGGTGGCGTCGATGCCCGAGGGCACCGTGAAGCTGACCGGCTCGTGGTGGCCGTTGAGCAGCAGCAGGAAGTGGTCGTCGGTGATCGGCTGGCCCCGCTCGTCGCGGTCCGGGATGGCCTCGCCGTTGAGGAAGACGGTGACGGCCTGCTCGGTGGAGTGCCAGCCCTCCTCGGTCATGACCTCGCCCTCGGGGTCGTACCAGACGATGTCGCCCAGCTCGCTCTGCCCGCCGTGCTCGGCGTCGCCGGCGAAGAAGCGGCGACGCCGGAAGGCGGGGTGCTCGCAGCGCAGCTTGATGAGGCCGGCGGTGAAGTCGAGCAGCTCCTCCTGGTCGGGGTCGAGGTCCCAGTCCATCCAGGCCAGCTCGTTGTCCTGGCAGTAGACGTTGTTGTTGCCCTGCTGGGTGCGCCCCATCTCGTCACCGTGCAGGAGCATCGGCACGCCCTGGCTGAGCATGAGGGTCGTCAGGAAGTTCTTCTGCTGGCGCAGCCGCAGGGCGTTGATCCCGGCGTCGTCGGTCGGACCCTCCACGCCGTGGTTGAAGGACCGGTTGTGCGACTCGCCGTCGCCGCCGCCCTCGCCGTTGGCCTCGTTGTGCTTCTCGTTGTAGGAGACGAGGTCGCGCAGCGTGAAGCCGTCGTGGGCGGTGACGAAGTTGATCGAGGCGAACGGCCGGCGGCCGCTGTGCTCGTAGAGGTCGGAGGAGCCGGTCAGGCGGGAGGCGAACTCACCCATCGTGGCCGGGGCGCCGCGCCAGAAGTCGCGGACGGTGTCGCGGTACTTGCCGTTCCACTCGGTCCACAACGGCGGGAAGTTGCCGACCTGGTAGCCGCCGTCGCCGAGGTCCCAGGGCTCGGCGATGAGCTTGACCTGCGAGATGACCGGGTCCTGCTGGATGATGTCGAAGAAGGCCGAGAGCTTGTCGACCTCGTGGAACTGGCGGGCGAGGGTGGCGGCCAGGTCGAAGCGGAAGCCGTCGACGTGCATCTCGGTGACCCAGTAGCGCAGCGAGTCCATGATCAGCTGCAGGACGTGCGGGTGGCGCATGAGCAGGCTGTTGCCGGTGCCGGTGGTGTCGTAGTAGTAGGCCTTGTCGTCGTCGACGAGACGGTAGTAGCTGGCGTTGTCGATGCCGCGGAAGGACAGCGTCGGGCCGAGCTGGTTGCCCTCGGCGGTGTGGTTGTAGACCACGTCGAGGATGACCTCGATGCCGGCCTCGTGCAGCGTCTTGACCATCGACTTGAACTCGGTGACCTGCTGGCCGCGGTCGCCGTAGGCGGAGTAGCCGTTGTGCGGCGCCAGAAAGCCGATGGTGTTGTAGCCCCAGTAGTTGGACAGGCCCTTCTCCTGCAGGTGCGGGTCGTCGACGAACTGGTGCACCGGGAGCAGCTCGATCGCGGTCACGCCCAGGCGCGTGAGGTGGTCGACCACGGCCGGGTGGGCGACACCGGCGTAGGTGCCCCGGATCTCCTCCGGCACGTCGGGGTGGCTCATGGTCAGGCCCTTGACGTGGGCCTCGTAGACGACCGTGTCGGCGTAGGCGTGCCTCGGCGGCCGGTCGTGGCCCCAGTCGAAGAACGGGTTGGTGACCACCGACAGCATCGTGTGCCCGTTGGAGTCGTCCTCGTTGAAGGACTCGGGGTCGCCGAAGTCGTAGCCGAAGATCGCCTGGTCGTTGCTCACCTGCCCGCTGACGGCCTTGGCGTAGGGGTCCAGGAGGAGCTTGTGGGGGTTGAAGCGGTGGCCCTCCTCGGGGGCGTACGGCCCGTGCACGCGGTAGCCGTAGCGCTGCCCGGGCTGCACGTTGGGCAGGTAGCCGTGCCACACGTAGGCGTCGACCTCGGTGAGCGGGTGGCGCGTCTCTCCGCCGTCCTCGTCGACCAGGCAGAGCTCCACCGCCGTCGCGTTCTCGGAGAAGAGGGCGAAGTTGACGCCGCTGCCGTCGAAGGTGGCGCCGAGGGGGTAGGCGTTGCCGGGCCAGACGTCCATGGGTGGGGAAGCCTCCAGGTGGGTGGGGAGCGGCGGGACCCGCCGCGCTCTCGCTCGCCCATTGTGCGCGAAACCGCGCAACGGTGCGGTTCCTGGCGCCTCGCGACACTCGGGAGGGGGGTGGATTTGGACCTTCGCGGGACGTTGGGTAATGTTCTTTCTCGCGCCCCACCGGGAACGGAGGGAAGCGAAGTGCGGACGTAGCTCAGTTGGTAGAGCGCAACCTTGCCAAGGTTGAGGTCGCCGGTTCGAGACCGGTCGTCCGCTCGGAGGCACCACCACCGAGATGCCTCAAATGGTGGCGTGGCCGAGAGGCGAGGCAACGGCCTGCAAAGCCGTCTACACGGGTTCAAATCCCGTCGCCACCTCGCAACACCGGCCAGCATCACCGGCCACGGGCGATTGGCGCAGTGGTAGCGCGCTTCCTTGACACGGAAGAGGTCACTGGTTCAAACCCAGTATCGCCCACCACACAGAAACCCCCTCCGACCTGCGGAAACGCGGAGTCGGAGGGGGTTTTCTCGTTGGTGCCGACGGGCATTTGTCTACATTTGTCTACGCTTCTGGAGGCCCCTCTGTAGACACGGCGGGCGCCTGAAGGCCCTCCAGGCGCGGCCAACGAGCTCGTGTCTACGGTGCCGGGGCGCGAAAGCGTAGACACGCCTCCCGGGCGTTGACCCTGAACGCGACCTGGTCGTGGCGCGCCTACGGCCCGACGACGGACTGCGGGTCGAGGTCGTCGCGGACCCGCAGGAAGCGCACCTGGTGCCTGAAGGCGAACCCCTGCCGGGCGGTGTCGGCCGCCACCTCCACCACGACCGGGACCACCCGGGTGAGGACCACCGGGGCCTTGTCCGGGGTGTAGCGGTCGAACCACGACGGCGGTACCTGGGTCGGCCACGGGTGCTACGGGCCGGACGAGTTCCCGCCTGACTACTGCGACATGTGCGAGGGCGACCACGAGGACGAGTACTGACCGGCTCCGCCATACCCGGACAGGCATGGGAATCGTCCAGACAGCAGCGTCCGGGCACTGAAGCACTGCCCGGATGTTGGATGAAAGTAAGGCCTTGCGCCCCTTGGTTGCCCCCACTACTGTCTGCTCATGGGGAAACTAAAATCGCAATTTCGTCGAGCAGCCCTCGGAGTCATCATCTGCGGATTCGCCGGCGCCAGCAGCTTGACTGGGGTGGCGAGTGCAACAAACTGGGGCTCCACAGGAACACCATCAACGGCCGGCAACGACAGTCAAGTCTCTCTGCTTCCAGACCGGAACATGAACATCAAACGCGTGGCCTTGACCACAAACTACAACGGCGCTGTGCTCAACAGGGCGAACAACGTCTACGATCCTACCGACCTGGTGGTAACTGTCAGTTCCGCCGCGACGTGCGGCTCGGGCAAGCAGATCTGCGTCTTCGATCAGGACTATGGCAACAATAATCTGTACGGGTGGGTGGCCTGTCGAGCCGGCTCGTCCGGTGCGAATCCCAACCGCACCTGCGAACACCAGTGGGTGCGGTTCAATCTTGCGTACACCCCGCCGAGCTATCAGCGGCTCGCTTGCCATGAGCTGGCCCACACCGTCGGCCTCCGACACGGCACGGAGACGGCCTCTTGTGTGTTTCCAAACATAGCGCAGGCCACAACCAGTGCACTCACAACGCACGACAGAGCCCACATCAACGCGAGGTACTGAGATGGTGCGAAAGTTCATGCGGGGAGCAGCGCTTCTCGCGGTGACATCTTTGACGTCGGCATGTGTAGTGGCTGACTCCGGAGCAGACGAATCCTCGACCAATCCCCAGTCAGCAGTCTATGACTGGGGTTGGGCCGTGATCGAGGGATCAGAAGTGTTCATCGACGATTCGCTGACGGGCATGGCCGCCGAGGCGGACGTTGTGGCGGTCGGGAGGTTTGTCGCCCAGTGTGACGACCGACAGATGGGCGGGGGGAGCGAAGGCGATCTGGTTACCTACAAGTGTCTTACCTTCGAGCCCTCTGAGGTCATCTCAGGGGTAGTAACGGAACCGCTACCGGTGGAGTTCTTGGGTTCACCAACCGATGGGACCGTGCCCCCAGACGAAGTAGCCGTCTTCCTGTTGGATAAGGGAGGTTCCGAGTCAGGTCGTTACCGTGTGGTGAACTCCTTCGGCCTTTTCACGAGCACGCAACGTGCGCAGGTGGACCAGCCTATGCGCGCAAGTGCAGACCAGGCAGTGTCGGGCCTGGACGACCTTCCGCGCGACGACTGGGATCAGTTCAAGCGGCACCTCAGACGGGAGGTCGGAGCGAGGTAGGCGATCCTCGCTCAAACGACTCTGTGACCCTGGCGGCGTGAGACGACCTGCTGCACGGGGCGCCGTGCCCGAACGGTCGCCCTTCAATCCAGCGGCAACGACTTCATGATGCGGTACAAGGGTAGGTCGGCGGCCACCTAGCGCTAGGGGTGTGTGCTCCTACGCCACGAAGCGGCTGTGTCTTCGTCGTAGAGCCGACTGAAGCCACATCCCCACGCGACCGGCTGGTCCAAGGGCCCGCCACCCCACCGAGGCTCACCGCTCAACAACAGGCGCGATCCTTCACGGATGAGTAGGTCTCCCTCCCCGGTCTCCCCGAGACCTTGCATGTCGACCGTGATCTCCTCGGAGGCTCCGCCCAGAAACCACTCATTGACCGCGAACGTCACTCCCGGCATCCCCAGGTCTCCGGCGTCGCCCCTGTCAGAGACCGATGGTCCGACGCGGACCACCGTCCCGTCGAAAGCAAACGCGCGGCTCCGAAGCGCATCGGGCGAGTAGAACTCAACGCACGCCCCTGAACCACCACCTGCCAAGTCTTCCTGCGTACCAGGCGAGGTATCGCTGCTCGGGGCCTTGACCGCGCCATCGCTCTGCAGCGCGTCTCCGTTGTCCACTACGCCACAGGCCGCAAGCACGAACGTGAGACCAACAAGACGCCAGCTCCTGGACATCTGCATGATGAGCTCCTGACTTCGCGGGTTCACAGGTAGGACGAAGACTCGATCTGCGTAGTTCCGCTGCAAGGCGGACTTCGTGTTCGAGTTGAAGCCGGTCAGTCGATGCGCTGCCAGGTGCCGTTGCGCACCCGCTGCCAGACCTCGGCCCGGGCACCGGGCAGTGACCACAGGGAGTTGCTGACGGCGCTGCGGGCCTGGCCGAGCCCGTTGTGCAGCTTCCACTCGGGCGTCCGGCCGGGGACACGGCTGGCGAAGGAGGGGATGACGAACGCCGGCGGGGGCGTGCCGGCCGGCTCGGGATCCGCCGCGATGCGCGGATCCTTCCTACGAGCCATGGCTGGCCGGTGTGGCGGGCATGACGAGGTCGGCCCGGTCGCGGGTGGCCTCGACGGTGCGCCCGTTGGGAAGGTCGACGGCGTGCACCCAGGCCCGGGATGCGTCGGGGCGGTGCCCGTCGGCGATGCGGCGCAGGGTGAGGCGCTCGGCGTGCACGTCCTGGGGCACGTCGAGGAACCACGTCTCGTCGATCAGGGCCCGCACGTCCCGCCATCCGTCGTCCTCGAGCAGCAGGTAGTTGCCCTCGACGACGACCAGGGTGGCCGCGGCGTCGACCTGGACGGCGCCGGCGACCGCGACCTCGCGGGACCGGTCGAGCCTGGGGGCGTAGACGGTGTGCGTGGCAGTGCGGATCCGGGTGAGCGTGGCGACCAGCCCGTCGACGTCGAAGGTGTCGGGTGCTCCCTTGCGGTGGAGCCGGCCCAGGCGCGCGAGGACGGGGTCGTCGAGGTGGAAGCCGTCCATCGGGACGACGACGCAGCGGGCGCCGAGCCGGTCCTGCAGGAGGGCGGCCAGCGTGGACTTCCCGGCTCCGGGCGCACCGGCGATCCCGAGGAGGGTGCGGCCGGGGGTCTCGGCCAGGGTGGCGGCCCGGGTGAGCAGCTCGGCTGTGTCCATGATCCCCAACATGCCCGAACCGGCAGGGTGCACTGGTGTCCCCGGCAGGACTCGAACCTGCGACGCCCGACGTAGGAGGTCGGCGCTCTTTCCGCTGAGCTACGGGGACTGTCCGGATAGGAGTACATTCGCCGGATCGGTCGGGTTCGGGGCCGGCGCTGTTCGAGGAGGGGAGCGGCATGGTCCTGAGCAGTTCTCCCCGCCCTGGTCTGCCTGACCGTGCTGACCGCGTGCGAGGAGGAGGAGCCGGTCCACGTCCCGACCTCCGAGGAGCTCTACAAGATGCACCTCAACTCGGCCTTCGACAAGTTGTCGGAGTACCGGCTCGAGAAGTACTGCGAGAACTTCCAAGAGGGACGTGAGGAGCAGATCGCTGCCCTGCGCGAAGAAATGGGCCCCGAGAACGGGGACCGGGTCAGGTGGACCGTGGAGGTCTGGGACGAGCGGTGCGCCGACCAGTGAGCCCCTGGCCGGTCTCGAACCGGCGACCTGACGCTTACAAGGCGTCCGCTCTGACCGTCTGAGCTACAGGGGCACGCCCGCCGGGTCCGGCGCCGGGGGAGTCCAGGCCGGGCCGGGCGGGGTCTTGGGGGTGAGGGGCCGGCCGGTGATGTCGCGCGCCATGCCCGAGGGCATCCGGCCGAAGACGGCACGGTCGGTCTGGCGCATGTAGAGCGTGCCGCCGGAGAAGTCGATGGGGGAGCGGGTGAGGTACTCGCGGCCCTGGCGGTCCAGGAGGATGCGCTCCTCGACGGTCTCGTACCCGTTGTCGACGGTCTGACGACGGCCGGTGTCGACGAGGCGCTTGACCTGGACGTAGGTGATGCGGTGCTCGGCGCCGAAGTGGCAGGACTCGGTGATCTCGCCGACGCGGCGGGCGACGGCGACGGGGACGGTCTTGGTGGTCATGCCGACCGGGTGTGGCGGGGCCGGAGGTGCGCACCTCCGGCCCCTCTCACGTCAGCCCTTCACGCACAGGCGCGTGTCGAGCTTCTCCACGACCTCGACCAGGTCGGCCTGGGCGGCCATCACCTCGTCCAGGTCCTTGTACGCGGCCGGGAGCTCTTCGACGACCCCGGAGTCCTTGCGGCACTCGATGCCGGCGGTCTGCGCGGCCAGGTCGTCGGCGGTGAACTGCCGCTTCGCCTTCGACCGCGACATGCGCCGGCCGGCCCCGTGCGAGGCCGACCAGTACGACTCCGGGTTGCCCAGGCCGCGGACGATGTAGGCGCCCGTGCCCATGGAGCCGGGGATCATGCCCAGGTCGCCGTTGCCGGCCCGGATCGCGCCCTTGCGGGTCACGAGCAGGTCCACCCCGTCGACCGTCTCGGTCGCCACGTAGTTGTGGTGCACGTTGATGGCCGGCTCGAAGGTGACCGCCTTGCCACGAGCCTCGAAGTGTCCGGCGACGGTGCGCTGCACCAGCTGGAGCATGATGGCCCGGTTCCGGGCTGCGTACTCCTGCGCCCAGTCCAGGTCGCGCCGGTAGGCCACCATCTCCGGGGTGCCGGCGAGGAACACCGCCAGGTCGCTGTCGGGCAGGCCGGCGTTGTGCGCGAGCTTCTTGGCGACGGCGATGTGACGCTCGGCGATCTCCTTGCCGATGTTCCTCGAGCCGGAGTGCAGCGTCAGCCACACCTGCCCGTCCTGGCCGGTGCACAGCTCGATGAAGTGGTTCCCGCCACCGAGGGTGCCCGCCTGGGCCCGGGCCTTGCCCTCCCGGTCCTGCACGCCGGGGTGCAGGTAGGAGAACCGGGACCAGAAGCCGGAGTCGTCGCCGAGGCCGAGACGGCGGGTGTCGACCTGGCCGTCGTGGGCGTGGAATCCGACCGGGACTGCGCCCTCGATCGCCAGCCGCAACGACCGCAGGTCGTCCGGCAGGTCGTCGGCGGTCAGCGAGGTGCGCACGGCGGCGACACCGCAGCCGATGTCGACACCGACGGCCGAGGGGGAGACGGCGTCGCGCATGGCGATGACGGACCCGACGGTCGCGCCCTTGCCGGCGTGGGCGTCGGGCATGACCCGCACACCCTCCACCCACGGCAGCTCGGCGACGTTGCGCAGCTGCGTGATCGCGGAGTAGTCGGTGTCGTGCTCGTGCAGCCACATCTTCACCGGTGCGGTCGTGCCGAGCAGGGTGATCGGGAACTGTCCCATGGGTCCTGCCTTCCTTCTTGGAGTGGTCTGAGGTGTGGCGCCGGCGGCAACCGCACAGTAGGTCCTGCATGAGCGCGACGACCCAGCAGTTCGACGAGACGAAGCACCCCCGCGGTGAGGGCGGCCGGTTCACGACCAAGCCCTGCAGCGAGGCCGACGTGGACCTCGCCGGACCCGCCGCCCCCGGCGAGCACCTGTTCGGGGAGGCCAGCGTCCGTGCCGACCGCTGGGGCCAGGTCGTGACCGTCCAGGGCCCGACGCTCTTCCTCGGCGCGGCCATCCCGGAGGAGCACGCCCAGGACCCGGAGTACCTGGACCGCCGCTGGCACCGCATCGAGGCGTTCGTCGCCGAGGAGTACGACGCGAAGGTCTCCCGCACCCCCGGCGACGACGGCCCCGTCATGGACGTCCAGCTCTCCTGGGAGATGTCGTTCGAGGACGCCAAGGCCGAGGACGCCGAGAAGCTCATCGCCCAGGCACGCCAGCGCCTGCTCGACCCCGCCTCCCAGCTGCCGGAGCACCTTCGCGACCACGTGCAGCCTCGCTCCGGCGTGCAGGAGCTCCAAGACGCGCTGGAGGAGGAGGACTTCGACGGCCGCACCCGCTTCAGCAGCGAGCTGGACCAGTACCTGACCCGCACCGACGCCGAGGCGCAGACGCCGCGCGGCATCACGCTCGACCCCGACGAGGCCGGTCTCACCTACCCGGCCGACGTCGACCAGGAGTCTTTGGACCGGGCCGTGGCCTCGGCCCGCGACTACCTCGAGATCCTGCACACGGTCAGGCGGCCCGAGGCCCGCGACGGTCTCTTCATCGCCGTCGAGCCCACCGGCCGCCTGGCGATGTTCGCCCCGACCGCGTGGCGGCAGCCGACCGAGCAGCCGCTCCTGCCGTGGCGCGCACCGAACGCCATGCCGGTCGCGAAGGTCGACATGGACGGCCACGCCAGCCTCCTCACCGTCGAGGAGACACCCTGCAAGGACTGCGGGGAGCCGCTGGAGGACAAGGCCAGCCCGAACATGCGCCGGGTCTGCATGGCGTGCACGGGGGAGTGGGACGACGAGGCCCCCTGACGGGCGGCCGGTCGGCGGCCGCGGGGCGGCGCCTTCCAGGGCGGGGAGGTCGCGGTGAAGGGCCTCTCAGTAAAGGTTTGGTATGTATCTTCGAGATTCCGACGCCGACGTCTCCCGCACTGCTACCTTCGCACTTATCGCCCAATGGGGGGCGATTCGAAGCGGGGGTTGAGATGAAGACGATGAAGACATTTCTCGCGGCGCCGCTGGGTGTTGCGATGGTCCTGGCGCCTCCACTGACGGCGACGACAGCGCAGGAGTCCGTCAGTTCGTCCCAACGGGCCGAACTCCCAGACCAAGCTGCGTCGAAGGCGGAGATAAGCCAGTTCCGGTCCAGCTTGAGCGGTCATGCGGCCAGTCGAAAGGGGATGGTGTCAGGATCCAACGACGCATACTCCGTGACAGTGTCCGTCGAGCCCGACGGGTCAGTGAGTACCAACGTGGTGCAACATGCGCCTGATGACGGCACTAACGACTGGGTCACGCTGGAGGGTGGACTTCAGCTGGACATCTCTGAGGCGACGTCCGATGACTCCTACGCCGACCTCGGCGGGTTCGCGTCCGGAGGCATGGTCGAATCGATGCGGGTCTCGGACTGTCAGGCGCTGTCGAACAAGGACGGCTGGATCCGACGGGCCAACTGCAAGGTGTTCGACCAGAACGCCGGGCCCACAATCGTGTCGGGCACCTTCTACGCGGACTACTCGGTCAAGACGGGACGCGGCCGGATCGACAAGGTGTTCGCCAACCGCGAGCAGTGCGGCACGGGGGGCGGCGATAGTCCTTCGCTGTACATCAACCGCAAGTATGACGATGGAGCAGTCCCGGCCCAGGCTATCCACAGCTGGAGATGCAAGGCCGTGGGATTGCCGGTCTACCGCAACGTCAGGCACGATCTGCTGGTCGACGGCAGTGCCTGGTCCGTTATCGTCGAGTGAAGGAGAGGGAAATGACACCCACGAACACCTGGATCTTCGCCCTGGCTTCGGCGGCCACACTGGCCTTCTTTGGGTTCATCGCCTACCTCGGCATTCGCGTGCTGTGGAAGTTGGGCCGCTGAGGCTTGCGCTTGGCCTGGGACTCACCGAGCGGTGGAGCCCGTTCGATCGCCTCGGGCCTGCCGCGCGGCTCGTCACTCTTGTGAACCTCACGGTCCAGCGCTGCTGACGAACCAGGGACGCATGGGGCCATGGCGCCACACCGAGACCCCATGACCATTCAGTCCGAGCCCGTGCCGTTCAACCCCACCGACGAGCAGGCCAGGGAGATCTTCGCCAAGCTCGGCTCCGTCGCCGTCGAGGAGCGCCCCTACGCCGACAAGGTCGTCGACCCGGGGCAGCTCGACCTCACCGACGAGCAGCTGACGTGGGCGCTGCAGGCCGGGTACGCCTACCGCGGCTGGGACGGGGCACGCCTGTTCCTGCCCAGGCTGGCCAAGGTCTACGCCTACCAGCCGGGCACCCCGGACGAGTTCTACCACGTCGACGTCGCGCTCGACCGGTCCTTCTCTCCCGGCGGCGGCCCCGGCTCCGATGCCCACCTGCTGCGGCTGGGGCGTGCCGCGGTCGAGCACCGCGACGACACGATCGTCATCAAGGCCTACACCGCGACCGGCGCGGCGGACGTCGACCACTCCACGGCCCGGACCGCCCACCTCGTCGTCGAGGGCGTCGCCGGTCTGAAGCTCCTCGACCGCGGCTACGTCGAGGCCGTCGGCTTCCTGACCGAGTCGAGGATGTACCCGACCGGTCAGGACACCGAGATCGCCGTGGAGCGGGACGGCTCGACCTACCTGTGCGAGTCCTGCTCGACCCCGCACGCCTTCACCGACCACTGGCTGCCGCCGAGCAACCTCGTCAGCCAGGTCATCAAGGTGAAGGTGACGATGTTCCCGGCGACCTCCTGACCGGGCCGCCCCGGCCGGCGGGTTACGTGGCCGGCGGGACGACGGTGTAGGTGACGATGCAGCCGACCGCGTGGCAGTAGCGACGCATCATCGACAGCGACGGGTCGACCGTACCGTTCTCGATGCCGAGCACCACGCCCTTGGACCAGCCGGTGCGGTCGCTCACGTCCTGCACGGTGACGCCGGCGGCCTCACGGACCGCGGCCAGGTCGCGGCGCAGGTCGCCCTGGGCGTTGATGATGCGGTCGGCGCGCTGCTGCTCGGGGCTGTCGGGGTCGATCCCCAGCAGCTCCTTCAGGTCGGTGACGTGCGACATGGTCCTCCTCGGGCTCGGCCGGGGCACGGCGCCCCGACGAGCTGACCGGGTGTGGCGTGCCCGGCTCAGAACGGCGGCGGGTCGTACTGCTGGTCGCCGGCCGGGGCCCGGTGGATGCCCCACGGGTCGGGGTCCGGGGTCGGGCCGGCGTGGATGTCGTCCTGGAAGACGGGCCAGGCGCTGCCGCCGTGGCCGTCGTCGTCGAGGCTGGCGGCCTCCTCGGACACCTTCGACATCATCAGGGCGACGTCGTCGGTGCCGTAGCAGATGGTGGTGCGGGTGTCCTCGGACTGGCCGTCGCGGTCCATCGACCAGGAGACCCGCTCGGCGGTGTACCAGGTCTGCCCGGAATGCCCCTCGTCGGCGAACACCTCGATGGCCAGGCCGTGGAACCCGTTGGCCGGCTGGATGGTGACGTGGTCGTCGTGGACGGTGACGGCGTCGCCGGAGAAGCCGACACCGACGAGCAGGTCGCGGGTGCTGCCGAGCCGGCTGTCGGGGTCGACCTGGGTGCCGGCGAACCGCTCCCGATCGACGGTGGCGGTGTCGTAGTCCCGGAGCGCGGCGGCGAGCTGGTCGATCTGGTCGGGGCTCCAGTCGTCGGCGGTGCCGAGGTCCCGGGCGATGCGGTTCAGGGTGTCCTGCAGCTCGCGCATGGCGGTGGTGTCGTCGATGGGCGGCTCGCCCAGGGTGACCGCGGTCGCCTCGGTCGCGGGCTGGACACCGAAGCGGCCGTCGGGGGCGCGGTGCGCCTCGCGGGAGGCCTGTGCGACATCGCTGATCTGGGTCATGCCGGTTGCACTGTGCGGGGGCCGAGGACGCGCGCCGAGGGGGCCCGGGCCTCCAGGAGGTCGAAGGAGCGGCCCTGGTCGGCCAGGCAGGTCCGCCAGGGGGTGACGTCGCCGACTGGTTCGACCTCCAGGACGACGGCCTGGTCGGGGTCGAGCCCCTGGGCCTGGGCGGCCTGGCGGGCCCAGAAGTTGGCGACGGCGGGGTCGGAGGTGAGGGAGACGGCGTCGTGCGCGGACTGGGCGTGGTTGGCGGGGGAGGCGCCGGGGCGCAGCTCCTCGCCGGGCGTCAGGGGGCGGGCCGTGCCGTGGTAGAGCCGGCCGCCGGGGACGTCGCCGAGGGTGAAGGACCGGCCCATGACGACGACGCGAACGTGCCGCCAGTCGGTCTGGTCGTCCTGGGCGAGGTCGATGTCCGCCTCGGTCGCCGGTTGGGTCCCGAACCTTCCCCGCGGGTCACGGTGGGCCTCGCGGGCGGCGCGGGCTGCGGCGTTCACGTCGGTCACGTCCTGGGCCACTGTGCGGCGCCCCCGGCAGGGATCGAACCTGCGACCGGCGGGGTAGAAGCCCGCTGCGCTCTCCAGCTGCGCCACGGGGGCTGGTCGCGCCGGCTGGGCTCGAACCAGCGACCCCACGCCTTATGAGGGCGGTGCTCTTCCGCCTGAGCTACGGCGCGGTGATCCCGGCTGGATTTGAACCAGCGACCTCCTCCTTATCAGGGAGGCGCTCTGACCTGCTGAGCTACGGGATCGGGGTGAACGACGGGGCTCGAACCCGCGACCTCCTGGATCACAACCAGGCGCTCTGCCGACTGAGCTACGTCCACCATGTCGGCGACGCTGCGTGCGTCACCTCGGTACCCCGGGCCGGAGTCGAACCGGCACGCCCGTGCGGGCACACGGGTCTGAGCCGTGCGCGTCTGCCAGTTCCGCCACCGGGGCCTGCGTGATCGCGGCAGGGCTCGAACCTGCGGCCTCCTCGGTGTGAACGAGGCGCTCTGCCGACTGAGCTACGCGATCAGGGAGTGGGTCCGGCAGGGCTCGAACCTGCGACCACCTGCGCGTCGAGCAGGCGCTCTGCCATCTGAGCTACGGATCCACGGGCTCCTCCAGCAGGGCTCGAACCTGCGACACCTCGGTTAACAGCCGAGTGCTCTGCCGACTGAGCTATGGAGGAATGGGTGCCGGATCGGCTCCGGCGGGCCTTCGTCAGGCGGCGACGACGAACACGGTGCCGCCGCAGGCGCCGCACCAGGCGCTGGTGGCGCCGGGCATGACGGGCAGCCTGTGCCCGCAGTCCATCTCTGGTGACCGGCCGGCTCGCCTGTAGCCTCACCGGATGACCGAGAGGACGCCGTCAAGGGGTGCGCCGGCCAGGCCGCACACCCCGCTGACCCGTTCCATCGCGCTACAGGTGAAGCTGGTCCGGATCGAGCCCGGAATGACGCAGGCGGATATGGCCGCCGCGGCGGGCCTGCACGTCAACACCCTGTCGAACATCGAGAAGTGCCACCGGTCCCCGACGATCGCCCAGGTCGAGGCCATCGCCGGCGTTGCCGGGATGTCCTTCTCGAAGCTCGCGCGCCGCGCCGAGGAACGGCTCAAGGACATCGGGGACTGACCTGCCGGGTCACCCCTCCTGGCCGAACAGGTCCTCCTCGTCACGCGCCGGGGCGTGCTCCTCGCAGAACCACTCCTCGCCGCGCTGGGAGTAGAAGCAGCCGACCCCGCACACCGAGCACGGATGGCCGACCTCCCGGACGTCGAACGCCCCCGACCGCGACATGCCCCAGTCGGTGCAGAAGCCGAGGCCGTTGCGGTAGCCGCGGGTCTCGAACGTCGAGTGACCGGTGGGGCAGGACCGGATGGCCTCCAGCTGCGCCCAGGCGGCGTCCTCGGCCTCGGGCACCGTCGCGCCCTCGCCGCGGATGAACGTGCGCGGCTCGGCGACGAACGCCTCGCACGAACGTGGTGCGGTAGGTCGGGCGGTCCGGGTCGCGCGTGATCACCAGACCGTTCCCGCCGCCCTGCACCTTCGCGTCGTCCGGCCACGGGTGCCGGGCCTGGACGTCGGTGTTCTCGATGACCCGGGCGACGCCGTGCTCCCGCATCCACCGGCGCCGCTCCCGGGCGAACCCGTCGGCGGTCTCGGCGTCCCACTCGACCAGCAGGTCGCCCAGGCGCACCACGGCACGGAACGGGCCGGTCCTGTCGGCCCCGGGCAGGCCCGGGGCCGACAGGACGATCAGGTGGTGCAGCTCGTCGACGTGCCGCGCATCGGACCCGACGCCCCCGAGAACCACCTGCACGAGCACCTCGACGGGTTGCTCGGCCAGACCGGGGGCCGCTGCCAACCACTCCGGGTCGGTCAGGTCGGTCAGCGGTGTGGAGACGATCCACCCGCCGGCCCACCAGGTGCGGGGTGCGTCCGGGTGCGCCGGGCGCGGGGGAGTGCGGCCCTGGACGTCTTCGATGGCGTCGGCCGGGACGACGTAGTGGGTCATGCGCTGCGGGTGTGGCGCGGCAACGGGGGCGCACCCCGGTCGAGAGGGCATGAGCCAGGGGCCGGCTCCCGAGACGACCTCGGGCACCGGATGCCGGGGATCGAAGGGCGGTGTGGCATAGGCGAATCCGGCCGGTCGGAAAGTCGTCTGCACCACACCTGCGACACCCCGCCACACCTCCGCCACACCTGCCTCCCGATGGGTCAATGGTGTGGTGCATGAGCACCATCACCCTCACCACAGGTAGACCGGCCAGCACCGTCCGACGGCAAGCCGTGCACTTTGCCGTCCTCCCCGCCACACCACCGGCGGCATGTCTGAGGCACCAACTCCCACCATCCCCGCCGCACCTCCTGGCGCCGCCCAACTCCCTGTCCACTTCGGGGTCGAAGAGCTCGCCGAATACCTCGGCTGCTCGAAGTGGTACATCTACAAGCTCACCTCGAAGGGCCGCATCTCGTACTTCAAGGCCGCGGGCCGGGTCCGGTTCACCCACGACCAGGTCGCCACGTACCTGGCCTCCATCGGCGCGCCGGTGCCCATCCCCGGCTCGGGGCTGCCCGGTGGAAACGGCAGGAAGGGGCGCGTCGGTCGCCCCGCTCGCAGCCTGGCCGAACTCGGCATCGAATGAGGACGTCTGAGATGGCGAGCACCCGCAGGACGGTGGCGCCATACATCAAGGAGACCACCAACAAGGACGGCGTCAGCTACCTCGTCTACATCCCCCGCATGGAGAACGGGAAGCCGGAGTCGGTGACCGTCTACGACGTGCACACCGCGTACGCGGTCAGGGACAAGCTGCTCAAGAAGCGCGAGCAGCTCCACGCCGCCGAGCGCGCCCTGAAGAAGAAGGTCAAGAAGAACCCTGACGCCCTCACCCTCGAGGAGTGGATGACGAAGTGGCTCACGGTCATCAGGGGCTCCGTCACCGAGGAGACGTACAAGTGCTACGAGTCCCTCAGCCGTAACCACATCGTCCCCAACGTCGGGCACATGGCGCTCGTCGAGATCACCATGTTCGACGTCCGGGCACTGCGGAACGACCTGGACAAGAAGAAGGCGCGCGAGACCGTCGACAAGATCCTCGGCCGCGTCCTCGCCCAGGCGCTCGACCAGGCGGTGGCCGACCGCATCATCCCGGGCAACCCGGCCAGGGGCCTGCCGTCCCGCCCCCGGCGGCGCGCCCACCGCGACCAGGGGCAGGGCAAGAGCCTCCTGGTCGAGCAGGTCGGACGGTTCCTCGACTGCATGGACCCGTGGTGGCGGCTCATGTGCCAGGTCCAGGTGGACACCGGCCTGCGCATCGGTGAGCTCGGAGCGCTCCAGGTCCGACACCTGGACCTCGGACGCGCGTCGGTGACGGTCGAGCAGTCTCTGACGAAGGCCGGGACGATCGGCCCGCCGAAGACGTCGGCGGGCTACCGGACCGTGCCCATGCTGCAGCCCGCCACGGTCGCCTCCCTGCGGCAGCACATCAAGGGCCGGGGGCTCACGAGCAGCGACTTCGTGTTCACGGGACCCCGCGGTGGGCGCCTCAACATGGACACCTTCCGCCGTCGTAAGTTCGCGCCGGCCGTCGAGGCGGCCGGGCTCGGGGACCTCCGGTTCGAGGGACACAGGGTCAGCCCGCACTGGCTCCGTCACAGCGCGATTACCTCGTGGGCGATGGCCTCCGGCCTCACCGACATGCAGATCGCTGCGATGGCGGGCCACGAGGACAGCCGACTGACCCAGGCTGTCTACACCCACCTGCGCACGGCCGACCTCGGTCACGCGCGGGACAACATGGCGGGCTTCTGGGCTGCCGCCTGACCCGTTCCACGAAGAGGGGCACGACGCGCGCGCGTCGTGCCCCTCTCGCGTTGCCCGCCCGGGCTAGCTGGCCAGCTTGCGGTGGCGGTCGATGGCCTCGTCCCAGGCGTCCAGTTCGGCGACCGAGAAGTGGTGCCGGTTCTGCTCGCTCACGATGTAGCCGAGCTCGCGCACCGCGGCGCCCACCTCGGGCATCCCGGCCCGGGCGCTGGCACGTTCCACCTCGGCGAGGAACTTGTCAGGGTCCAGCGGGGCCGGCTCGTCCTGGTCGGGGTCGAACAGGAGCGGGTCGTCCGGGCCGGGCGGCCGACCGAACCGCTCCTCGAAGAGGACGATCTGGTGACGACCAGCCTCGGCCAGCTCGTCGGTCATCGTCACGGTCGCCGACCCGTCGGCGTGCCTCGTCAGGGCAGAGAAGCGTGGGTCGCCCTCCCTGTCTGCCCGGAGCTGGAGGTGCTCCTCGATCAGCCTTTCGCGTTCGGCTGCTTCGGCCTCGCGTTGGCGACGGATGCGCTGTGCCTTTCCCATCTGGTCTCCTCTGTCGTAGCGAGGCCGTGGTCGGCCGCGACTACCTGTCGGGTGTGGCGCATTCTGCCGCGACCTACCGACCCAGCGGGCCGAAGTAGAGCTGAAGCGAGGGGTCCAGCGAGAGCAAAACGGCCGGAAAACCGTCAACCTTCGGATGCCTTCGGCGGCCCGATCTCATGTCTACGGATCCGGCGTAGACAAAGTCCCACACGTCGAAAAAAGGGCAAAAGAGGGCAAAAAGGGAGAGATGTCTACAAACCCTAGGTGTAGACACAGCGAGGGGGTGGTCTGGTATCGTCGCAGGTCAGAGCATGTTCTCGTCGTTTGGCGCAGGCTTCCTTGACACGGAAGAGGTCACTGGTTCAAACCCAGTATCGCCCACCAGCAGGAGACAGCCCCTGACCAGCGGAAACGCGGTCAGGGGCTTTGTCGTTCCCGCGGTCCGGACGATATCCGGACCATAAGCGGGGCGATACGCACCACAACCGCGGCCAACAGAAACGGCCCGCAGCAGTCCCTTACTGGGATCCCGAGCTGTGGGACCAGGCAAGTGCTGCATAGGCGGCCGACCTTCGCTACGACCCGAGGGCGCCGGCCACCTTCGACCAGTGGCTGCACCGCTCGCTCGAGGAGTACGCCCACCGCGGCCCGCGAGGGCGGGCCACGGTGAGCCTCAGCCCGCCACAGCGACGGTGCCTCGGTGAGGGCCAGGGGCGCAGCCGCATGAGCCCACTGCGCACCAGCACCCTCGAGCTCGTCGACGAAGCGGTCCGCCAGGACCTCGATCAGGTCGGCAAGCCCAGCAACCGATCCGGGTTCGTCCAGGAGGCCGTCACCCTCGCTGTCGAGACCGCCCGCAACCGCTGCCCCAACGGCGTGCTGCCGCCAGCACCAGCCAGGTTGAACACCAACCCGCACCCGCGCCGACCGTGCGCCGCCTGCGCGCAGTTGAGGTGTCCTGATGGCAGCGAGCTCATCGCCGACCGCATGCCCATGACGCAGGACCGACGACCTTGGAAGCGCTACTCACACCGTTCATCGGGCACTCCTGATGCAGCAGTCTCAACTGGGGCCGTTCACTGTCGGTGTGCTGATTCCAGGGGGGGCCAGGCGGACGTCGTGTCTGCGCGGTATCATCACGATCAGCCAGTCGCACTCGCACATGGAGTCAAGGGAATCCGGTGAGAATCCGGAACTGACGCGCAGCGGTGAGGGGACGGGACGGACACGCCGGCGACGGCAGCCACTGGGTCTGCGGATCCTGGGAAGGCGTCCGCGCCCGGATGATCTAAGTCCGAAGACCTGCTGGCCCTGACGACAACCGTCGTCGGGTCTTGATGGGTCACGCGTACGGACCCGGACTCGAAACGTGGTGATCTACGGTGACTCGGTCACGTCCCGACCGCTGCCCAGGCGCTCTGCGCCCCTGGCCTGCTGATGACGGACTCCTGGTCCGGTTGCGCCTCCCTGGCGGCAACGTCAGTGCGGACGCGTTGCTGGCCCTGGTGGCCGTGGCCGAGCGGTACGGCGACGGCCATGTGCACGTGACGACGCGGACGAATCTGCAGGTTCGGGGTCTTCCAGCCAAGCCCGGCACCACACAGCTCGCCCAGCCCGCGCTCGCGGCCATCGAGGACACCGGCCTGCTGCCTAGCCGAACCCACGACCTGGCGCGCAACGTCATGGCATCCCCCCAGACGGGACTCTTCGGCGGCCGCGCCGACCTGCGTCCTGTCGTACGGGCGCTTGACGCGGCTCTCCTGGCCGAGCCGGCGCTCGGGGCCCTGCCCGGCCGCTTCCTGTTCGTGCTCGACGACGGCCGCGGCGACCTCCTCGACCGCACGTGCGACCTCGGCCTCGTGGCACTCGGTCCCGAGGCAGGACAGCTACGGATCGGCACCGGCTGGGGTCCGGTGCTTCCACTCGTGGGAGTGGAGGAACGGCTCGTCGGCCTGGCCCTCAGGTTCCTCGACGCACGCGGTGGCGGACCGCGTGCTCCCTGGCACGTCCACGAGCTCCCGGTGCCGTTGGTCGGACCTGTGGCCGCGTCCGGCCTGTTGCCGCACCCCTCACCACCTCTTCCATACGGAACTGTCCCCGGCGGACAGCACGTGCCCGTACCGGAGGACGGTCTCGACCGTCCGGCCGTGGAACGCCTGTGCGCGGCGGCACCGGCCCTCGTCGTCACCCCTTGGCGTGGCGTTCTCGTCCCTCAGGAGACTCTGTGAGCTGCTCTGCCACCCACCTTCCCCGGCGTCCGAACCGCCACTACCCATACATCGACCGCGGCGCGGCCATCTACCACGACTCGTTCGCCACGATTCGACGCGAGGCCGACCTCTCCCGGGTGCCTGAGAGCGCCGAGAAGGTCGCTGTGCGGATGATCCACGGCAGCGGACAGGTGGATCTGGTCGATGACCTCGTGATCCACCCAGACCTCGTCCCGGCGGCCCGCGCCGCCCTCGAGGTGGGGGCGCCCATACTCTGCGACGCGACGATGGTGGTGAAAGGCGTGACGCGCAGCCGGCTCCCCGCGGAGAACGAAGTAGTCTGCACCCTCAACCACCCTGAGGTGCCTGCCCTGGCGGAAGAGTGGGGAACCACCCGCACCGCGGCGGCGATCTCGTTCTGGGAGCCGTACCTCGAGGGCTCGGTGGTCGCCATCGGGAATGCACCGACCGCCCTCTTCCACCTGCTGGAGATGTTGGTGGACGGCGCCCCGCGCCCTGCGGCGATCGTCGGCTGCCCGGTGGGATTCATCGGTGCCGCCGAGTCGAAGCAGGCCCTCGAGGACTTCCGCGTCGACCACGGCATCGACATCCCGTTCGTCACGGTGCGCGGCCGCCGAGGTGGATCCGCCATGACATCGTCGGCCCTCAACGCACTTGCCCAGGAGCAGGAATGAGCACGTCCAGCTTGGCCATCGGCCACTTCGCCGGCGTCGGCGTCGGACCCGGGGACCCCGAACTGATCACCCGCAAGGCAGCGCGCCTGATCGGGGAGGCCGACGTCATTGCCTACCACGCGGCGCGGGGTAAGCAGTCCAACGCGCGCCGCATCGCCGCCGACCTCTTCCCGGCCGAGGTCCTGGAGGAGGAGCTGATCTACCCGGTCACCACCGGCACGACCGACCACCCGGGCGGGTACGCCGGGGTGCTTGCGGAATTCTACGAGGAGTCAGCCGATCGCCTAGCCGTCCACCTCCTGGCTGGTCGCAACGTCGTCCTCCTCTCGGAGGGCGACCCACTCTTCTACGGCTCGTACATGTACATGCACGACCGCCTCGCCGACAACTTCCCGACCGAGATCGTGCCCGGCGTTCCTGCCTTCCTGGCGGCCACCGCCTCGACCGCGAGTCCGCTGGTCCGTCAGACCGATGTGCTCACCGTGTTGCCCGGCACGCTGCCCGAGCCCGAGCTCGCGCGGCGGCTGGCCGACACCGACGGCGCGATCATCATGAAGCTGGGACGGACGTTCCCCGCCGTACGTCGCGCGCTGACCGCTGCTGGTCGCCTTGAGCACGCCCTGTACGTGGAGCGGGCGTCGATGCCGGAGCAACGCTGGGTCCCGGTGACCGAGGTAGACGAAGCATCAGTTCCGTACTTCTCTCTGATCGTGGTCACCGGAGACAGCCTGAACGGACGGCGTTCCCGCGAGACGAGCGGACAGACGGCGGTCGCTGCATCAGCCGACAAGGTCGAGCCGGCCGACCTGCTCGTCTTGGGGCTCGGCCCCGGGCCAGATGGCTGGCTGACGCACGAGGTGAGCGCGGCGCTGGCAGAGGTCGACCACGTCGTGGGGTATGCGCCGTACGTGAACCGGGTGCCGCAGCGCGAGGGGCTGACCCGCCACGCCTCGGGCAACACCGTCGAGCTGGACCGCGCAACGTTTGCCCTGGACCTCGCGAAGCGCGGCGCGAAGGTGGCGGTTGTCTCGGGTGGCGACGCCGGTGTCTTCGGCATGGCCGCTGCAGTGTTCGAGGCGGCCGAGGATCCGGCGTACGCAGACGTGCGGGTCCGGGTGCTCCCCGGCGTGAGCGCAGTGCAGGCCGTGGCCGCCCGGGCCGGCGCCCCTGTCGGGGGCGACTTCGCGGTGATGAGCCTCTCGGACCGCCTCAAGTCGTGGGAAGTCGTCGAGAAGAGGCTTCGGGCAGTCGCCGAGGCGGACCTCGTCCTTGCGATCTACAACCCGGCGTCGCGGAGTCGTACCGAGCAGGTCACCACGGCCAAGCAAGTACTGCTGGAGCACAAGAGCCCGGAGACGGTCGTCGTGGTGGGCCGCGACGTCGGACGTGCCGAGGAGGCACTCACGGTGACGACCCTGGGCGAGCTCGATCCCATCACCATCGACATGAAGTGCCTGCTGATCGTGGGTGCCTCATCGACCCGTGTCTCCTCGGCGGGCGTCTGGACGCCGAGGTTCGTGCGATGACCGTCCACTTCGTGGGAGCCGGCCCAGGAGCTGCCGATCTGTTGACCGTGCGGGCGACGCGGCTGCTCGCCGAGGCGGACCTCGTGCTCTACCCGGGGACCTACCTGGATCCCGAGGTGCTTGTCCACTGCGGCCCGCAGGCCACGTTGGTGGACACCCAGGACCTGGACCTCGACCAGATCACCAGGCACCTCGTCGACGGCTTCAACGCCGGCCGCCAGGTCGTGCGCCTCACCTCTGGAGATCCGTCCCTGTACTCCGCCCTGCACGAGCAGACGAGCCGACTGGACGCTGCCGGGGTCAACTGGCAGGTCACGCCCGGCGTCCCGGCCTATTCGGCGGCGGCCGCTCGGGTGGGCCGCGAGCTGACGGTGCCGCTGGTGACGCAATCGGTGGTGCTGACCCGGACGCAGGCACGGTCTACTCCGATGGGAGATGGGGAGTCGCTGTCCCGGTTCGCCGCCACCGGCGCAACCCTGGTGTTGCACCTGGCGATCACCCGGACCCGGAACCTGATGGCCGAGCTCGAACCGGTCGTCGGTGGGGACTGCCCAGTGGTGGTCGTGTACCGGGCCAGCCAGCCGGAGGAGTTGGTGTTGCGCGGGATCGTCGGCACCATTGCCGATCAGGTGGAGGCGGCCGGGATGCGCCAGGCGGCTGTCATCCTGGTCGGACGCGCGCTGGCTGAGGCGCCCGCCCGCGCAGGAGGGGAGTCATACCTGTACAGCCGTGAGCGGTCCAGGTTCACGAAGCGACCCTTGTAGACCATGGTCGTCGCGTGACGCCGCCCTACGGGTTCAAAGGCGCAGGCACCACTGCGTCACGGTCCGCAGCGGCGTCCAGCCCGTGAATGAGCCGACCGGGTGCGTCGTCTCGAGGGCGAGGCGGGTGAGCTCGCCGCCGTGCGTCCGGTAGGCTTCGGCGAGAAGCCACTCCGTCTCGAGCGTCACACCGTGCACGACGAGGCGTCCGCCCGGACGCAGCGCAGCCAGGCATGCGTCGAGGACGCCGGTGCGCGTGGCCCCGCCACCGATGAAGATCGCGTGCGGAGGCTCGAGACCTCCGAGTGCGTCAGGGGCGCGACCTTCCACCACACGGAGATCGGGCACGCCGAGACGCGTCGCGTTGCGTGCCACTCGGGCGGCGCGTACGGGTTCTGCCTCTACCGCGGTCGTCCGGCACGTGGGATGTGCGCGCATCCACTCGATGCCCACCGAGCCGGCACCTGCACCGACGTCCCAGAGGTGCTGGCCCGGCGCAGGGGAAAGACGGGCCAGAGCTGATGCCCGTAGGTCGCGCTTGGTGAGCTGCCCGTCGTGCTCAAAGGCTTCGTCGGGCAAGCCTGCCACCCACGACGAGCGCCACGCCGAGGCGTCCGCGGGGATCTCGATCGCCAGGACGTGCAGCGGGGGGACGTTGTCGGCGGCCGTCCCAGCCCACTCCTGGGCGTTCTTCGTGTGCCGCGACTCGGTATCGCTGCCGAGGTTCCCGAGCAGGGTGATGGCAGCGTCCGGATGGCCCATCTCAGTCAGCAGCCTGCCCACGATCGAAGGTGTGTGGGACCCGGCCGTCAGGACCAGGATCCGTCGCCCCGGAGCGATCTCCCGCAGCACCCGTGCCTCGTGTCGTCCGACCAGCGTGACAACCACCGACTCCTCGGCTGGCCAGCGCATTCGTGCGCGTGCCAGAGCCACGGAGGAGATGGACGGGAGGACGTGGACGGACTCGGCTCCAAGAACGCGTACAAGCGTCGTTCCGATGCCCGAGAGCATCGGGTCGCCGGACGCCAGCGCGACCACCTGGCGTCCGCGCAGCTCCGCCATCAGGGCGGGCAGCGCAGGTCCCAGGGGAGCGGGCCATGGACGCCGTTCCTGACCTGATACGGGAGCCACGAGCTCTAGATGGCGTCGACCGCCCAGGACCACGTCCGCCTTCCGCAGCACTGCCTCGCCTGTGGGCGCGAGCGACCCGTCGGCGCCCACTCCGACCACAGTCACGAGGTGTTCACGGGGAGGGGGGGTCAAGTCATCCACGAGTGGGGAGGCTATCGTGAGCTCAACACGTGAGGTGCCCCCGCGCCCCAGCCATCGGAAACGGTGGGGACGAGCAACGGGGAGAATCTGGGAAGCCGGTGAGAGTCCGGCACAGGCCCGCTGCGGTGAGTTGAGCACTCCGCCAGGAGTGACTCGACGAGTCCGAAGACCGGCCTCGCGTGAGCCAATCCATGGCCAACGAGCGGGAGCCTCCAACGTGCCACTGAAGTACCCATTTTCTGCCGTCGTCGGGTGCGAGCCCGACCCCACAACCACCTCCGGTCTCGACGGCATGGGCCTCGCCCTCGTGCTGACCGCGATCAGTCCTGAGATCGGCGGCGTCCTCGTCCGCGGCGAGAAGGGCACCGCCAAGTCGACGACTGTTCGCGGGCTGGCAGAGGTGCTGCCTCGGATCGACGTCCGGGACGGCGACCGGTTCTCCGCCGACCCGCACGACCCGGCCGCGACCTCGCCCGACCTCCCTGACAGTTCCGGTGCGGTCGTGAGCCGTCCGGTCCGTCTGGTGGAACTGCCTGTCGGCGCCACGGAGGACCGGGTGCTCGGCTCGCTCAACCTCGAGAAGGCGCTCACTGCCGGCGCCGTCGAGTTCGAGCCTGGGCTCCTGGCTCGCGCGCACCGCGGCGTCCTGTACGTCGACGAGGTCAACCTGCTCCACGACCACCTCGTCGACCTGCTGCTCGACGCCGCCGCCACTGGTCAGGTCACGGTCGAGCGTGACGGCGTCTCGATCGGCCACAGCGCCCGGTTCGTGCTGATCGGCACGATGAATCCGGAGGAGGGGGAGCTCCGCCCGCAGCTGCTCGACCGCTTCGGCCTCACCGTCGAGGTAGCCGCCCCACGCGATCCCTCGCTGCGCGTCGAGGTGGTGCGGCGCCGGCTCGCCTTCGACCGCGACCCCGGGGGCTTCGTCGCGCGGTACGCGGCCAGTCAGGCCGAGCTCACCCGGCGGATCGCGCTGGCTCGCGAGCGCGTCGCGGAGGTCACCCTGGGGGATGCGGCGATGCTCAAGGTCGCCGAGGTCTGCGCCGCGTTCGAGGTGCACGGCCTGCGGGCCGACATCGTCACCGCCCGTACGGCCGTGGCGCACGCCGCGTGGGTCGGCCGTCGGTTCGTCACTCGTGCAGACATCCGCGCCGCGGCCCTGCTCGCACTTCCGCACCGCCGTCGCCGCAACCCGTTCGACGCCCCCGGCCTGGATGAGAGGCTGCTCGATGAGGTCCTGGGGGACGATGAGCTCCCCGAGCCACCCGAGCCGGACGGCCCCACTCCGACGCAGGACCCTACGAGTACCCCCGCCGAGACACCGGACAGTCAGGACCATCCACCTGCAGTCCCCGAGCCGGGAGGCCACGAGGGAACGGACCCGAGGGCGAACGAGGCCGAGCAGGCGGGCCCAGAGACCGCGCACGAAGAAGCCTCCAACAGCACCCAGGAGTCCAGGCCCCGGCGGCCACAGTCCACCGGCGACGGAGTCTCCAGCGCGGTGAAGTCTGGTGACGCGTACCGGCCTCGCCTTTTCACCGTCGAGGGACTCGGGCAGGGCACGCCGGGACGGCGTAGTCGGGCTCTGGGTTCCACGGGCCGCCGGGTGGGAGCCGGACCGGGCCGCGGTGCGGGGGCTCTGCACCTGGTCGAGACCTTGCGTGCTGCTGCCGAGCGCCACGCCACCGATGCGTCCGGGTCGGCCGAGGGCCGCTTCGTCCTGCATGCCTCCGACCTGCGCACCGCCGTACGCGAAGGGCGTGAGGCCAACCTGCTCCTGTTCTGCGTGGACGCCTCCGGCTCGATGGCTGCCCGGCGCCGCATGGTCCAGGTGAAGACCGCGATCCTGTCGTTGCTCACCGATGCGTACCGACGCCGGGACAAGGTGGCGATGATCAGCTTCCGCGGCACTGACGCGGAGGTGACGTTGCCGCCGACCGGCTCGGTCGAGGTGGCTGCAGCCCTGCTCGACGAGCTCCCCGCAGGGGGGCGCACCCCTCTGGCGGAGGGTTTGCTCACCGCGGCGGACGTCGTTCGTCGGGAGCGACTCCGGGACGACCGGCTGCGGCCGCTGCTCGTGGTCGTGACGGACGGCCGTGCGACCTCCGGGGCCGACGCTGTCGACCGGTCCCGGTTGGCGGCCGCCCACGTTGCGGTGATGCGGGTACCCAGCATCGTCGTCGACTGCGAAGAGGGACCGCTGCGGCTCGGGCTCGCGCGCAGGCTCTCCGCGCACCTGCAGGCCGAGCACGTTCCCATGGCCCGGATCAGCGCGACCGGGCTCGTCGACGTCGTGAACGGGCGGGTGGCGTGATGGGCTCATTGGCCCCCTTGCTCCCCGGCACCGTCGCGCTGGTCGGTGGTGGTCCCGGCGATGCCGGTTTGATGACGGTCGCCGGACGGGCCGCCGTCGAGCAGGCGGACGTCCTGCTGGTCGACCACCTCGCACCGAAGGAGGCGCTGGCCTGGGCCCGGCCCGACGCGCTGGTCGTGGACGTCGCGAAGCTGCCGCGCGGAGCTTTTACCCCGCAGGAACGCATCAACGACCTCCTGGTGGAGCATGCTCGAAGCGGTCGCCGCGTCGTCCGTCTCAAGGGTGGCGACGGGTTTGTCTTCGGCCGCGGGATGGAGGAGTTCCTAGCCTGCACCGAGGCGGCCGTCCCGGTGCGGGTCATCCCCGGGGTCACCTCGTCGGTGGCCGTCCCCGCGCTCGGCGGCATCCCGGTCACACACCGCGGAGTCGTCCAGGGCTTCAGCGTCATCTCGGGTCACGTGCCGCCTGGGCACCCAGCTTCCACTCTCGACTACGGTGCCCTCGCTCGCTCCGGCACCACGTTGATCGTCCTCATGGGCGTAGCCACCCTGCCGGAGATCACAGAGGCACTCCTGCGCAACGGGCTTGACCCAGCCACTCCGGCGGCGGTCATCGCGCGTGGGGGTCACCCGGACCAGCAAGTGGTGAGTGGGTCCGTTGCCGACATCGCCGTCCGGGCTGCACAGGTCGGTCCGCCTGCCATCACCGTCATCGGAGAGGTTGCCTCGTTCGCGGCTGCCGCCGATGCCAACGTCACAGAAGAGGTCATCTGATGCCCCAGGGCCAACCGCTCACCGTCCCTGATGACGGTCTTTCGACCCGCCAGCGCCGCAACCGCCCACTCCTGATGGTCCACACTGGCGACGGCAAGGGGAAGTCCACCGCCGCCTTCGGCCTCTCTATCAGGGCGTGGAACCAGGGCTGGAACATCGGGGTCTTCCAGTTCGTGAAATCCGCGAAGTGGCGCATCGGCGAGCAGACCGTCCTCGAACGGCTCGGTCGCCTCCATGACGAGACCGGGGAGGGCGGCCCGGTCGAGTGGCACAAGATGGGGGCGGGCTGGTCCTGGGCCAAGAAGCAGGGCGACGCCGAGGACCACGCGCGGGCTTCAGCTGAAGGATGGCAGGAGATCAAGCGCCGCCTCGCAGCTGAGACGCACGACCTGTATGTGCTTGACGAGTTCACGTACCCGATCGCCTGGGGCTGGGTAGATCTCGACGACGTCGTCGCCACGCTGCGGGACCGTCCCGGAAGACAGCATGTCGTGATCACGGGTCGCCGTGCCGCCTCCGAGTTGATCGACGTGGCCGATCTCGTCACCGAGATGGCCAAGGTCAAGCACCCCATGGACGTGGGCCAGAAGGGGCAACGGGGAATCGAGTGGTAACGGTGGCCGACCCCACAACGTCCGAGCCGGGATCGTCGGGCTTGACCACCCTGCCGCGCGTTGTGCTGGCAGCTCCGTCGACGGGCCAGGGCAAGACCGCTATCTCCACCGGCCTCATGGCTGCCCTGCGGGCCCGCGGCCTGGAGGTGTCGGGCCACAAGGTCGGGCCCGATTACATCGACCCCAGCTATCACGCCCTCGCCACCGGGCGTCCCGGCCGCAACCTTGACCCGCACCTGGTGGGGGAGGAACGCATCACCCCGCTGCTGCTGCACGGCGCCCGAGGCGCCGAGGTCGCGGTGGTTGAAGGGGTGATGGGGCTGCACGACGGCCGGATTGGGACCGACGGTTTCGCGTCGACGGCCCACGTCGCGAAGTTGACCCGCACCCCGGTTGTGCTCGTTGTGGACATCGCCCGGATGTCACGCTCCGTGGGAGCCGTCGTCACGGGCATGGCCGCCTACGACCCGGGCGTGGAGGTGGTCGGCGTGATCCTCAACCGGGCCGGTTCGCCGCGCAACGTCGCCGAGGTGGAGCGGAGCCTGCGTCTGCCGGTGCTCGGTGTCGTCCCGCGCGACGACGCGATCTCATCGCCGTCGCGCCACCTCGGGTTGGTCCCGGCAGAGGAGCTGTTTGAGTCGGCCGACCTGATCGCCCGCCTCGGCGAGCAGGTGGCCCGCCACGTCGACTTGGACGCCGTGCTCGATGTGGCGCGCGGGGCCCCCGACCTCAGCGACGCGGTGTGGGACCCGTGTCACGAGGTACGCCGGGTGGAGGGCGAGTCTCCGGTGGTGGCCGTTGCCGGCGGACGAGCGTTCACCTTCGCGTACGCCGAGACGGAGGAGCTGCTGCGGGCAGCCGGCTGCACGGTCGTCCCTTTCGACCCCCTGCGTGACCGAGGGCTCCCGGACGGAACTCAGGCGCTGCTGCTCGGCGGCGGCTTCCCCGAGGTGCATGTTCAGCAACTGGCGCAGAACCGGGCGCTGCTCCACCAGGTGCGTGACGCTGTCAGGGCGGGGTTGCCGACGGTCGCCGAGTGCGCCGGACTACTCTACCTTCTCGACGACCTGGACGGGGCCACCATGGCCGGGGTGATCGGGACCGGTGCCGTCATGTCGAAGCGTCTGACCCTGCGTTACCCGACGGCGGTCGCGGCCGGTGACAACCTGCTCACGCGGGCCGGGGAACGGGTGCACGGGCACGAGTTCCACCGCACCACCCTGACCGCCCCCAGCCGCGGGTGGGCGCCGGCCTGGGAGGTCGATGGCGAGCTCATGGGCGTCGCCACCCCCACGCTCCACGCCTCCTACCTCCATACCCACTGGGCCGGGCACCCGGCGATGGCCGAACGGCTGGCGCACGCGGCGTCCAGGGCAACGCCGGTTGTGGCTCCCGCCCCACAGGCTACCGTCGTGTCTCGCCCGAAGCCGGACCGTGCCCTCGTCGATCCGCTGCTCCACCACGGGGATGTCGAGACCGGACGTGGGCTGCTCGACTTCGCGGTGAACGTCCATCCGGAGCCGCGTCCGGCGTGGCTCGAGGCAGCGTTGCGGGACGGCCTTGAGCGCTCGACCATGTACCCGGACGTGGCCCCGGCTCGCGGGGCCATCGCGAACCTGCATCACCGACGCGCCGACGAGGTTCTCGTGACTGCCGGCGCGGCTGAGGCGTTCGAGCTGATCGCCCGGTGGAAGCCGTGGCGGCACCCTGTTGTGGTGCATCCGCAGTTCACCGAGCCCCATGCCGCGCTCGAGCGCGCAGGTCACCAGGTGGCGGTCGTCAGCTGCCGTCCCGAGGACGGCTTCCGCCTCGCCGCGTCGGCAGTCCCCGAGGATGCCGACCTGGTGTTCGTGGGCAACCCGACCAACCCCACCGGGGTCATGCACCCGGCCGAGGAGATCCTCAAGCTGCGCCGGCCCAAGCGCGTCGTCGTTGTGGACGAGGCGTTCATGGACGCCGTGGCCGACCAGGGCCAGTCCCTCTCGAAGGACCGGCGGCGAGGCCTCCTGGTCGTGCGGAGCCTGACCAAGCACTGGTCGATCCCAGGCATCCGGGTCGGCTACGTGCTCGGGAACGAGCGCGCCATCGCGGGGCTCGCCGCTAGGCAGGTGCCCTGGTCGGTCTCCACGCCGGCCATCGCCGCGGCCATTGCCTGCACCACCGGGGAGGCCGCGGCCGAAGCGGCGCGTCGGGCGGAGCGGATCGAGCACTGGCGCACCGAGCTCGTCGCAGCCCTGCAGCATCGTGGCTACGAGGTCGTGGACTCACGCACCTCCTTCGTGCTCGCGCGCTTGGGCTGCGGAACTCGCGAAGCGTTGCGCGCCCACGGCGTCGCAGTACGCCGCGCGGACACCTTCCCCGGGCTGGACGGTACTTGGGCCAGGATCGCCGTCCGACCGCCGGGCACGATGGCCGAACTGCTCCGGGCGCTCGACGACGTACGGGAGGGCCAGCCGTCGGCCATCGACGCATGAACGGGTCGCGTGGTCTGTCCAGGACGTCGGGTCTCTTGCCCGGGCTTCCGCCGGAGATCGCCTCCTGGGCGACCCTCGTCGGGGCACCCGGTGGCGGCTTCCCGCACTGTCGCAGCGGGTCTCGTGCGGAGCGTCCACGCCGATCCTCGGGCGCGCAGCGTGCCCAACACCGCGCTCGTCGTGGGGTGGGTGCGCGGCGCCCAAGGGCCGGACTCGAGCGGGGCACGCGGGGTCGGCCCGTGCTGCACGCCACAGCCGCGGCCACCTGGTCCGTTGTAGGCGGACGCCACGCGGTTCCTCTCGCCGCCGCAGATCGCCCGGGCGGTGATCGAGTCGGTTGCCGAGAACACCTTGGACGCCCTCACGGCCCCGCTGGTCTGGGGCGCTGTGGCAGGGGTGACGGGTCTGCTGGCCCACCGCGCTTCGAACACCCCGGACGCGATGGTGGGGTAACGCAGCGAGCGTCACCAGAACTTCGGCTAGGCGTCTGCCCGGCTCGAGGACCTGCTCAACCTTCCCAGTTCCCAGCTGGCGGGTCTCGCCGTGATGGTCGCAGCGCCGTCGCTCGCCCGGGACGCGTGGCGGCTCTGAAGGCTGGACGCAGGCGGTCCCCTAGCCAACGGTGGCGTGGAGTCAGCCATTCTCGGCTGCCCTGGCGACCATGCTGATCGGTACGAACAGGTAGTCCGACAGTATCGACCACCGTCCCACGAGGAGACGGGACGCCAAGGCGTGGTTGGCTCTCGGAGGGCACCTGTCGTCCGTCGACGCGTGGGCGTGTCGGCGGGGCACGCTCGTCCGGCTGACGTCGAGAGCGACTGTCAGGCCTTGCGACGTCGGGGGAGCCGCAGCCGCTGCACCGACACCCCGCCGACCAGGTGCTCCGAGACGATGGCGCCCGCCGCCTCCTGGTCGACGCCGCCGTACCAGACGTCGTCGGGCTGGACAGTGACCACCGGAGCGTGGTTGCACGGGAACTGGCACCCGGTCTGGGTGACCAGGACGTCGTCGTCGCCGAGACCGGCCCCCATGAGCCCCAGCACGACTCCCCTCCAGGCCTGCTCCGCGCCGGCCGCCGTGCAGCGCGGCCCGCGACAGACGAACACCTGGTGACGGTGCTCGGGGACGTCCTCCCACGCGGCCGACGTCAGTCCCGGGCCGCCGTGGGTGATCGGCCGTGCCAGTTGCACCAGCGCCCGCCACTGCGACATCTCCTCCATGAAAGTAGGCGCGGTGCTGACCCGTGGCGCGCCGTCGCCGAACGCCCGCCACCAGTCGGCCGCGACCCGTCGCAGCCAGGAGATGCCCGGGCCACCCAAGCCACCGGAGACACCGACGAGCACCACCTCGGCCTCGCCGCTCTTCGCGAGCCGCTCGAGGACGTCTCCCAAGGTGGGGGAGGCCAGCTGCAGGAACGCGAGCTCGGCGTCGAGCTTGTCGGCGAGCGCCGCCAGGTCTGCGCGTCTGGCCGCGTCGGCAGGCGACGTGCCCACGAGGACGTGGACGGTCATGAGTGCTCCTCGACGTGGCCGTCCCAGACCAGGTGATGACGGTCCAGGCGGGGGTGGGGGTCCAGCGAGGCCTCCACGTGGTAGACCTCGCGTAGCAACGAGGCGGTGAGGGTGGAGGCGACCGGTCCCTGGTCGTGCACACGGCCGTGGTTGAGCACGACCACGTCGTCGCAGAACGCCGTCGCGAGCTCAAGGTCGTGCAAGGCGGCGACGGTGGTCAGGCCAAGGTCTCGAGCCAGAGCGAGGAACCGGAGCTGCTGCCCGAGATCCAGGTGGTTGGTCGGCTCGTCCAAGAGCAGGACCGCCGGCTGCTGGGCCAGGGTACGGGCCAGGTGGGCGCGCTGGCGCTCACCGCCGGACAGCGTGGTCCACCCGCGGTCGGCAAGGTGCGTGAGCCCGACGAGGTCCATGACCGTGTCGACCACGTCGGCACCGGAGTCGCCGGGCGCGCCGCCCAACATTCGTCGGTGGGGGAGGCGGCCCAGCGCGACCACCTGGCGCACGGTGAGGTCCGTGGTCGTCGTGGCATGCTGCTCGACGAGGGCGACGGTCTGGGCGCGGCGGCGGTGCGACAACGAGCGGATCGCCACGTCTCCGACCAGGACGGTGCCGCGCTCGGGCTTCCGCAGGCCGGCCAGGACGTGCAGCAGGGTCGTCTTGCCGGACCCGTTGGGCCCCAGCAGTGCAGTGACCCGGCCGCCTCGAGCGAAGACATCGACGTCGTCCAGCACGACGTCGACGCCGAGCCGGACGACGACTCCAATTGCCCGCAGGTCGGGCGTCGATGAGTGCACGCACAGGTCGCGATGTGTCATGCGCGAGGCCTCCTTGCCATCAGCCAGACCAGGACGGGTACGCCGAGCACGGCGGTGAGCGCGCCCACGGGGATTTCTTGGCTGTCGACCAGCGAGCGTGCGGCGGTGTCGGCCCACATCAGCAGGAGCGATCCACCCGCTGCCGACGCGGGCAGGACCGCCGCGTGTCGGTGGCCCACCAGCGGGCGGACGAGGTGAGGAACCACCAACCCCACGAAGCCGATCACTCCGACGTAGGCGACTGTGGTCGCGGTCACCACGGCGGTGCCTACCATGAGCACCCAGCGCGTCGGGGCGACAGGGACGCCCAAGGATTGTGCGGAAACCTCCCCGAAGGTGAAGGCGTCCAGCCGTTCGGCGTAGGCCAAGAACCAGAGCAACGCCACCACCGCAGCCCCCAGGAGGAGGACGGTGCTGTCCCAGCGGAGCCCCGCGAGCGAGCCGAGGGTCCAGTTCAGCACCCTGCGGGCGGCATCGCCCTCGCCATGCATGATGAGCACGACCGAGGTGTAGGCGCTGCACAGGTAGGCCACAGCGACGCCGGCCAGCACGGTGCGGTGCGGGCTTAGCCCCCGACCGCCGGCGGACGCGATCACCAGGACCACGGCGAGGGCGGCCAGCGCCCCGGCAAAGGCGGCCGCAGACACGGCGGCACTGGCGGCGAGCCCGCCGAGTCCGATGCCTAGAACCATGATGGTCACCGCGCCCACCGTGGCGCCGCTGGAGACGCCGAGCAGGAAGGGGTCGGCCAGGTCGTTCCTCGTGAGGGACTGGAGGACGGCCCCGCACAGGGCGAGGACCGCCCCTGCCGCAATGGCCCCGAGCACTCTTGGCAGCCTCAACTGCCAGACGAGCTGGTCCTCCAGGACCGTGACCTCGCCGCCGGCCCCGAGTCGGCGCAGGAGGACGGCCAGGACGCGTGCCACGGGCACCTCCACCGATCCCAGGGAGAGCGCCACCGCGGCGCTGGCCACGAGTGCCGCTGACGTGAGCGTCACCACGACCACAGCCCTGCCCCCTGCGAGGCGGGCCACGCTCACGGCCGGAGATCGAGATCTGCCAGCTGGCTGGCCACAGAAACCGCGCCGTCGACCATGCGAACTCCGGGCGTGGCCTCGGAGTAGGCCACGGTCACGAAGGCGCCGGTCTTTACGGCGGTCAGCTCGCGCAGCACCGGGTCCTTCTCCAGATAGGCCTTCTTCTCCTCGGCCGACGACCAGCTGGCGTCGGCGAGGACGATGAAGTCGGGATCGGTCGCCAGGACGTCCTCCCAGCTGCCCTCGCCCCAGCCCCGGTCGATGTCGGAGAACACGTTCGCGGCGCCGACCGCGTCGAGGATCAGCTGCGGTCCGCTCTGGCCGCCACCGACCAGCGGCGTCTTGTCACCGGAGTCGTACCACAGGGCAGTCAAGCCCTGTCCGGGTGCTTCGTCGCGGACGCTGCGGAGAGACTCCTTCTGCTCGGCCACAAGAGCCTTAGAGCTGTCAGGCTCACCAAGCAGCTCCGCGACGTCGTCCAACTCCTGCCACACGGCGTCGAAGGTGGGGGTCGGGCGCTGACTGTCGTCCGGGCATCCGAAAGGAGACAGGTACGACTGCGTTCCCGATTCCGCCAGGATGGTCCGGTCGCCCGCCACGCCCCTGTCGAAGGCGGAGGCGTACGACGCGTACACCAGGTCGGGTTCTGCCTTCAGCAGCGCCTCGTTCGTGGGGTACTCCTCAGCCAGCACCGGTACCTTCTCGTACTCCTGGGCCCACCGGTCCGAGATCGCGTCGTCGAGGTAGGCGGTGCCAGCGAGGCGGTCACCCAGCCCGAGGGCGAGCACCACCTCGGTGGCGCCCTGATTCAGAGTTACCACACGCTCGGGCGCGGACTCCACGACGACCTCGTGGTCGCAGTTGACGAGCTCGACAGGGAAGCGGTCGCCGCTCTCAGCGGTCGCCGACTCCTTCTCCGGGGCGCCGGCGCAACCGGCGAGGAGCAGGACGGCGCCTGCGGCGAGTGACATTCCGGGCATGATGGCACGGCGAATCATGGGATCTTTCTCCAAGGACCTCGTTGGATACGAAACGCGCCGTGGCCGGTCTCCTGGCTCGCGCATCGCCGTCCTGCGACCGACCTTCCCAGGTGTGTGCACCCAGTGGTCCCGACACCGGAGTGTCGGTGAGGTCGCGGAACTCCGCGCTCACAGTGGCGAGGGCCGCGCCGGTCTTCCACCGGCTTCCCGTGCACCACGGCACCTGCAACCTATCACTCCGTGGGTCGGCGTCATCAGGGGGCGGCACACCGCCTACGCTGGCCCCAGCAAATGCCATGGAAGCCGGTGTGAGTCCGGCACAGCCGCGCTGTTGTGACACCGTCCTCGGAGGGTGAAGTCAGACCCGGGCGTTCGTCCATCCCACATCACCTGGGCGCAGAACGCTGAGGAGGAAACATGTCGCACACTGTTGCCACGCCGCTTCCCGGCGCCACGGCCATTCCCGCCGTCGAGATCCCGACGGTTGACCTTCGTGAGCTCGCCCCGTGGGCGCTGTTCGCTGGGCTGCTCGGCCTCCTGGTTGTCTTCCGCGTCAGCGCCGACCAGGGTGCGGTCTCGCTCTTCGCCGGCACCGCTGTGCACGAGTGGGCCCACGACGGTCGTCACCTTCTCGGCTACCCCTGCCACTGATCTCCTCGAGGGATCTGGGCTGTTGAGCCTGCGCCGTCCGTGAGGCGGTCTCCCTTCCCGACCCCTGCGCCGATCACGGCGCTGGGACGTCGGTGTGCCGTGCAGCGTGCGTGGCGAATTCGACGGCTACAGAAAACTGGGATCTCACGTGAGTGCACGTACTTTCCTGGTCCGCGGCCTTCTCGCGGGTCTCATCGGCGGCATCGCGGCCCTCGGCGTGGCCTTCACGGTTGGCGAGCCGCCGATCGACACCGCCATCGGGTGCGAGGAGGCGGCAGTGGAGCCTCCCGCTGAGCCCGCCGCGGATGAGGCGCACACCCATGCCGAGGGTGATGCCGTCCACACGCACGCCGCGGCCGACACGGAGGAGGGCCACACCCACTCGCACGGCAACGAAGAGGAGGGCGGCATCACCCGCACCACCCAGAAGACCTGGGGCCTGGCCACCGTGACGATCGCCATCGGCGTCGCTCTGGGCGGGATCACCGCCCTCATCGCCGCCGCCGTTGCCGGGCGTCTGGGACGGCTGACGGTCGTCGGTTCGACCGCGCTGGTCACCGCACTCGGCTCCGTCGCCTACGCGCTGATGTCCATCGTCGCGATGGTCGCAACGGTGTTCCTGGACCGCTGGCTCGTCGCCGCACGTGGTGCGTGGACCGGTGTCGTCGTGGCCGGGGTCGCCTACGTCATCGTGGTCACCGTCGCGGCACTCGCCATGCCGACAGTCAACGAGCTCGGCGACTTCCCCGCCTACGTGCTGTGGGAGTTCTGGATCTCCTCGGTCCTCACCCTGGCCGCGCTCTGGGGCACCCTGGGCGTGGCCCTGACGTGGCTGCTCGAACGGGTCGACACCACCGCGAATGCGGTCGCCTGAGTCAGCGGTGCGACAGCACCCACTCAAGAGCCGGGCCCACCGCGTGCACGACCTGCGCGCGGGGGTCCGGCTCCGGTCGTTCGACGACGACCACAGCGACGCCGAGCTGCGCAGCGGCCTGCAACTTCGGCCAGGTGTACGTGCCGCCGGAGTCCTTGGTGACCAGGACGTCGCTGCCGTGCTCCCGCATCACCTCGAGGTCACCCTGAAGCGTGTACGGCCCGCGGCTGGTGAGCAGACGCCACGGCGCGGGGAGCTCCATGTCGGGGGCATCAACAACCCGGGCCAGCACCGGAGCCTGGCCCAGGTTGGGCACGAACCGGGCCAGTTCCTGTCTGCCTACGGTCAAGAAGGGACGTTGCCCCAGCGTTGCCGCCACCTGCGCTGCCTCGGCATGCGAACGGACGTAGGACCACGCGGGGTCGCGCTCCCAGCCCGGACGCTCGAAGCGCAGCAGCGGGACCTGCTCGACCGTGCAAGCCTCGACCGCGTTGGCGCTCATGCCGCGGGCGAACGGGTGGGTGGCGTCGACCACCAGGTCGTAGACGGCCAACGCGGCTCGCAACCCTGCGACGCCGCCGAAGCCGCCGATGCGGACCTGTCCCACCGGCAGACGAGGCCGGGCCACGCGACCGGCGAGCGACGAGGTGACGTCCACCCCGGTCTCCACCAGCAGGCGGGCCAGGTCGCGCGCCTCCGCGGTGCCACCGAGCAGCAGGACCTTCATCGTGCACCTTCCTGGGGGAGTGCGGGGACGGTGAGCACCGGCAGCGAACCAGGCGCTCCGTCACGGGCCAGTGCCAGCAGCATCTCGACGTCGAGATGCTCCTCGACGAGGTCGGCGAGGAGCTCCATCCGGCGCTCCCGGGCAGCCGGGAAGCTGGCGCCGGAGGGGGCCAGAGCGGCGACCTCGGCGAGGAAGGCAGCCCGGAAGGCGTCCCCCTCCAGGCTGCCGTGCCACATCGTGCCGAACACCTGACCGGAGCGTGCCCCGCCGAGGAACTCCTCAGCGCCTGCGTCGCGGCTGATCCGCCCGTGATGGATCTCGTAGCCGGCCGTGGCCGCACCGAGCGCCTCGCCAACGGGCAGGCGCAGCGCCTTCTCCAGGGCGAACCTGGTGGTCACGGGGAGCAGGCCCAGCCCATCGGCGTGCGCACCGACGGCCCCCTCGACGCCGTCGGGGTCGCTCACCGTGCGGCCGAGCATCTGGAAGCCACCGCAGATCCCGAGCACCGGACGTCCCGCCGCGGCGTGGGCCGTGATCGCGGCGTCGAGGCCGCGCGAGCGCAGCCAGGCGAGGTCGGCGAGCGTGGCGCGCGTACCCGGGAGCACCACGAGGTGAGCGTCGGCGAGGTCACGCGGGTCGGAGACGAAGACGACGTCGAGGTCCGGCTCGAGACCCAGGGCGTCGACGTCGGTGAAGTTGCTGATCCGGGGGAGCCGTACGACCGCGACCCGCACCCGAGCGCCGTCCCTGCTGCGGCGACCCTCCAGGTCGAGGGCGTCCTCGGAGTCGAGCCACAGGTCGGGGTGCCACGGCAGCACCCCGTGCACGGGCCGACCGGTCATTCGCTCCAGCTGGTCCAGGCCCGGGCGCAGCAGACCGGGGTCGCCGCGGAACTTGTTGACCACAAAGCCAGCCACCAGCGCCTGGTCCGCCGGCTCCAGCAGCGCCAGGGTGCCGAACATCGAGGCGAAGAGGCCGCCCCGGTCGATGTCGCCGACCAGCACGACCGGCAGGTCAGCGTGGCGGGCCAGGCCCATGTTGACGTAGTCGCTGGAGCGCAGGTTGATCTCGGCCGGGCTGCCCGCACCCTCGGCCACCACGACGTCGAAGCGCGCGGCGAGGGCATCGTACGCGGCGTGCGCCGCCGCGGCCAGGTGCCGTCGCCCGGTGGCGAAGTCGGTGGCGGAGACCTCCCCGGCGGGGTGCCCCATGACCACGACGTGGCTGCGTCGGTCGGAGCCGGGCTTGAGAAGGACGGGGTTCATGGCGGGCTCGGGAGTCACCCGGGCGGCGAGGGCCTGGACCCACTGCGCCCGGCCGATCTCGGCGGTGCCTCCCGCGGGGTCCTGGCAGACCATGGAGTTGTTGGACATGTTCTGCGCCTTGTACGGCGCCACCCGGACCCCGCGGCGCGCGAACGCTCTGCACAGTCCGGTGGTCACCACCGACTTGCCGGCGTCCGACGTGGTGCCGGCCACCAGCAGCCCGCTCACGCGTCGCCCTCCGGCCCTCGTAGTAGGTAGACGTCCATCACCCAACCGGCGAGTTCTCGGGCTCGGGCGCGGGCCTCGCGCACCTGCGGCAGGACGTGGCGGACCGTGCCGGCCACCAGCTGTTCGCCGTCCGAGCCGAGGTTGGCGCCCCACCAAATGTTCCAGCCGGGGAGCTCCTCGAGCTGGTCGAGGCTGGCCTCGGAGCCAAGCATGACCAGCACGTTGCGCTGGCCCGCAGCGACGGTGTCGCGCAGGCGACGGGCAGTGGTGACGTGCACTGGCGTGCCGACCGGGTGCAGCACGATGCGGTGCCGGGCGGCCAGCAGCTGGGGGGCGCTGATGCCGGGCACGACGTCCCAGGTGAGGCCGGTCAGGCGGGGGTCGGCCGACATCCCCTCGACCACGCGCAGGGTCGAGTCGTACAGCGAGGGGTCGCCCCACACCAGGAAGGTCGCCCGTCCACTCCGCTCGGCCACCGCGTCGGCGAACGCCGCCACCCGGGCGGCGTGCCAGTCGCGCACTGCGGCGGGGTAGTCGCTCGGGTCGTCCCGGTCACGCTGCGGGTCGGGCACCTCGACCAACTCGACCTCGAACTCCTGGCAGATCGCGCGGCGCACCTGCAGCAGCTCGTCGTCCTCGTGCTTGCGGACGGCGAGCACGTAATCGGTGTCCAGCAAGGCGCGGACGGCGTCCCGGGTCAGGTGGTCGGGACCCGTGCCGAAGCCGACGACGTGCAGGTGGGCACTCACGCCTCGTCCTCCAGGTCCCCCTCGACCTCGAGGTACACCTTCTGCAGCTGCGACAGCGTCTCCGGGTCGGGCTCCGCCCACAGACCACGCTCGGCGGCCTCGTGCAGCCGCTCGACGATGCCGCGCAGGGCCCACGGGTTCGAGGTACGCAGGAACGCTTGGTTGGTCTCGTCCAGCACGTACGAACTGGCGAGCGACTCGTACATCCAGTCGTGGACGACCCCGGCGGTGGCGTCGAACCCGAACAGGTAGTCGACGGTAGCTGCGAGCTCGAAGGCGCCCTTGTAGCCGTGGCGCTGCATCGCCCCGATCCAGCGGGGGTTGACCACGCGGGCCCGGAAGACGCGGTTCGTCTCCTCTTGCAGCGAGCGAGTCCGGACGGCGTCGGGGGAGGACGAGTCGCCGACGTAGGCCTTCGGGTCGGAGCCGGTGAGAGCCCGCACGGTGGCCACCATTCCGCCGTGGTACTGGAAGTAGTCGTCGGAGTCCGCGATGTCGTGCTCAGTGCTGTCCACGTTCTTCGCAGCCACCTTGATCCGTCGGTACGCGGTGCGCATGTCCTCGGCCGCGGCGACTCCGTCCAGGCCTCGGCCGTATGCGAAACCGCCCCACGCGGTGTACACCTCGGCGAGGTCCTTGTCGTCGCGCCACGAGCCCGACTCGACCACCTGGAGGATGCCCGCCCCGTAGGAGCCGGGCTTGGAGCCGAAGATGCGGGTCGTGGCCCGGCGCTCGTCCCCGTGCTCAGCCAGGGCGGCCCGGCTGTGGGCGCGGACGAAGTTCATCTCGTCCGGCTCGTCCAAAGCGGCGACCAGTTGCACCGCGTCGTCCAGCATCGCCACGACGTGCGGGAAGGCGTCGCGGAAGAAGCCCGAGATGCGGATGGTGACGTCGATGCGCGGCCGGCCGAGCTCGGCCAGGTCGATCACCTGCAGGTTGTTCACCCGGCGGGACATGTCGTCCCAGTCGGGGCGGACGCCGAGCAGCGCGAGCACCTCGGCGACGTCGTCACCGGAGGTGCGCATCGCGCTGGTGCCCCACACCGACAGGCCGACCGAGCTCGGGTACTCGCCGGTCTCGTCCAGGTAGCGCTGCACGAGGGACTCGGCCATCGCCTGACCGGTCTGCCAGGCGAGGCGCGAGGGGATGGCGCGGGGGTCGACGGTGTAGAAGTTGCGGCCGGTCGGCAGCACGTTGACCAGGCCGCGCAGCGGCGAGCCGGACGGGCCGGCGGGCACGTAGCCACCCTCGAGGGCGTGCAGCAGCACGTCCATCTCGTCGGTCGTGCTAGCCAGGCGCGGCACCACCTCGGTGGCGGCGAAGCTCAGCGCGGCCCTCACGTCGGCGTCCTCGTGGAGCAGGGGCACCACTGTGGGGTCCCAGTGCGCTGCGGCCAAGGCCTCTACGAGACCTCGTGCCTCGGCCTCGGAGGCGTCCACCTGCGCGGTCGAGGCGCCATCGCAGAGGCCGAGTGCTGCCCGGAGCCCGGGGACGGCGTTGCCGACCCCGCCCCAGACCTGCGAGGCGCGCAGCACCGCGAGGACCAGGTTCACCAGGGCCTCGTCGGAGGGTGCCTGACCCAGGACGTGGAGCCCGTCGCGGATCTGGACGTCCTTGATCTCGCACAACCAGCCGTCGACGTGCAGCAGGAAGTCGTCGAACTCCTCGTCGCCGGGACGCTCGTCGAGACCGAGGTCCCGGTGCATCTCGGCGGCCTTCATCAGCTGCCAGATCTCCCCACGGATCGCGGGCAGTTTGGCCGGATCCATCGCGGCGATGTTGCCGTACTCGTCTAGCAGCTGCTCGAGGCGGGCGATGTCGCCGTACGTCTCGGCGCGCGCCATCGGCGGGATCAGGTGGTCGACGATGGTGGCGTGGGCGCGTCGCTTCGCCTGTGCCCCCTCGCCGGGGTCGTTGACGAGGAACGGGTAGAAGAGGGGCAGATTGCCTAGTACCGCGTCGGTGCCGCACTCGGCGGAGAGCGCCGCGTTCTTGCCCGGCAGCCACTCCAGGGAACCGTGCTTGCCGACGTGCACGACGGCGTGCGCGCCGAAGCCGCCGGACTCCGGGGACTCCTCCAACCAGCGGTAGGCCGCCATGTAGTGGTGGGTCGGGGCGAGGTCGGGGTCGTGGTAGATCGCCACGGGGTTCTCGCCGAAGCCGCGGGGCGGTTGGATCATGATGACCACGTTCCCGGCGACGAGCGTGGCGATCACGATCTCACCAGCGTCGTTGACGAAGAGGGAACCAGGAGCCTCGCCCCACGCCGCGGCCATGGAGGCGCGCAGGGCCTGCGGCAGGTGGGCGGTCCAACGACGGTACTGCTCGGCGTCGATGCGCACGTGCGCGTCGGTGAGCTGTCCGGACGTCAACCACTCCTCGTCCTGCCCACCTGCGGCAATCATCGCGTGGATCAGGGTGTCGCCCGCCTGGGTGTCGTCCTCGAGGTCGAGGCCCGGTACGGCGCCGGGGCCGCCCAGGTCGTACCCGGCGTCACGGAGCCGTCGGAGCAGACGGATCGTGGAGACCGGGGTGTCCAGCCCGACGGCGTTGCCGATACGGGAGTGCTTGGTCGGGTACGCCGACAGGACGAGTGCGACCTTCTTCTCCGCGTTCGGGACGTAACGCAGTCGCGCGTGGTTGACCGCGATGGCGGCCACGCGGGCACAACGCTCGGGATCGGCGACGTAACGGGGAAGGCCCTCGTCGTCGATCTCCTTGAAGGAGAACGGTGCGGTGATGATGCGCCCGTCGAACTCCGGAATGGCGATCTGGTTCGCGGAGTCGAGCGGCGTGACTCCGTCGTCGTTGGCTTCCCACTCCCCACGGCTGCTGGTCAGGCACAGTCCCTGGAGGACGGGGATGTCGAGGGCGGCGACGCGCTCGACGTCCCAGGTTTCGTCGTCGCCGCCGGCACTGACCGAGGCCGGAACGCTGCCGCCGGCGGCCAGGACGGTCACCACGACGGCATCGAGCTGGCCGAGGGCGTCGAAGAGTTCGTCGGGGGCGCTGCGAAGCGAGCCGGCGAAGATGGGTACGCCCACGGCCTGACTGGTGGCGTCGACGGCGTCCGCCAGGGCGTGCGCGAAGGCGGTGTTCCCGCTGGCCTGGTGGGCGCGGTAGTAGAGGATGCCCACCTTCGGCAGCGAGGGGTCGGAGGGTGCGCCTCGCTCGGCGAAGCCCCATGACGGCACGACCGCCGGGGGCTCGAAGCCTTCGCCGGTGAGCAGGACGGTGTCGGAGAGGAATGCGTGCATCTGGGCCAGGTTGGCCGGCCCGCCCTCGGCCAGGTAGCGGTGCGCCTCGGTCGCGACGCCGATCGGGACGGTGCTGAGCTCCATCAGCTCGGCGCTGGGCTGTTGCTCACCGCCGAGCACGACCAGCGGTGTGCCGGTGGCGCGGACGGCCGCCAGCCCCTCCCACAGGTCGTGGGGCGAGCCCAGTTGACGTACGACGACGAGGTCGGCGCCCTCGAGGGCCGCATGGAGCTCGCTGCTCGTGCTGCGCGACGGGTTGGCGAGCGCGAAGCTCGCGCCGCTGGCCCGGGCCGAGAGCAGGTCGGTGTCGGACGTGGAGAGCAGGCAGACGTGTGCGGACGCGGCCATTGCCGAGTTCCTCCTCCGGGGTTCTCGCCCCGTGTAGCGGTCGGATTCGTCCATGGCCAGTGTCTGGCTTCGAGCACGTGTGCTCGGTCACAGTGGCGGAACCGCCCCGGAGTCTCACCGGGTTCCTGCGCCGTGGATCGTCAGCAGCCTACGGGAGGACGGCGGACCTGAAGCAGCCGGTCTAGCTGTAGGGACTGCTGCACGGGTAGGTGACATCTGATCTGTGACGCTTGGAGGCGTCGCTGGAAGGATGTGCACCGTGCCCAAGCCCTATCCCCAGGAGTTCCGTGACGACGTCGTGAACGTCGCTCGGAGTCGTGAGCCTGGACAGACGATCAAGCAGATCGCGGCCGACTTCGGCATCGCCGAGTCGTGTCTGCGCAACTGGATGCGCGCGGCCGACGTCGCCGACGGTGCCCGGCCCGGGACCACCGCGGCCGAGAACGCCGAGCTGCGCGAGGCCAAGAAGCGGATCCGGTTGCTGGAGCAGGAGAACGAGGTCCTGCGCCGCGCCGCGGCCTACCTGTCCCAGGCGAACCTGCCGGGAAAATGATGTACCCGCTCGTCCGCGAGCTGGCCGGCGACGGGATCCCCGTCACGGTGACGTGCCGGGTGCTCAGGATCGCTCGCCAGCCCTACTACCGGTGGCTCGCGGACCCGGTCACCGATGCCGAGCGGGCGGCCGCCTACCGCGCCAACGCCCTGTTCGACGCGCACGAGGACGACCCCGAGTTCGGCTACCGGTACCTGGCCGACGAGGCCCGCGACGTTGGTCAGGACATGTGCGAGCGGACCGCGTGGCGACTGTGCTCACAGAACGGCTGGTGGTCCGCCTTCGGCAAGAAGCGCGGCAAGAACGCCCAAGTTGCCCGGGCCTCCGGTGCACGACGACCTGGTCGAGCGCGACTTCACCGCGCAGGCACCGAACCGGCTGTGGCTGGCCGACATCACCGCGCACCGCACGGGCGAGGGCAAGCTCTACCTGTGCGCCGTCAAGGACGTCTTCTCCAACCGGATCGTGGGCTACTCGATCAGCGACCGGATGAAGTCACGCCTGGCCGTCGACGCACTCAACAGTGCCGTCACCCGGCGCGGTGACGTCGCCGGCTGCATCCTGCACACCGATCGAGGGTCCCAATTTCGCAGCCGGAAGCACGTCCGCGCCCTGCACCGCCACGGCATGGTCGGCTCCATGGGCAAGGTCGGCGCAGCCGGCGACAACGCCGCCATGGAGTCCTTCTTCGCCCTGCTCCAGAAGAACGTCCTGGACCGCCGCACCTGGACCACGCGCCAGGAGCTGCGCATCGCGATCGTCACCTGGATCGAGCGCACCTACCACCGACGCCGCCGGCAGGAGGCCCTCGGCCGGTTGACCCCCATCGAGTACGAGACCATCATGACCACACCGGCCGCTCACGCAGCCTGACCCCCCTGTCACCTACCCGTGCAGCAGTCCCCTCCTCCAACCGGCGGACCTGGGCCTTGAGCCTCTTGATCTCGGCCAGCTCCTCGCCGGTGGCGCCCTGGCGTTGCCCGCCATCGATCTGGGCCTGGACAACCCAGCGGCGCACGGTCTCCTTGCCCAGGCCTTCCCGGCGGGCGGCGGCCTCAGCGGCCGCGGTCAGCGAGGAGTACTCGCCCTGGTGCTCCAGCACCAGGCGCACGCACCGCTCCTTGACCTTCGGATCGATCTTCTTCGGCACGAACTGCATCCTTCCAACTCACAAGGATGCCGCACCAAACCTGGGGCGCTTCACTCGAAGGATCACGCGGTGGCCGCGTCTACGTCCAAGCCAGGGACGGTCTCGGCGACCGCGCTACACCACTATGCGGGACTCAACCTCATCCTTGGGGTTGACCGATAAATCCCAGTGGTTCTCACCAACCTCATGAGTACGCCATACCCGTGGATGGACGGTGGGAGGCCGGCACCACGCGGCTGTACGAGCTCTCCGCTCAGGGCACGAGGACGGCCGCACCCTCGTAGGCATCTGCGGCGAGATCGCGCAGGGTGTCGTCAGCCTCGACGAACCGGCGGGCCGTGACCGTCGGGTCGAGCCCGAGCGTGACGGCGAGCGTGAGAAGTTCCTCGCCGTCGGCCCTGGTGTTGGCCGTGACGCTCCGCAGCTCCTTCTCGTAGAAGAGCTCGCGCTCGTAGACCAGCGGCGGGACGTCGGTCAGGTGGATCCCGGCGACGACGGCGATCCCGCCACGATCCAGGGCGCGCAGCGCCGGTGGCACCAGGTCACCGACCGGGGCGAACAGGATCGCGGCGTCCAGCGGCTCCGGGGGAGCGTCGGCAGCGCCGGTCACGGAGGCCGCCCCGAGCCGCAGAGCCAGCTCCTGGGCCCGGGGCGAGCGGGTCATGACGTGGACGACCGCGCCCTGTTTGATGGCGATCTGGGCCACCAGGTGGGCGGAGGCGCCGAAGCCGTAGATGCCCAGCCGCCCGCCGGGTGGCAGCTGCGCCCGCTTGAGCGCCCGGTAGCCGACGATGCCCGAGCACAGGAGGGAGCGGCGCGGGGGGCCTCGAGGTGCTCCGGTATGCGGTAGGCGAACGCCTCGTTTACCACGGCGAGCTCGGCGTAGCCGCCGTCGGCGTCCCACCCGGTGAAGTTCGCGCGCGGGCAGAGGTTCTCGGCCCCGCTCCGGCACCAGCGGCACCGGCCGCAGGTGCCGCGCAGCCAGGCGATGCCGACCCGGTCACCGACGGCGAACCGGTCGCAGCCCGGACCGAGGGAGTCGACCCGTCCGATCACCTCGTGCCCGGGCACGGTGCCGGGGCGGCGGGGCTGCAGGTCGCCCTCGGCCAGGTGGAGGTCCGTGCGGCAGACACCGCAGGCCTCGACCCGCACCCGGACCTGGCCCGGTCCCGGGATGGGGTCGGGCATCTCGACCATGCGCAGCGGCCCTTCGCCGATCGGCCGCGGCTCCGCGACGATCCACGCCTTCACATCCTCATCCTGGCACGCGGACGAGATGGTCGGCAGGTCCCGACGAGCGCGCCAGCAGGAAGCGGTGCCGATCTGTCGCAGGCGCGGCACGGCGAGCACGACCACGGCCGCGAGGGACGCTTCTGCGCTGCTCCCGCGACCCTGGTGGTAGCGCCCCTTTCGTGGGGGTTCGACCTCAGACCAGGGCGCCGACGACCAGCCCCGCCCCCAGCAGGGCCACCACCCCGTTGCCGACGACGCTGGTGACGCGGCGGGCGCGTGTGCCGCCGCGCCACCCAAGGGCCGCCCCGAGGGCGACGAGGAGCAGCTGCCAGGCCGACGAGGCGACCGCCACTCCGAGCACGAAGAGCGCCCCGGTGCCCACGGACCCGACCACCGAGGTCAGCCCGGTGACGATCGCGGCGAAGTAGACGAGCGTGGCGGGGTTGACGGCCGTCAGGCCGACGAACAGGGCGAAGCGGCCCCACGCCTGGCCTGTGGCGACATCGGCGCCCGCCCGGTTCGGTGACGCCGACGAGGAGGAGCGCAGCCGCAGCAGTCCTCGCGCCGCGAGGGCCACGAGCAGGAGCCCACCCACCACCTGGGGCCAGGGGGAGATGCCCTCGACGAGAGGGGCCAGGGCCGCGCCCGCCATCACCGCGCCCAGGGAGTATGCCGTGTCCACGGTGGCCACGGCCGCGGCGGCGGGTGCACCGCGCCGCCAGCCGCGGGTCGTGCCCTCCTGCACGAGGAGGACGCCGATCGCGCCGAGGGGGACGGCGACGGCGAGCCCGGCGGCGAGGCCCGCACCCAGGGCGACGAGATGCTCCATACCCGGAAGTGTGGGTGCGCTTCTGCAGGGGGCGCGACAACCTCGCAGTCGACCTGGGAGGATGCGCAGCATGGACGCCCAGGACGAGAAGATTCTCGGCATCCTCCGGGTGGAGGGCCGTGTATCGTTCAGCGAGATCGGCAGGCAGGTCGGCCTGAGCACCAACGCCGTGGCGGCCCGCGTGCGCCGGATGGAGCGGGACGGCGTCATCGCGGGCTACCAGGCGGTGCTGGGCTCGGAGGCGTCCGTCGGGGCCACCGGGCTCGAGGCGTTCATCGACGTCAGGCTGCAGCCCGACCAGGACTCAGAGGAGTTCCTCGCCTGGTCACGGGGGCAGCGGGCGGTGGTGGACGCGGTGCACGTCACCGGGCCCTACGACTACCTGCTGCGGGTGCGGACCAGCGACACCCGCGCGCTCGACGCGCTGCTGCGCGCGCTGAAGAAGGACGGCGGCGCCGCTCAGACGCAGACCAGGCTCGCGCTGCGCTGAGGCCCGGACGTTCGAGTTCGTCGTCAACCGACGTCGTGGCGCAGGATGGACCGGTGACGTCCTCCCTCCCCGCCCCGGCCGCGACCGACCGCCCGGGGGAGGAGGGCAACGGTCGACGGACTCGCGTGCACGCCGTGTGCGCACCGCCCTACGGGCGCAACCCCGGCATGAGCACGGTCGACCTCGGCCTCGCCCGGGTGGCGGAGCACCTGGGGCCCGACGTCGACGTGCGCTGCTGGCGCCTCTGGGACGACGGCGAGTGGCGCAAGCCCGCCGGGCGGACCCGCGTCGTCGGCCCCGCCCTGGTCAACGACGTCGACTCGGGACTCGACTACTCGCTCGTGCGCGGTCGCGAGGACGAGCTGGCCGACTGCGACGTGCTCCTCTACTGGGGCGACTTCCACCACATGGCCCCCTACCAGCGGTCGACCGTCGAGGTGCTGACCTCGGAGCTCGCGGCTCCGCTCGACCCGATCGAGGCGGCGGCCGTCGCCCGGCGCGTCCTGCTGCAGGAGGGCGCCGACGCCGATCTGCGCTCCCGGACGCTGTCCTACGGGACGACGCTGTCGCTCAACGCCGCCGAGGACTACCGGGGCGACTACGGGGACCTGCTGGGAGGCTTCGTGCGTGGGGCGCGTCAGGTCTGGTTCCGCGACCCCTACTCCGCCGGGGTCGCCGGGACCCTGCGCGGCGACGCGGCTGGTCACCACGGGGTGGACGCCGCGGTGCTGGCCGGCGTGCTGCCGCATACCCCTGGGAACGGTGCGCTCGAGGTCTTCCTGGGGAGATCCTCGGTGCTCCCCGAGGAGATCGCGCTCCTGGGTCGCGCACTGGCACGCGAGACCGGCACCGACCCGCGGTGGTTGCCGTGGGGCAAGGGACCGGCCTTCGCCCCGATCGGTATGCAGCCGCGCTTCCGTCGGGGGGCGCCGCCTCCGCCGAGGCCCACGAGGAGCTGCCGCTGCCCGAGCTGCTCGACCGCGTCCGCGACGCCTCGCTCGTCCTGACGGACACCTACCACCTGGCCGTCAACGCCTGGCGGCTCGGCACCCCGGCGGTGCTGCTCGCCCCGGGTGGCGGGATCGCCGCGGACGTCAACGGTGGCTCGGCGACGAGCTATCGCGACAAGCGACGTGACCTCTACTCGCAGTGGGAGGCGTTGCCCCTGCTCCTCGACCTGCGCGCCGCCCGGTTCCGCCAGGGTGCGGAGGCGCGACGCCTCGCAAAGCACCTGGCGACCCCGGACCTGCTCGACGTGACGTGGGGGCGCGTGCGCGCGCTGGAGCAGCAGGCGCTCGACACGCTGAGGGTTGCCGTGGGGGACAGGTCCCTGGCTAGGGTCAAGGGATGAGAGTCCAGCTCTGGCACGTCGTCGTGCTGCTCGTCCCGGTGCTCCTCGCCCTGGGGCTCTATCTGGTGGTGCGGACCGGCGCCCGTCACGGCGCCCGCGACGCCCGTCGGGAGGGCGACGCCGGCGTCTAGTCGACGTCGGGGCCTCAGGGGGCCCGTGTCCCTGGTGGGGGAGCCTGACCGACGTCGGTCCACACCTCGGTGAGCTCTCTGACCAGGCCGTCGGTGACGCGCGCGAAGGACGCCACCTGGAAGCGTTGTTGCCGTCCCTCGCTCTCGCCGATCACCAGGCACCGCGACACGGCGCGGTCGCCCGCGCCGACGAGGTCCTCCACGACCATGTGCTGGAAGCCGGGGTAGTCGGCGTTGAGTCGGACCCACCCCGCCTTGTCGAAGGTCTCGCCGGTGTGGACCAGGTCGCAGGTGAAGTCGTCGGCGAGCAGCTGCTCGAGGGCGGTCCAGTCGTGGGCGTCGATGACCTCGCACAACCTGTGGAGCGTGGTGGGAGCGTCCATCTCGCCACGGTATGCCGTGCCGGGCCCGGTGCGCTCATGCCCGGGCCGCGCGTGCCTGCGCCTCGAGGTGCTCCACGTGCCGACGCCAGCGCTCGGCGTCACCCTCGCTGAGGTTGGAGAAGGACGGCTGGAGACCGGCCGCCCCGTCGATCGTCTCCCGCAGGATGTCGGCGTGGCCCGCATGACGATGCGTCTCGGCCACGACGTGGGTGAGGACCGCACCCACCGACGTGGAGCGGCGTTCGGGCGGCCACGGAGGCACCTCGACGGGCGCGTCGGCGCCGAGTCGACGCACGGTGGCGTCGGAGTTGACCCAGATCCTGCGGTAGGCGTCGAGCACGGTCGCGGCGTCCTGGTCCGGGCTGACCCAGAAGTCGGCGTCCGGTGTCTCGTCCTCCCATCTTCGGGGGAGGTCGAGGGGCGAGCCGAGCAGGATCCCGAGGTAGCCGTGCTCGGTCAGCGCCACGTGCTTGACGAGCCCGAGGAGGTTGGTGCCGGTCGGTGTCAGAGGGCGGCGCATGTCGTAGGGGCTCAGGCCCTCGACCTTCCAGACGAGGGCGTCTCGCGCGCGCTGCAGGTAGGACAGGGAGACCTCGACGGGCTGGTAGGACGTCATGGTTGGCAGGATGCCAAGGGACCGGCGTGTCTTCGAGGGTCTGTCGGTGTTCGAACATATGATCGAGGTATGCAGCAGCCGTTGGGGACGGTGCGGCCGCCGAGGGGGACGGAGTCGGCGGCCGGTGACTCCTGGCTGCGGGCCGATCGGGCGTGGCTGCCCAGAGACCTCCCGGTTGACGTAAGCCGGCCGGAGCTGGTGCAGGACGACCTGGTCGTGGAGTCGTTGGGGTGGATCTCCCGCGCGGTGTCAGACCTGGAACGCTCCCGGCTGGTGATGGCCACCGAAGCCGTCGACCGCGGACTGCACCTGGCCGAGGGGTTCACGGTCGTGGACTGGCTCGCGCTGAAGTGCCCCGACCTGGAGCGGCGCGCCCTGATGGACCTGGCCCGGTTGGCGCAGGCCGGCCGTGAGCCGGTCCACGCCCCGCTGATCGAACGCGTCAAGGACGGACAGTTGTCGATCGCGCGGGCGGCGAGGCTGCACCGGGCGCTGCAGCGGGTCCGGCCGGGCATGCCTCCGGAGGAGTACGCCGCCGCGGTCGAGCTGCTCGCCAAGGCCGGGTCCGACCCGGTGTTCGACGAGAAGGACATCTCCCGGATGGTGGACCGGTTGGTCGCGTCCTGCGTGGACGAGCGGGACCACGAGGCGAAGGCCCGCAAGAAGCACGCGATGCGGGGGATCCACGAGTCGAGCCTGGCCGACGGGTCGGTGAAGCGGTGGATCATCACGTTCGGCGACGACGCCGACTACGAGGCCGCCAAGGCGATCATCGACTCGCCCTTGGCGGCGCCGGCGTCGAAGGAGGAGCAGGACGCCACCGGTGAGCTGGACCTGCGGACGGCGACCCAGCGCAGGTACGACGCGTTCGTCACGGTCCTGCGCCGAGGGGTGGCCGGCACGCAAGGTCAGCCGACCACCCCGAAAGCCACCCTGATGGTGACGCTCGACTTCGAGACGCTCAAGCGGCAGCTGTCCGAGACCGGCGGTCACCTGCCCGGTGTCGGCGCCACCCTGGCCGGGGTGCCGTTACGGGCGGAGGCGATCCGCAGACTCGCGTGCGAGGCCGACATCATCCCCGTCGTCCTCGGCGGACCATCGGAGATCCTCGACCAGGGCAGACGCAAGCGCCTCGTCACCCCCGCACAACGCGTCCGGCTCGCGGCACGGGACCGGGGCTGCACGATCCCCGGGTGCACCGTGCCCGCCACCTGGTGCGACGCCCACCACGTCGTCCCCTGGGCGCGCGGCGGGCGATCAGACCTGAGCAACTACGCCCTGCTGTGCCCGAGGCACCACACCTTCGTGCACGACCGGGGCCTCACCGCCACCGTGACCGAGCTCGGGGTCCGGTGGCACCTGAGATGACCCCGCCCCGAGCCCGGCCCCAACAGGCCGGGCGATAAGGCATGTCCGCGGGACGAGGCGTGCCCAGCCCGAGGGCGTCCCTCAGCCGTCCTCGAGGCGCCGCAGGAGCGCGAGGGCGTCGTCGTCCACGGGAGAGAGGGCGAGCGCGCGCCGGACGAGCGACAGCGCCAGGTCGAGTCGCCCGTCGACCTCGTGCGCCCAGGCGGTGGTGAGCCACGCCCGGGCGGAGCGTGGCTGCGCCGACGTCCACAGGTCGAGCAGCGGCCGGGCCAGGTCCGTGCGGTGCAGCTCGATCAGCCCCCACACGCCCTCCTCCAGGTCCTCGTCGTCGAGGTCGAAGCTCGGCGGGTGCTCCGTCTCCAACGCCCGGTAGCGGTCCACGGCGGCCACCACCCCGTGCGCGGAGAGCACCGGGCCGAGCGCCACCCCCACCGGAGGGAGGGGGACGTCCTCCCGCTCGAGGCCGAGCAGCACGTCGACCGCCGCCCGGGCCGTGGCGAAGACTGGTGCGGTGTTGGCGTCGACCAGGACGCACACACCCATGCCCCGCTCGGGCACGAGGACGAGCAGGCTCTGGAATCCCGGGTCGCTGCCGGGGTGCCCGACCACCCGCTGCCCCCGGTGGGTGCCGACGAACCAGCCCAGCGCCATCCGGTCGAAGAGTCCCTCGCCGGCGGGGACCCGTGGCTCGTGCAGCAGCGCCTGCCCCGCAGGGTCCAGCAGTCCCGGGCCATGACCCAGGTGGACCCTCATCCAGCTCGCCAGCTCCTCGCCGCTGCTGTGCAGGCTCGAGCTGGGCGCGTGCTGGCGGGTGTAGGGGTAGACCCCCCGCACCACCTGCGGCGGCAGCCCGAGGTGCGGGCGGGCGCGCAGGCGGTCGGGCAGCTCCGCGGGGGAGAACGTGCTGGCCGGCATCCGGGCGGGCCGCAGCACACCCTCGGCGAGGCAGTCCTCGAAGGGCTGGTCCTCGAGGACCGCCAGCAGGTGGCCCAGGACCTCGAAGCCGGCGTTGGAGTAGGCGAACCGCTCGCCCGGCGCGGTCTGCAGCGGCCACCCCGCAACCGTCCGCACGTGGCGCTCGAGGGCGCCGGCGTCCGTCTGCGGCTCGTGCCAGCCGTAGTCGGGAACGTCCCCGAGGCCCGAGGTGTGCGACAGCAGGTGGGCCACCGTGATCTCCTGCGCGCGCGGGTCGGCCCACGACACGTCGGGCAGGTATGCCGTGACCGGTGCGTCCAGCTCCAGACGGCCCTGCCCGACCAGCCGCAGCATGGCGGTGGCCACGGCCGTCTTGGACACCGAGGCCAGGTGGAAGAAGGTGCCCGGCGTCACCGGCTCACCGGTGCGGCGGTCCCGGGTGCCGAGGGCGAGGGTCGCTACGTCGCCGTCACCGTCCACGACCGTGAGCACGAGGCCGGGCACGTCCCAGGACCTCACGACCTGCCGGCCACCGCGGTGGTGCTGAGCGCCGGCGGGCTGTGGGTCCTCTACGCCACGCCGCTCTACGGTCTCACCACCACCAGCCCCACCGCATACACCTTCGTGCTGGTGCACCTGCTCCTCTCCGGCGCGCTGCTCGCCTGGGTGCTGGCCGGCCCCGACCCGGCGCCGCACCGCCCCGGCACCACGCCGCGCCTGGTCGCGCTCCTGGTCTCGGCGGCGGCGCACGCCGTCCTGGCCAAGCGGCTCTACGCCCGGGCGGGGGAGTGGCCGCCGGCCGCCCACGGCTCCGTCGAGCGCGGGCAGGAGGCGGCGCAGCTGATGTACTACGGAGGCGACGTCGCGGAGCTGCTGCTCGCGGCGCTCGTGCTGCGGGCCTGGTACGTGCGGGCGGCGCCGCGGGCCGTCCCGGCCGCCGCGGCCTGCTAGGCGGGCCGGCAGTCCTCGGGGTCGACCTCGGCGACGTGGCGCGCGAAGGTCTCCAGGCAGTCGTTGATGGTCACGGCCAGGGCCCCGAGCAGGACGTCGTCCAGACCGTCACCGGTGGCCTCGCGGGTGCAGGCCAGCATCTCCTCGAGCTCGTGCTTGGTCTCGCCGAAGATCTCGGGCTCGCACTGGGCCTTCTCGGGATCGGCGAAGATCGCCGAGGCCCGGCGCATGGCCCGCACCGCGTGCAGCCGCGCCGAGATACCGGCCCGGTCCTCCGGCGCGCTGGACTGGGCCATCACCACGCCGACCGCCATGAGGGTGGCCGAGCAGCGGTTCACCGCCTCCGCACGGTCCAGGATCGCCTCGCGGCGCTCGGTGTGCAGCCGGGCGCGCGGGTTGCCCTTCTCGGCGCGCCGGGCGTCGATGATGGCCGACCGCAGTCGCGTCTGCACGTCCTCCAGCGCGACCACGTTGGCGTGCATCTCGTCGCCGCGCCTGTCCGCGGCGTCGGGGTCGTCGCGGTTGCGGCGCTGGTCCTCGAGCAGGTCGGCGTAGTTGGCCATCTGCCTGGACAGCAGGGTGAGGGTCTCGTCGGCGGCCGGCTCGATCTCGTCCTCGCCGAGCGGGGCGAAGAGCAGGGCGTTCACGAGCGCCCCGACGATCGCGCCCAGCGGCAGCTGCACGAGGTAGCCGAGCGCCATCGGCTCGGGGTTGGCGCCGCCGGCCGCGAGGACGAAGAGGCCGGCCAGTGGCGCCCAAGTCCCGTGCAGCCCGAAGACCCGGATGGAGCCGAGCAGGAAGCACAGGGCGATGGTCACGGCCACCGTCACGGAGTTGGCCCAGGAGATGCTCTGCGCGGCGATCGCGACGGCGACCCCGACGCCCACGGCGCCGGTGACCTGGAAGGTCTCCTTGATCGAGTCGGCGACGGCGAGGCCGACGACGGTGAAGGCGCCGAGCGCCGCGTAGTACTTGTACTCGTCGATCGGCGGGGGGAGCAGGGAACCGAGGTAGTAGGCCAGGCCGCACGCGACGGCACCCTTGAGGGCCACCTTGATCACGCGGGCGCCCAGCATCGCCAGCAGGGGGGACATCCGGACACCGTCCCACGAGACGCCGGCCGTCGCACGGCAACCCTTCCGGGCCGGTGGCGTCCGACGTCGCGCTGAGCTGTGCCCGGGCGCACGATGAGGGGAACGACAGACCGGGAGCGAGGTAGGACGTGGACGACGAGGTGACGGACGCCGGACCCTGGGTGCCACGCCGGCCCACCGTGCGCGGGCTGCGACGGGCAGCGCAGGACTGCCGCGGGTGCGAGCTGTGGGAGGACGCGACCCAGGCCGTGCTGCTGGAGGGGTCGGCCGCCGCCCGCATCGTGCTCGTGGGGGAGCAGCCCGGTGACCGGGAGGACCGGCAGGGCGAGCCCTTCGTCGGCCCCGCCGGACAGGTGCTCTCGGACGCCCTGGTGCAGGCCGGGCTGGACCGGTCCGAGGTCTACCTGACCAACGCCGTGAAGCACTTCCGCCACCGCGAGACGGGGAAGCGGCGCATCCACCAGGCGCCGGAGCTGAGGCACCTCGTCGCCTGCCACCCGTGGCTGGAGGCGGAGCTGACCGTGGTCGACCCCGACGTGGTGGTCTGCCTGGGAGCCTCCGCCGGCCGGGCGGTGCTCGGCCGGCCGGTCCGGATCGGGGCCGAGCGTGGCACCGTGCTGGAGGGGCCGGACGGACGCGCCACCGTGATCACCACCCACCGTCCGCGGTCCTGCGCCGGCGGGCGCACGGCGGCTACGAGGAGCTGGTCGCCGACCTGCGCACCGCTGGCGCGGCGGGGGTCCCTGAGCGGCCGTCCCGATCGGCGCGCGTCGACCGTGACGCGCTCCTACGATGCAGCGATGACGCGCATCGCAGACCTCGCCGAACAGCTCGCCGACCTCGCCCAGCGCCGCGGCCTGACCGTGGCCGCGGCGGAGTCCCTGACCGGGGGAGCGGTGTCCTCGGCCATGGCCGCCGGCCCCGAAGCCAGCGAGTGGTACCGGGGCGCCGTGGTCGCCTACTCGCCCGGGGTGAAGTTCGAGGTGCTCGGCGTCACGCCCGGTCCGCTCGTGACGGCCCGGTGCGCCGAAGAGCTGTCGACGGGCGTGGCCCGGCTGCTGGGCGCCACCGCCGCCGTGTCCACGACCGGGGTCGGCGGCCCGGACCCGGAGGAGGGCGAGGAGCCGGGCACCCTCTACATCGGGGTGACGGTGCCCGACGGCACGAGCACCTACCGGGTGGAGCTCGACGGCCCGCCCGAGGAGGTCGTCGAGCGGTCGACCGAGCGGGCCCTGGAGCTGCTGATCGAGGCGCTGAAGGAGTAGCCCACGGCATACTAAAGAAGTCTTGCTAAAGGAGTCTTGAGTATGTAGTGTCCACTTCCGTGGACCCGTTGCGCATCTCCGACCCCGAGCGCATCCGCGCGCTCGCCCATCCCGTCCGGCTGGCGCTGCTCGACGTCCTGCGCGACGTCGGCGAGGCCACGGCGACCGAGTGCGCCGAGCGGGTGGGGGAGTCGGTGGCCAGTTGCTCCTTCCACCTGCGGATGCTGGAGAAGTACGGCTACATCGAGCGGGCCGAGCAGCGCGGGCGCGAGAAGCCGTGGCGGGTCCGGCACGCCGGCGCGGCGATGGACGCCCGGCCCGACCCGGAGGTGCCCGGCTCGCTGCACGCGGTGCAGGAGCTCGCGGCGCTGACGGTCGCCCGCGAGGCCGAGCGCGTCACCCGCTTCCTGTCGGCGGCCGACACCGAGCCCGAGGAGTGGCTGCAGGCCATCACGATCTCGACCGGAGGGTTCTGGGCGACGGCCGAGGAGCTGCGCAGCCTCAGCGAGCAGGTCCAGCACCTTCTCGACCGGTTCGCCGGCCGCTCGGACGACCCGTCGAAGCGGCCGGAGGGCGCGCGTCACGCCCGCCTGTTCGCGGCCGTCAACCCCGACCCGCTGCCCTCCGAGGAGCGCTGAGATGGCCGCCCCCGCTCCCGTGACCACGGCCGGCGCGACGCGGTGGCACCGCCGTCGCCCTGCCGCCTGGGTGCACCCGGCCTTCCGCCGGCTGACCCTCGCCTGGCTCTTCACCAACCTCGCCGACAGCGCGCTCTACCTCATGGTCGCGGTCTGGGTGAAGGAGCTCAGCGGCTCGGACGGCGCGGCCGCGATGGTCTTCGTCATGCTGGGGCTGCCGGCCATCATCGCGCCCGTGCTGGGGCAGGTCGCCGACCGCTTCTCGCGGCGCCGGCTGCTCGTGGTCTCCAACGTCCTCGTCGCCGGCGTCGTGGCCACCCTGGTGCTCGTCGACTCGGCCTCGTGGCTCTGGCTGCTCTACACCGTGATCGTCGTCTACGGGGCGATGGGCTACCTCAGCGCCGCGGCCCAGGCCGGTCTGGTCCGCGACATCCTGCCCGACGAGCACCTGGCCTCGGGCAACGGCCTGCTGACCTCCGTCGACCAGGCGCTGCGGCTGATCTCGCCGGTCCTCGGCACCGGCCTCTACGCGCTCGTCGGCCCACGCTCGGTCGTGGCCCTGACGGTGGTCTGCTTCCTGCTGACCGCCCTGGCGCTCATGACCCTCAAGGTCGTCGAGTCGCCGCCGGAGCCGGCGTCCGAGCGGGGCGGCTACCTCCACGAGGTCTCGGCGGGGTTCCGGCACCTGGTCCGCACCCCGGGCCTGGGGCGGCTGACGCTGCTCCTGGGGCTGGTGTGCGCCGCGACCGGCCTGGTCAACGCGGCCGTCTTCCCCGCCCTCGAGCAGGGGCTCGGGCTGCCGGCGTCGGCGCTCGGCGCCCTGGTGAGCATGCAGGGCATCGGCGCGGTGACCGGTGGGCTCTCCTCGGCCTGGGCGATCGGCCGCTGGGGGGAGGCGCGCACCTTCGCCGCCGGCGCGGGGCTGCTCGCCCTGGGCTTCCTGCCGGTCCTGGGCACGAGCACCGTGCTCGTGGGGGTCGGTCTGGTCGTCCTGGGCTTCGGGGTGACGTGGGCGGTCGTGGCCTTCATGGTCCTGCGTCAGCGCCTCACCCCGCCCCGGCTGCAGGGCCGCACCAACGCCGCCGCCAACGTCGCGGTCAACCTGCCGCAGACGGCGACGACGGCGGTCGCGGCGGCCGTCCTCGCCGTCGTCGACTACCGCATCCTCGTGGCCGTCACGGTCGTGGCCACGGCCATCGCGGCCCTCGCCGCGCTCCGACGCACGCCCGAGCCCAAGGTCGCGACGGACCAGGCGGGGGAGCCGACCGTCCCCGGGTGAGCGGGAAGCGCCACCGGTCGTCGGGTGCCTCCGGGCGGAATGGCACAGTGTGACCCATGGCAGACGGCAGTGCGCAGGTGCGGGTGTGGGTCGACGGCCGGATCGTGGGCGACGAGCCCGCCTTCTCCGCCCTCGACCACGGCATCACGGTCGGTGACGGCGTCTTCGAGACCGGCAAGGTCGTCGACGGCGTGCTCTTCGCCGCCTCCCGCCACCACGCCCGGATGGAGCGCTCCCTCGCCGGGCTCGGGCTCCCGGCCCTCGACCGGGAGCGCCTGCAGGAGGGGATCGACGCCGTCCTCGCCCTGGGGCCGCTGCCCTTCGGTCGGCTGCGCTACACCGTCACGGCCGGCCCCGGGCCGCTGGGGAGCGACCGCACGCCCGGGCGTGCGACATACCTCGTCACCGCCTCGGAGGTGCCGCACCCGCCCACGGAGACCTCGGTCGCCGTCGTGCCGTGGGCCCGTAACGAGGTGGGTGCCCTCGCCGGGCTGAAGACCACCTCCTACGCCGACAACGTCGTGGCCCTCGCCGCGGCGAAGCGCGCCGGGGCCGCCGAGGCGCTGCTGCCCAACACGACCGGTGCGCTGTGCGAGGGGACGGGCTCCAACGTCTTCGTGGTCGTCGACGGGGTGGTGCTGACCCCGTCGCTGGCGAGCGGACCGCTGGCCGGCGTGACCCGTGAGCTGACGATCGAGTGGCTGCGCGACGAGGGGGTGGACGTCGTCGAGGACGTGCTGCCGATGACGATCCTCGACGACGCCGACGAGGTGTGGATCACCTCGAGCGTGCGCGACGTCTGCGCGGTGACCCGCATCGAGGTCTCCGGGCCGGCGACGCTCGGCACCGGCGTCACCCTTCCCGCGCCGACCGTGACCCCGCGCGTCGTCGGGGACGGCCCCGGGCCGATGGCCCGCTTCGCCCAGGACGTCTTCGCCCGTCGCAGCGCCGCCGACATGGACCCCTGACCCTCGATTTCGCACGTCGGGGCGAGGCCGGTACAGTATGTCCTCGCGCCCGCAGGGTGCACCGAGGACGTGTAGCTCAGTTGGTTAGAGCGTTCGCTTCACACGCGAGAGGTCAGGGGTTCGAGTCCCTTCACGTCCACCACCGATCACGGCCCGACCAGCGCACTGGCGGGCCGTTCGTCGTTCCCGGGCCCTGCTCAGTCGTCCATCGCCTCGATGCCCAGCTCCTTGAGCTCGGCGGCGTTCCGGCGGATGCGTTCGACGACCTCGGGGTCGGGGAGCGGGAACCCGCTGACCTCCTCGACGACCCGCACCGGCTCGGTGGTGCGGTAGGAGCGCGTGGGGTTGCCGGGGAACTTCTTGTCCGTGACGTTGGGGTCGTCGTAGATCGGGCCGAGCGGCTCGACCCGGTAGACCCGCGGCGGGCCGTCCCCCTGCGCGATCGCCGCCGCGAGCGGGGCGCCGTGCTCGGACGCCGTGAGGTAGACGTGCCGCGACCGCTTGCCCGAGCCGTAGTTGGTGCCCCACCCCGGCGTGAGCAGGTCGCTCGGGTGCAGGTCGGCCCGTGTGCCGTGGAAGAAGGGCCCCGGGTCCTCGGCAGGCCTGGGCTCCGGTGCGGGGTCGCGGATCATGCCGTCGAGCCGCTGCATGAGCCCGGCGACCCGCGTCCTGCCCGCAGGGGCGCGGGGGTAGCGCTCCAGCACCTCCCGGACGGCGGGCGTCACGAGCCTCGCGGCGCGGTGGAGCACGTACTCGGCCACGACCGGGTCGTCGCCGCGGGCGAGCTCGGCCGCGCGGGCGGCCTGGGCCGCCGCACCGAGGATGTGCCGCACCTGCGTCGCCTCGGCCAGCGGGTGCAGGTATGCCGCAGCCGCCGCGTCGCCGGCTGCCGTCGCCGCGTGCGAGGCGGCCTCCGTCGGTGCCTCCCGCGCGGCCCGGTGCGCGTCGACCGCCGCGGTGCGCTGGAGGTTCGAGCGCGGGGCACCCTCGGCGAAGAGCCGGGCCGCCTCCAGCGCTGCCGCCGGGCGTGGATCGTCGGGCAGGGCCCGCTCGGCGATCACGAGGGTCGGCGTCGCGCAGGCCAGGGCGTAGGCGACCACGGCGCGCAGCTCGTCGTCGGTCAGCTCGACGGCTCTGGATGGGGTCATCTCAGAGCTCCTTGGTCAGGAAGACGCTGTGGGGGTCCTCGCGGTAGGTCCCGAAGGGAGAGCAGTCGGTGAAACCGGCCTTTCGGTAGAGCGCCCGAGCCGGTGCGAAGAAGCCCATGCTGCCGGTCTCGAGGGAGACGCGACGGATGCCGCGGGCCTGAGCATCGGTCAGCAGGTGGGAGAGCATCCGCGCGGCGATGCCCTGCCCGCGCCGCCGGGGATCGGTCCGCATGCTCTTCAGCTCCTCGTGCCCGTCCTCCACACGGGCGAGCGCGCCGGTGCCGACGAGGACTTCGTCAACGCGCGCGACCCAGAGCCGGACGTCGGGCCCCTGCAGCTGACCGAGGTCGAGGGCGTGGCGGCTCTCCGCAGGTGCGGTCGGCGCCAGCTCGTCCAGGTGACCCTGGAGGAAGGCGGGCAGCTGCGGGTCGTCGAAGTCGGCGCGGGTGATGCTCAGCACCGGCACATCCTGCCTCCGCCCCGGCCCGGACCGCCAGGTGCCGGAGGCCAGGGCGCGATCCTGGGTGCGGTCGGTCAGCGCGGGCGCTCCAGGCGCCGGGCACGGTGATCGGCGACGGCGCGGGCGGCGTCCGCGGCGGCGAGGTCGGCGTTGATCCAGGCGCCCACGTGATTGCCGTGGGCGGCCGAGGCCATGAGGGTCATGGAGATGTCCGTGGCGTTGCCGGCCGCGAAGACGCCAGGCCTGGCCGTGGCGCCGTTGGGGTCGACCCGGACGACCGACCCGAACGTCAGACCATTCACCTCGAACGGCTCGGGCTCGATGCCGAGCGGGGCGAGGAAGTCCGCACGGGCGTGCGGCTGCGACGCGACCACGATGGCGTCCCGCTCGAGGACGGACCCGTCGGCAAGACGCAGCCCGACGAGCGCGTCCCCCTGGGTGATGACCTCCTGCGGGGTGCCTGTCACGATGCGCACGCCGATGGCCCTCATCTTCTCCAGCTCGGCCTCCGGCATCTCGACCCCGTCGTGCACGACCAGGACCACGTCGTCGGAGAGCTGGCGGAACAGCAGGCCCTGGTGGCTCGACATCGGCGTGGAACCGAGCACGGCGATCCTCTGGTCTCGCACCTCCCACCCGTGGCAGTAGGGACAGTGCAGGACGTCACGGCCCCATCGATCGGCGAGGCCGGGGACGTCGGGCAGCTCGTCGACGACGCCGCCGGTGACGAGGATGCGACGGGCGGTGACCCGGCTCCCACCGGCCGTGGTGACCACGAAGGAGTCCAGCTCGCCGCTCAGGTCGAGCACGCGGTCGTCGAGCACGTCGACGCCGTAGGTCGCCACCTCGTCCCGACCGATCTCGAGAAGTTCCGACGGGTTGACGCCTTCGCGACCCAGGTAGTTGTGGGCACCGCCGGCGGCGGCATTCCGGGGTTCGCCGGCGTCGATGACCAGCACCGAACGCCGTGACCGACACAGAGCCATCGCACCGCTGAGACCGGCGACACCACCACCGACCACCACGACGTCATACGCCTTGTCCTCGCTCATACGGGCATCGTGCGACCGGACCGGCCCACGAGTCAAACAATCTTGCTAAGGTGGCAAAGATGGGGAGTGTGGGAGATGACGACGTGCTCCGCCGTGTCGGTCCGCGACTGCGCCAGCTCCGCCTCGAGCGCGAGGCGACGCTCAGCGACCTGGCCGAGGAGACGGGGATCTCGATCAGCACGTTGTCGCGGCTGGAGTCGGGTCAGCGCAGGCCGACGCTGGAGCTGCTGCTGCCGCTGGCGCGTGCCTACCGGGTGGCCCTGGACGAGCTCGTCGACGCGCCCGAGACCGGGGATCCGCGGATCCGCTCGAAGCCGATCGTCCGTCACGGGCGCACCTTCATCTCCTTGACCCGGCGATCCGGCGGGCTCCAGTCGTTCAAGATCGTCATGCCGGTCGACGACGACCGGTCGCCGACGCTGCAGACCCACGAGGGCTACGAGTGGCTCTACGTGCTCAGTGGCAGGGTGCGTCTCCTCCTCGGCAACCGGGACCTCGCTCTCGAGGCGGGGGAGGTCGTCGAGTTCGACACCCGCACCCCGCACTGGGTCGGCAACCCGGGCCCGGCCCCGGCCGAGGTGCTGGCCATCTTCGGCCCCCAGGGCGAACGGATGCACGTCCGCTCCTGACGGCCGCGGCTCCGCCTCTGCCGTCCACGTCGTCATCGATCACCCCACGCGTCTGCGCGGGTCATGATGTCGTGATGGACAGGCACGGGGCCTCGACCGCCCGCCCAACCCTCTTCCTGACCGTGGGCCTGCCAGGGACGGGGAGGACCACGGCGGCCAGGGAGCTGGAGCAGGAGCATCGGGCCCTGCGGCTCACCAAGGACGAGTGGGTGAAGGCGCTCTACGGAGATGAGAACCTGCGCGAGGCCGGGGAGGTCATCGAGGGGAGGCTGATCGAGATCGCCCTGCGCGGGCTGGAGCTCGGGGTCGACGTGATCATCGACTTCGGCTTGGGGAGCCGCCACGAGCGCTCCGCCCTGCGGCAGGCGGCCGCCGACCGCGGTGCGGCAGTCGAAATGCACTACTTCGAGCTCGAGCCGGCCGAGCAACGGAGGCGGTTGGACCAACGGCAGGACGAAGCGCCCCGGATGAGCTGGATGATGTCGAACGGTGACCTGGCGTCGTGGGCGGCCATGATGCAGGTCCCCACGGCGGCTGAGCTCGACGGCACCGAACCGATCGACGCGCCGCCCATCGGCTTCACGAGCTGGGACGAGTGGCGTCGGCACCGGTGGCCACCGTCGCTCGCGAGAGGGCGACGTGGTGGGGCGGGCCGAGGTGATCGCTGCACACGCGATGCTCCGTGAGGTCTGCGGCCGGACCTTCTACATGCTCCCGCTGTGGACCGGGCGGACCTCGACGCCACCTACCTGGCTGACGACGGGGTTGGTGGCTGCGGTCGCCAGGGCGGAGTCGAGATCGGGTGCTTCGAGCACGTAGACCCCGGCGACCACGTGCGGCGTGTCGTAGTACGGCCCGACGGTGATGCCGTCCGCGCGGATCGACCTGGCCATACGACGAGGTGTGAAGGCCCAGGCCGCGGTCATCGACGCAGCGTTCGTGGGCGTCTCGGCATGCTGGTCGCACTCAGCGATCTCTGTCGATGTGGCTGCCGTGTCTCCGGGGGAGTGCGCCGAGTCGGGGCTGTAGATCAGGACGACGAACTGGGCCACGAGTGCTCCTTCTTGCGGGTGCTCTTCAGCCATCATCGTCGCGGCAGGCCGGGTGCACAGCCAGTCGGGTGCGCTATCGCAGGCCCAGGAGACGGGCCCCGATGGTGTCGTTGAGCCGCGTGGGCAGGACCGCGCTCTCCGCGGGATGGCGGACGCCATCCTCGAGCCGATATGGCCGGCCTTCAGGCGACGTTTGCGCCCCGATCGGCGGAGGAGTCCCTCGACGTCCTGGTGGAACTCCTGGTTCGCACCACGGGAGGTCAGTGGACGCTGACCAGCGCGCGGCGCCACGATCCCGCCCTGCGCGAGCGGTGTGGGCCTCGATGATGAGAGACCAAGCCGCCGAAACTTGTGCTCCCACAGTGATGCCGGTCGCAGGGTGATCTGCACGCGCATGGGATGACCGCCGTAGCCCTCCTGCTTGATGTGACTGGTGCTGCCGACGTGCCCGCCGAAGAGAAGGATGCCGCCGGGCACGAGGATGCGCACGAGTTCTTCCAGGGCGCTGTCGACACTGCCGTCCGGGAGATGGCGCAGCACGTACCAGCAGAGGACACCCTCGGCGCTGCCCGGTCGACATGGGGATGTCCACGATGGACCCCACCTCGAACCTGGCGCTAGGGACGTTCGCTCGAGCAAGTTCGACCAGGGCAGTGGACAGGTCGGCGGCAAGACATCAATGCCGAGGCTCTGCAGGTGATGTACCCACCAGCCAGGCCCACAGCCGACATCCACAACTGTGGCTGGCGCGGCTCCACCGCTGACGAGGGACCCTAGCGGCCAGGCGCGCCGGTGGGGGCCTGAAGAAGGGTCCGGGATCTGTCCGCCGACCTGCTGGGAGCCGCCGCTTGTCCTGGGCGAAACCGTCGTTCGTTAGGTGCCGGAGGCCATGTAAGCGGCGAGAATGTAGTTGGGGTGACGGTCGAGGTTCTTGCGTGCTCGGTCGTAGCGCATGGTGGTGCGGGGATCGGCGTGCCGGGCGGCGATCTGGACGTCGCGCAGGTCGACGCCGGCGTCGAGCATGGTGGTGACGAAGGTGTGCCGAAGCATGTGCGGGTGCATCCGGGGAAGGTTGATCCCGGCGTCGTCGGCCAGGTGGTGCAGGCGACGGGTCGCGGCATGCCGGTCCATCCGACCTCCCTGCTGGTTCCGCAGGATCGGCCCTTCCTCACGGAGGTCGACGGCGCGTTCGATCGCGCGCTGCACCGCCGGCGGCCGTGGTGTCAGGACGACCTTGCCGCCCTTGCCACGGACCTTCAGCACCCGGTGGCCGTGCTCCTCGCGCAGGTCCTGGATGTTCGCGCCGCACGCCTCGAAGATCCGTAGTCCGAGAAGGCCGAGCATGGTGACCAGGGCGAAGTCGTTGATGTTGACGCTGGCCCGCGCCGCCTGCAGCATCGCCTCGAACTGCAGGTGGGACAGGCCGAGGGTGGGTGATTCGGGTGGAACGTGCGGGCGGCGGACGTGGTCTGCCGGGGAGGCGGTCAGGACACCGTCGATGACGGCCGTGCGGTAGAAGCCGATCACCACCGACAGCCGCCGCGAGATCGTGGACGGCTTGTATCGGCGGTTCTCCTGCATCCACCGCACGTACAGCTCGACGTGCACCCGGTGGGCGGCGAGCGGGTCGAGGTGTCGTGCGGTGCACCAGGCCAGGAAGGCGCGCAGGTCTGATTCGGTGTGGGTGCGCGTCTGCCCGGTGTAACGGGCAAGGTGCGCGGCCATCGCCTGGCGTAGCGCAGTAACGGAGGGGTCATCGGTCGATATTGGGACGAGGGCGGCGGTGATCTGGAAGTTGTTCATGAACCATCCTGACCCGCAGATGATCGATGCGAACTAGAGCCGGCCGCCGCGCGGCAAACAGGATGTGCGGATGGTGTGGAACGCTGGCGGCTGGGTCGGCGTCTCAGATGGAGGCGACGTTCACCTGGAGCAGACGATGCAGATCCATACCGTCACTGGGAGCCTGCTTGGCCTTGCCCTGATCCTGGCGGCCTGTAGCAGCGATGCGGAGAGCACCGCGAGCCGTCAAAGCTCCGATAGATCTGCTGTCGCCTCCGCTGGCAGCGAGCCCGCACCGGACAACGAAGGCAGTCCGCTGCCAGATGGCGGCGCAGTCTCTTGCGTCGAGTCGTATTCGCTCGAGACACTTCAGAACCGCGCCTTCGCTTTCGATGGGACCGTCGTCCGCATGGGTCCGTCTGTTTCCGACCGGGGTGACGACGGTGACCTGGACCTGGCGGGCATCACGTTCGACGTCCGCGAGTGGTTCGTGGGCGGTGACGCGGATGAGGTCATTGTCGACCTGCAAAGCGTCGGCGAGCCGACCGCGGAGGAAGCTATGCCCGTCCAGGTTGGGACGCGTCTGCTTGTGAGCGGTGAACCTCGTTGGGAAGGCGCCCCGCTGGACTCACCGATCGCATGGGGTTGTGGCTTCAGCCGGTACTACGACGAGCAAACCGCCACGGCGTGGCGCGAGAGCACGACAAAGTAGGAAATCGGGACCGGCGGCAATGGGAGCGTCTCGTGGCGTCGAGCGTGCAGACTGCTCTTGGAGGTGAGGGGCTTGCAAAGGTCATGGCGTAACCCTTGGCCCGGTCGGGTACCGGTGGGCGCCGTCATAGCGGCATTGCTCTTGGCAGCGTGCGGGACGGTCGGCGGGAGTTCCGGTGGCGCAGATGGGGCGTCATCAGGGGGCGTAGCCGGGTTCCCGTCGTGCGCGGACGTGCCGCAGATCCGCGCGGATGAGGCCCTGTACCGCGACGAGCCGGTGTACGGCAACGCCGAGGAGCTGCTCAGCGAGGTGCACGCGTGGGCGGTCGAGCAACCCGGGTTCGTCGAGCTGGGCCTGGACCGGGAACGCAACGGGTGGATCACTGTGTGGGTCAAGGACGCCGACTTGGACGCGCTGCAGCAGGAGGTCAGCCAGAGGTGGCCGGGGGAGGGAATCGTGGTGGTGGAGGTGCCCTGGACCGCCGGGGAGCTCGAGGCCGTGCTGAACGAGGTGGACGCCGCGCTGCGGGAGGCCGGTGTTCGCAGCGGCGGGTCCGCGCTCTCCCCGCACGGCGGTGTGGTCGAGATCCACCTCGGGGTGATCACCCCCGAGGCCGAGGCGGTGCTCGCCGGCTTCACCGGCCGACCCTTGTGCGTGGACGGGATCCCTGAGGATCAGGCGCCTGCGCAGAGGAGCCAGCCGACGGCCGGGGAAGGGTGGCGTCTGCTGGGTGAGGGGTTGACCGGTGAGCCTTACCGGACGTCGGTGGCCACCACCGACGACCAGCTGCAGGACCTGTGGGAGGCCGCGGGACTGGAGGGGGAGGCGCCGCGGGTGGACTGGGACGGCGAGATCGCGGTGTGGTTCGGCGCGGTCTACGGCTCGGGCTGCCCCGTGCGGATGGACGGTGTCCTCGTCGAGGGTGACCTGCTCTACGCCGATCTCGTCGTCCCCGGTGAGGTGTACGGCTGCAATGCCGATGCCAACCCGCACGCCTTCGTGGTCGCGGTTTCCAGGGCTGTCCTGCCCGAAGGCCCGTTCAGGGTGCAGCTGGAGGCGCGTGACCCCTACCCGGGGGCACCGGAGGAACGCACCGTCGTCGATGTGGACCTGACAGAGCAGGGCAGCACTGCCACCAACGAGCAGGTGCACGCAGACGCGTCACTGGCGGTGCCCCTTGAGCCAGCCCTGGTCACCGACGGAGACGATCTGCCGAACGACCAGCCGGTGCGCTACATCTACCGTGACGATCCGGACTGCGACACCCCTCTTCTGGGTCCGCTCGACGGATCCATCTGGCGACTGGCCGACGAGGAGGCAGCCTGGGACGCCCAGGACGGAGATGAGCTCACGCTCCACCCTCTGGGCGGATCTGACAGAGAGATCGTCGCCTCCGCCCCACAGATGGACTGGCTATTCGTACGCCTGCCGGAAGCCACTTGTCCTTAACAGCTCAGCTATGTATGCGGCAAATCCGGAGGTTTGACGCGCGCGTTGACAGCGTGTGCCCAGAGGAGGACTCTGGCAGGGAGGGACGCTGCTCCCGCGTGTGTCTCCGCGTCGACGAGAGGCCAGACCCTGAAGCGTGACAGGGGCGTCGTCTGGCTTGCGCCCCCTCCACCTCCCCGCGTGCTCAAAGCGATGAACATTGTTGCGAGACCGCTGTTGAGGTCCCGCCTCGGGAAGCGCTTCCCGGGTGTCATGCTGCTGCAGTTCCAAGGCCGGCGGACGGGACGGGGCATGAGTATCCCCGTCAATTTCAATCTGGTCGACGGCGTTCCGATGGCCTTCACCGACGCAGTGTGGCGGCACAACTTCACCTCCACTATCCCGGTGACGGTGATCCACGCGGGTGAGGTGTACGTGACCACCGGCACGTTGGTGCCGAAGAGCCCTACTGAGATGGGCGAGGCCGTGCGGAAGTCTTTGGACACGGGCGGTTCAGCGTCGCGCATGGGAACCAGGACGGCCGGTGATCATGAACCGACGGCCACCGAGCTCGCCAACCTGGGGCCGGAGCTCGGTAGCTGCGCGATCGAGTTTGCGTTTCGACCGTCGTCGGCAGCCGCCTAAGCCAGTACCGCCTGGCGCCTCCGCGACGGCGACTCGTCAGCTTGCCACCTGCGGCAATAGCGTGCGACCACGCTCCTGGCGGCAAATGCGGACGTCCGCAGTGGTCTCGCTCCTCAGCTACCTAGCCAGGCCGAGGAAAGCCATCAGGGCGCGCTCGACCTCCACGAGACTCTCAGGCGCCAGGCGGCCAACGCGCGTACCGACGTTCTCGCGGCGGACTGTGGTGACCTTGTCGATCATGACCTGGCTGTCGTGCTGAAGACCGGTGAGATCATCGGCGGCGACGCGTACGCGAAGCAGAGGGGCGTCGACCAGGGTCGTCGTCAGGGGCGCCACGGTCACCGAGGCAGTGCCCTCGAAGAGGTCGTCCTGCACGATCAGCGCGGGCCTCGGCTTGGAGGCGTAGACACCCCCGGCGACGGTCCACAGCTCGCCGCGCCTCACTCCTCGTCCCAGGGGGAGGTGACGGCTTCGACGAACTCCTGGTCATCGGACTGCTCGTCCGCCCTGGCGACCAGGGCCGCCTGACGTTCCGCTTCCAGTGCAAAGCGCTCGCTACGCACGTCCGGCACCCAGATCTGCACAGGTCGAAGGCCGCGTGCGCGCATCCTGCGCCGGTACTCGCTGACTCGATGCTTTACCGTCATACCCACCACGTTACATGTAACGAAGGTGCGGCGGAAGGGGTTCATGGCCCCAACCACGCCCGAAGACTCGGGTCCCCAGCGCAACCGCCGAGCGACCAGCGGCAGGAGCGGATGCGGCATCCTAAGGGTGTGACTGAGCCGAGGCCGACGCCATCAGGTGCTGAGCGTCAGCGGCGCTCCCTGGAACGTAGTGCTTTGGCCGTTGGTCTGGGAGGGGTCGCCGCCTTCCAGGTTGCGCTTGCAGCCGGGGTCCCCTGGGGCCGTGCTAGTTACGGCGGCGCTCACCCCGGCGTCCTGCCTAGCCGCCTCAGGGTCGTGAGCGCAGGCGCGGCGCTTCTCTATAGCGGGCTCTCTGTCGTGGTCGGGAGCCGTCGCACTCCGGTGAAGATGCGCCGCCACGTGCTGACCGGCGTCACCACCCTGATGGGCGTTGGCACCGTCATGAACGGCATCTCGCCGTCCTGGCCCGAGCGGGCCATCTGGACTCCCACGACTGCCGTGCTGACGGCACTGGCCTGGCGAGCACGCAGGGACTTCTGAACAGGGTCGTCCTCCGTGCGGCAAGAGCGTGCGTGTGGCGGCGCACCACCGGGGTCTACTTGCAGCCCTTCTCTTACCCCTAAGGGAAGACCCGTGTGGTCCCTTACCGACTGCTCGGCCGCTGGCTCAATGTAGCTGGAAGCGGCCCAGCTGCGGAGGGTTCGTCAGTCCTCGGCAAGCGAGGCCGCGACGCGGTCGAGCTCGTCCCGGCTTACGCGCGTACCCGGCAACTCGATCACGACAGCGTCATCGCCCTGCCGTGGAACAACGTGCATGTGGACGTGAGAAACATCCTGCTCGGCCTCTGCACCATCGGACAGGTGCAGATTCACCGCTGGTGCGTGCTTTGCCTTAACTCTCCGCGCGATCAACCGCGTCATTCTCCACAGGGCGGCGCCCTCGACAGGGCTGAGGTCATCCAAAGAGGGAACATGTCGGCGGGGCACGATGAGCACGTGCCCAGGGGCAACGGGGTATGCGTCCATGAAAGCCACAGTCAGCTCGTCGCTCACGGCGACACTCGCCTCCCCACGGTGGTTCGAAATGTCGCAGAACGAACATGCAGGCGGCGCACTCGGAGACATGGATGCACTCTACGAGCGGCGGTCCATGGTCGCGATCACAGCGGCATGGTTGGACGCTACGCGATCACAGCGGCAGAACAGGATGCCTACAGTTCGTCGAGGACAGCGAGGTCGTGGAGGTCCACGGCGCGCGGGGGATAGCCACTTCGAAGCTCTCGGGCTCGCTCCGCGCTGGCCACGACGACCGCTTGGCCGTCTATGAAGCCCGTGACTCTCTGCTCAGAAGGGTGGAGGTACACCTCGCCGTCCAGACCTTCCTGAACCCCGTTGCCGGCCGGGTCCAAGCGCATTGCGTGGACGTCTACTTGCCCTGAGGGACTCGATAGCTGCACGCGGACTGGTCGCCAATCCTCGGTGACCCGATAGCCGCGGGAGGTGAGCCAGGCCATGAACTCGGCCTCCTGATCTTCGTCGATGAACACGTCGAGATCTTGATGGGGGCGAGTCTGTCGTCCCACCAGCGCATCGACACCCCATCCGCCGTTGACCTGATAGACCACACCATTGGCGTCAAGCCAGGCGACGATCTGCACCACCTCGGCGGCGGTCATCTGGGAGGAGAGCTCCATGGGTGAAGTCTCTCCCGTGTGGGTCCAGCGGGACCTTGCGACCGGCGGCAGAAGCGGATACGCAGTCGCGGGCCCCCGAATGGAGGCCAGTTCCCCACGGCGCATGAGCAAGCGTCCGTGGTGGACCGGGGCGGTGTGTGCTTCCACGGTTGGGCCGAGGCGGACACCACCACACGAAGCGGCCGCGCGACAACTACTGAAGTCCCGCACTAGTTCTGCGTGATGTTGACCGCGGGGAGGAGGTGGACCGAAGACGCAGGGTCGACAAGTGCGCTTGCTCCGCGAGCTCGGCAAGGCGGTGCGCCCGGGCCGACTCTGCCGGGGTGAACGGTACTCCCGGCCGAGAGAAGACGAACGCGCCTTGCCACGGTGAAGGAATCTTGAGCATCGTTGCCTCCTCCAGCGGCAGGGGGCCAGGTCCAGGTGTCGTGATCGAGGTGGTGACTATCTCGGCTCCCAGCAGCTCGGCCACTGCCCATGCCAGCTCCGAGGGATCCGCAGCAACTCTGATTGACAGGTTGAGGGCCTTGGTCTGGCCATCGGCCAGCGCGAGAGCAGTGGTCGGCCACACGAGGGTGTCGACGCCACCGGCGGCGGTTGCTGCGTCGACGAGGTCCTCGGCGTTGACCTCGTCCGAGGTTGCGACGGTCAGCTCATCCAAGGCGCCGCCAGCGACAGGGTGCACCTGTAGGTCGAGGATGTTCGCGTTGAGCGCTTCCAGTCGCTCCGCCAGTGCCTGCAGTGCGCCGGGCTCGTCGCTGATCCGGGTCCTTAGCCGCCAGAGTTTGTCGGCCGACTCGAGGCGGCGTCGATGGAGGAGCTGGGGCGCGTGCAACCACGCTTGCAGGAGGCGCATGATTGACGGTTCGGTCACCCATACGACCAGGACGGTCGCTAGAACCGTCAGCAGGACGACCTTGCCCAGGTACGGAAGATCGCTGCGGAGCACGACGGCGTGCACGGCCAGTTCGATGGGGAGGATTGCAGCTACGTTCGCGAAGGTGAGCCGGGACTTGGCCGGATGGGGGAGGTGGCCGCACAGTTCACAGTGGAGATCTGCGGTGGGCGCGGGTCGAGCCGGGTGATCGGTCATGACTCACCTTCTCTCCCGCGCGTTTCACTCTCGTTACGACGCCGTGGCTGGCTTGTTGCACCTCCGCAACAGTCCGGAGAAGACGCCCGGGCGTCTTTGCGGGGCGGTAGCGGTACTCGCGGGCAACCCGAACGATCCTTCCTTAGCCTCGTTGGTGAAGCGAAGGAGCCCAAGGCGATGTGCAGTTCGACGCAACGGCGCCGAACCAGCAAAGCCCGCACAGCGGCAGTAGCGTGCGGCCACGCTCAGTGCGGCAAAGTTGGACGAGCATAGCCGTCCTCCACGCGGCAGTAGCGGATGCTCCCTGTTACTCCGCAGCGATGGCGAACTGGCGGTAACGGCTGGCGCGGCCGAGGTGAGTGTCCATGTCGCCCCAGCCAGTCTCCGTCATGCCTACTCTTTGAAGGATGCGAATCGAGGCGCGGTTCGCCTCCAGCGCTTCCGCACAGATCTCCTTGAGCCCGAGCACCTGGAACCCGTATCTGATCCCCACGGTGGCAACCGCCATGCCCAGTCCCTGGCCCCAGATTTCGCGAGGTCCGACTAGAAAACCTAGTTCGCGGCGGTGCGGGTCGTTGCCGTGGAGGTCGACGTAGCCCACCAGGCGCCCGTCCTGGACGGCGGCCAGTCGCAGCAGGTCAGTAGGTGAATCCGCGATCAGGCGGCGCTGGAACTCTCGGTGCTGTTCCACCGGTTGGATTCTCCAGCCGGCCGCTCGACAGAAGTCCTCGTCCCGAGACCAGCCGGCGATCGCGTCTGCGTCCGCCGCGCCCAGCTCACGGAGTACCACCTTCGACTCAAGGAGCGTCAAGTCATGCCCCCATGAATCGAAAGAACATGAGCGACGTCTCGCTTTCCGACTTTGGGGATCATCGTCGGGGCGCGCCACGCCCCCACCAATCGACCGCAGGCTTGTCACGGGTGATCAGGGACGCGGTGAGTTCGACCGGCCCGAGGTTGCAGAACTTCCACAACTCCTTCGCCGCGCGCGAGTACTGAAACAGAACCTGGTCGACCCCGAAGGCGTCCATCTGGCCCGACCGGAAATCGTCGATCGCCTGACCGACCCGCTCCACGAGTTTGGCCAGCTCAGTCTCGTGATAGGCAGCCACGGCCTCCTGCGCAGCCGGCCGCTCCGCTTTGCTCGACACGCTATAAGGCTACCGTCGATGGGCCGCCGCCTTGGCCGATCGCCAAGGAAGTCCCGGTCGCGAGTCGCGGCACGGCTGAACGTGGGAGGTCCGCGGACCGCTATGGTCGGTGGATGAGCGGTACGGCTCACCGCAATTGCGGCATGCGGAGTCTGCTGGTCTGGCTCGCCGCGGGCAGCGTCATCACGTTCTATGGCCTGTCCGTCATGACCGTGGGTCTCCCGGTTCTCGCGATAGCGATTGTGGCTGCCGCCTTGGCAAACTGGAAATGGGACCTGCCCTGGTTGCTCGCGGGCGTCTCCCTTCCGCTACTTTGGGTCGCCTCGAGGAACCGTGGCGGGCCAGGCGAGAGATGCGTCACGACTCCGACCATGTCCGGCTGCGGGGAACTCCTCGACCCCGTGCCGTGGCTGCTCTCTGCAGTGGCGCTTCTTACGGCCGCCGCCGGCTTTCTGGCGTATGGCCGCATACGCCGGCCGGCGCTCCAGTCCGTGAGCTGACGACCAGCGGCAGAAGCGTGCGGGGGCGTCGCCTCTGCCGTGCAGCCCCGGCGTGTGGCAGGCGTCGATAGCTGTAAGCACTCCACTAGGCCTCGGGCGCGACCTTCCGCAGCGCCGAGGCTGCCTCTCCCTGACCAGGCGGCTATGGTTCCACCGCGCCTGGCCGCTCGCTGGGTAGCAGCTGGTCTCACCCGAGAGGAGCGAAGTCCTCTGGATCGGTGGCCAACTTGTCCTCGAGCGCCCCGGACAGGTCTTCGCCGTCGACGGGGTACCGCGGATCCAGAGTTAGCTCCAGCTCCTCAAGCACGGAGTCGTTCGCATCACGGAGGCGGTCACGCGCGTCGACAACAAGGGCAGCAGTCCGCGTCAGACCAAAGTACTGTAACCCGCTGACGACATGGGCCAACGGGAATTCTTCATCTTCGAGGTGAGACTCGACCGCCGAGAGGAGTCCCCCGTTCTCGGCGCTACCGTCGAACGTGACCGCGGTACGCAGGTGCCGATCTCCGGGTCGGGTCAGGTCGACGCCGTACTCCAGGGCCCGGTTCCAGATCGCATTTGCATGACTCATGGCCGGATCATACGCACCGAGTGCGGCAATAGCGGACGCGGCTTGGTGTCAAGGTGATGGGTGCCCCTCACGGCGGTCCGGATGCGGCGCAGCATCGTCCCCCAGCGCCCGACCCCTCACCACCGGCTGCGCCCGCGCCGCGGTCTCGTCTGCCCGTCGGGCGCGCTCGACGTGGTTGACGTGCAGTTGCACCACCGGGTGCTCGTGGAACCGACCTTCCAACACAGGTCCGCCGTGGAGGTACATGTCGATGGAGCGACCACCCGTCTGCCAATAGGCGGCAAAGCGGTAATCCTCGCCCTCGCGCCGTATCTCGTCCATCGGCTCACCGGCCATTTCGACAAAACGGGCGCGCAACTCCTCCGCCAGCTCGGGCACGACGTCCTCCGGCAGGCCGTGCCACAGGAACCAGCTGACCCCGACGAACTCGTTCTCAAAGACGTGCCAACCCACCCCGGGCCACGGGGCGCCTGGGTCGCCGCTGTGCCAAGACTCGCTCCCGTGCTCTTCCCGCAACCGTTCGGCACCCTCTGTCGCAATGCCGTGTCGCTCGAACCACGCGCTCCGCTCGCTCTGCGTCGTCGGCCATTCCGAGTCGACCAGCTCGCCCACAAGCCTGGCGATCTCCTCAACCGACGGCACGACCTGCCCCCCGTTCTCGCCCATGACCGGCAGCGTAGGCCCGCGCGCCGACAGGCGCACGCAGGCCGGGGGTGTATTCGTCCGCTCTGGATCTGGTCCGGCACTAAGACCGGACCGCCATGAGCGACCTTGCCTTACCACCAAAGAACTCGCCTGCGACCGGGGCAATGAGTGCTCAAGACGCTCCTGGCCGTCGCTTTCCCAACATTCCGACTCTCATGATGAGCGATCAGCGGCATTTCCGGACGTTTCTGGCGTTCACGTTGGAACAAGGTGAGTTCGTCACGCGTCGGACCTTCATGATCGTGACCAGGGTTTGCCTCGCTGCGACCACGTCGGTGGCGGTGCTGTTGCTCGGGGGCTGCGGTGACGTGTCGGGGGATGTACCCCTAGGTGGTTCCGCCGCACCTGAAACGGTGGTGCAGGTCTATAAGGACGTCGAGTTCTACCCGGCCTGTGGCAACGAGGTGCTCGACTTGGACGGCACCACCTGGTACCAGCTCCTCCCGGAAGAGCAGCGTGCACTGCGTGAGGACCCTGGCGATGAGAACTCATTGGGTCCGGCATCGCCCGACCCGTTCACGACGGTCCAAAGTTTCGCGCCCCTGTCCCAGGGGCCGAAGATCACGCTGATACGCGGCATCAATGTGCCGGCTGTCGTTGCACCCGGGCCGGGCGACGACATAGGCGACGTGACTGTCTTCGCCGACGGACTCGCTCTCTTCGAGTCCGACAGCGGAGACCTGACCACGTGGCTCACCCGGGAGCAACGCACCTACAACTGGGTCTGCTGACCGACCTCAGGTCGACAAAGGGAACATGGGCATCACGGAGCACCCGCACAGGAGGCGGCAAAGTCGGACGAGCGTAGCCGTCCTCCACGCGGCAGAAGCGGATACTTCTCCTCACGTCGTCGTCCTCCTAGGCTGACCGGGTGCCGATCTCCCTCAAGTACGCGGTCGTAGAGCGGGAACGCCGTTACCTGCTGGCAAGCGTCCCTCGGGCGTTGCGAGCAGCGTAGAGGTCGTTGACCACTGTGTGCTCGGAACGCCGGCTCGGAATCACCCGCGCAATCAGCACCGCTGAATCGCTCTCCTCTCCGCGCGACCATGGCCTGAGCGGGTCGGCGCTCTTCGGTAATGTTCGGAAGATGACGTGGCCGAGTGGAGCTCGGTTGACTGGGGTCGCGGATTGGGTTGACACTCGGTGGCGCTGGGCCAACCAGCGATTGGGAGCACAGGGGTGGAAGGTGCAATTCACGGAGCCCGAGGACAGCGAACGAGCGAAATTGTTGACGAGGTCCTGGGATCTTCATTGGCCTGACAGCGAGCCGTTGGGGTGGGTGTTGCGCCAGAACTGGCCCGACCGTTGGGTCCGCTTCCACAGCTTGCCCGGTTCGAAGCGCTACGCCGACACCGAGGACGAGAGGGCTGAGATCCTGCGCCGTCATCGGACCGTCCTCGCCGACCTGCACGGGTCCGACGCGGCAGATTTGCTGGTCATCAGCACCCAATGGGGGATCCCAGCGCCGAACCACGCACCGTTCGACCCCGACGGTGCGTGGCCGTGGAGGATCGTGCTGAACCCGCTGGACCGCGAGGCCGGGCCCATCTACTGCTGGGTGCAGTCCGAGGTGGACGAGCAGGCGCTCAACGCGATTCTGCTGAACGCCGCCGACGACAAGGGCCAGTTCGTCATCGCCGATAAGGGGCTGTCCTGGCTCTACTGCCCCTACGACGGCGGCGCGGACGTGCTCGTGGGGGGACCGGAGGAACGCGACTCGTTGCGCGACCGCTACTCCGACTGGCTCTCCGCGCTCGAGAGCGGCCTCTAGCCGAGACCCGAGGGGACGACTTCCCAAAATCCGACTCTCGGGGCGAGCGACTCGCGGCACGATTGGACGCGCCGCAGGCTAGCGTCCTCAGCGCGGCATGAGCGTAAGCATCTTGCGGAGCGTCCAGTCAGGCGTCGACTGCCTGCACGGCGCCGCCCTCACGTGTGATGCCTTCCGTCGCCACCCGGCGGCAGGAGACCTACGACTCTTGATCGAGTGGTAGGAGCAGCAAGACGACGAAGCTGCAGGCCGTGATGAGCAAGAACGCCAAGACAACCGGGTTGAGGCCGTCAACGATGAGACCGGAGACGACGGTGGCGAAGGCGGCGACTGGAGTCAGGATCGCAGTGAGCAGAAAGACGGAGCGCCGTTTCGGACTCCAAGTGTCCTTCGCAGGAGTTGGCAGCGTCGCCCATGGATTGCCGTACAGGCGCCCGCCCGCAAGCGTGAGAAGCAGGGCGAGCACGGAGCCAAGCAACCGTGCGGTCATCCCCTCAAACGCGAAAGCGGCCGAGACGAAGACCAAGCCGCCAACCGCCATCAGGCAAGCCCCCAGGACCGGCCGCATTCGAATCCTCCCATTCTGCGCCCCGCTACCACGCCGACAGGTGACCGCCTCTGCCGCGCGATGCTCCACATGCGACGGCAGACGTCGTACCGCAAACCCTAGCCGCCCTGGTCCGCTGTCAGCCCCCTAGATCTATGCGGCAGTACAGGATGTCATCTCGCGCGTCTGTCGAAGTACTAGGGCCAAGGCCATACTTGGGCACATGGGCAAAAGGGCGTTCGCTGGAAGCGGGATCGTTGCCGTCGTGGCGGCTTGCTCAAGCGTGCTGGTGGCGTGCGAGAGTGCGCAGGACCCCGGATCTGGTGTGCCGGTCACGTCCAGCCCGGCCCGGGAAGAATTGGTGTGCCCGGAGAACACTGAGGACGTGCAGTTTGACTACGACATGAGTGACCCATCCTTCCGTCACACGACGGCGGAGGAGGCGATCCTCCTCGACGCCGTTGGCGGCGGACGGCTCCCTGCTGGCCGAGATGTCGAGGTCGCCCCGACGCGATGGCACCGCCTGGACGACAGTGGTCAAGTGGTGGTCGAGTTTCGCGTTGGCCGCACCCCCGATGGTGACTACTACCTCGACGGCTACACCCGATGCTCGGACTCTTAAGGTTTGCGGCAATAGCGTGCGTCGGTCGGGGTGGCTCTGGCGGGCTATTCGTCGGCGTAGAGCACGTCTTGGGGCGGTGCGTCGGGGCACCAGGTGCTTTCGCCCAAGGTTGCCTGTACTTCCGGGGGTGGTTCTACTTCGGTGTGCGGACTCCAGTGCTTGTAGCCGGTGGCTGCATATTCTGCGACGAAGGTCTCGAACGATGGTGGCTCAGGCGGAAAGACGCCGTCTGCTTGCATGCACGGGATCGTGTGGTTGACACGCCAGTCGTACAGGACTTGCAGCTGCTCTAGGGAGTAGGGGCGGAGGTATTTCTCGTCGAGCGGGTATTGGGCCATGCAGATGTACGTGGCACGTTTCAGGTCGTCTTCCTGACTGAGATCGAAGGATATGCCCGCCTGGCCATGCTCGTCTTGCGTGGTCGGAAACCCTTGCTCGGCCATGCACTCGGGCTGGATGGTGGTGTTCCATTCGCCCGTGTCGACGGTGCGGACAGGTTCGACCGCGGGCGGTTCACCGTCCAGTCCGGCCTGCTCCCAGTACTGCTGCAGAGCTTCGGCATTGCTGCGGGGTGGCCCGGGTGGTGCTTGCTGCAGTGAGCGCGTGAGTTCGTCTTGGGACATGGAGGAGGAGGCGTCCGTGCTTGCGGGGGACACGGCGGAGCTGTTGGTGTCCTCCGTCGTAGGCGAGCCGTCGGGCGACGGCCCTGGCGCGGCGGCGCAGCCGCCCAGCACCAGGACGATAAGGGGTAAGGAGCGGGCGGCGGCTCTTAGACCTGTGCGCATGCTCCTCAACGCCTGCGGAGCGCTCCGGGTTGGGTCGAGGTTTTGCGAGAACTGCTGCGTCAGGGCGTCCCGGGCATTGGGCAGGTCCGCATCGCAGAGGCAAGACTCTTGCTCATGTTGGCGGAGAGGTAGGGATGCCAGTCGACGTAGCCGTCGCTCAGGTCGTCGGCGAATGCGGGCTGTGAGGGGGCTGTTGCGTAGGGCAGGTCGTTCTCACGCAGGCAGTCAGTGACGTCGGCGTAGACCGTGTAGATCGTCACGGAGGCCTGTTCTTGTTGCTCTGTGCCGACGAAGGTTGGCCACCCCTGGTCGAAGGCCGTGATGCCCAGTGCGTCAGCGCAGTCGCGGATGGCGGCGTTGGCGTCAGGTTGGGTCCGACCCTGGCCGACCTGGACGCTCAGCGTGTCCTCTGTGGCCGATGCTTGCCATCCGCGGTATTGAAGGCAACTCGCCGTGAGCAGGTTCGACACGGATGGTGCGGTGGGGAGCCCAGTCGAATCGGGCGTCTGAACGGGGCTCGTGACCACGACCCTGCCTTCGCCGGCGGGCACCGGTGCCGGCTGCTCCTTCGGCAGGCCGGCCCAGATGCCGACGACAGCGAGGATGGTGAGGACGCCGGCGCCGCCGTGCCGGCGTCGCCGTGCCCGTCGGCCCATCGACCAGGCGGTGGATGCCAGGTCGGGTTCGGGGATCTCGTCCGCGACCTGCCGCAGGGCGTGTGCCAGGCCGTTCGGCGTGCGGTCGGAGTTCACCGTAGCTCCTGGGCTGTCTCGTCGATCGCCGGGATGAGTCGGCGCAGTTTGCGCAGAGCGTCGCTGGCTTGGGACTTCACAGTGCCTGGGGCGATGTTCAACGCCTCGGCGATCTGCACCTCGGACAGGTCCTCGTAGTAGCGCAGCACTATCACCGCTCGTTGTCGAGGCGGGAGCTGAACCAAAGCGCGTCGGATCTCGTCGTTGGTCAGCCACGAAGCAGTGCCATCGGGAGCCTCGTGGCTGCCGAAGAGTCCACCGGGGTCCTGGTGGTCGGCAAGGTGCTCCCGGCGCAGGCGCCTCCACCTTGAGATGGCGTCCCGGTACAGGATTCGTCGCACGTAGGCCTCCGGTCGCTCGTCCCGTAGCCGTTCCCACCGACTGGCCAGCTTGACCAGGGCGTCCTGGAGCAGGTCCTGCGCCAGGTGGTGGTCACCGCAGATCAGGTAGGCCGACCGCAGGAGCGCGCCCTGTCGTGCGCGGACAAAGGCGACGAAGTCGTCCTCGCTGCCTTGCGTCATGCATCTCCTCGTCGACCTGGTTCTCTTCAACGCACGAGGAACCAGGCAGGTTGGGTCGTGGTCTGGACCCAACCACATCACGCACTGGCGCGTTGGGAAGCGTGACCCCTTTATCCTCGTCCCCTCCACCTCGCCCGCATGTGCAGCCGCGGCGACGGCCCCCCTGGGTGACGCGGGCGGCCGTCGTCGCGACACTGGCCCTCGCGCTCAGCGCCGTGGCTGGCCTCGCCTGGTGGGCATCACGGGCAACCCTGACTCCGTCACTGGCAGTCGACGTTCCCCAGGAGGGAGCGCAACAGGTCGTGTGGGCGCAGGCGACGTCAGGGTCGGTGGGGCGGTCTCTGCCGTTGTCGACGACATTGCGGCAGCCAGCCGTGCCGGTTGCGCAGAACACCTTCACCGGGGTCGTCACCCGGGTGTCACCGGGGGAGGTGGACCAAGGGGACGTCGTGTACGTCGTCGGGGACACACCGGTGCGTGTGGTGCAGGGCGAGGTGCCGTTCTGGAGGGACCTGGCCCCCGGGGCCAAAGGCAAGGACGTGGCCGCCCTGCAAGAACTGCTGATCGACCAGGGGCACCTGGACGGTGAGGCCGACGGTGACTTCGGGCCGGCCACGTTGCGGGCCCTCCGCGCCTGGCAGAGGGCCGAGGGGCGCGAGCAGACCGGGACCGTGCCGCTGGGCGCGCTGATCTGGGTGCCCGACCTGCCCGCGGTGGTCCAGCTCGGTGAGGCCATCGTGGTCGGAAAGACGGTGGGCGGGGGTGAGGACGCGGTCCTCGCGCCGACCGGGGCCCGCGAGTTCGTGCTCGTCGTGACGCAGGACCAGGCACGGTTGATCCCGGCCGAGGCCACGGTGGAGATCACCTACGAGGGCCACACGTGGGACGCGGTGATCGCGGGGAGCGAACTGGATGAGTTCGGCTCGACCACGTTCGAGCTCACCGCACCCGACGGTGGCGAGGTCTGCGGCGAGGCGTGCGGTGTGCTGCCCAACGACGCGCAGGTGACGCTGCGTTCGGAGGTGGTGATCGTGCCCCAGGTGGAGGGCACCACCGTCCCGGCCGCCGCGGTCGCCACCCGCGCAGATGGCACCGCCTACGTGGTCACCGACTCCGGTGAGGTCGAGGTGACCGTGGCCGGGTCCGGGCAGGGCGTCGCCGTCCTCGAGGGCATCGAGCCGGGCACCCGCGTCCAGGTCCTCGACGGCACCCCAGGACCGCAGCCCGCCCAGGCACCGGGTGACGGCGCCGAGGCCACCGGGAACGGGTGAGGGATCGTGCTGGCGGTACGCGACCTGGCCTTTGCCTACACCCGCGGCGGGGAAGAGCTCTTCGACGGCCTGACGCACAACTTCACCCCGGGCGCGGTCACCGCGGTCACCGGGCCCTCCGGGCGCGGTAAGTCGACCCTGTTGTACGTGCTCGGGCTGATGCTCACCCCGACCCGCGGGGCTGTCCTCCTCGACGGCCAGGACGTGTCCTCCGCGCCCGACGCGACCCGCTCCCGGGTGCGGGCGCACCGGGTCGGGTTCGTCTTCCAGGACTCTGCCCTCGACCCCACCCGCACGGTGCTGGACTCGGTGCTCGAACCCGCCCTCTACGCCGGCTGGAGCCTGACCGCCGCACGGGTCCGGGCGCGGGAGCTCCTGGACCAGCTCGGCGTCGGCGACCGCGCGGACCACCGCCCCGGGGAGGTCTCCGGCGGGCAGGCCCAACGCGTCGCGGTCGCAAGGGCCCTGGTCACCGACCCCGCCGTCGTCCTGGCCGACGAGCCCACGGGCAACCTGGACAGGGACAACGCCACCGGTGTCCTCGCGGCGCTGTCCGCGGCCGCCGGCACCGCAGGCGGCACGCCCCGCACGGTCGTGGTCGCCACGCACGACCCGTTCGTGCTCGAGCACGCCGACGAGGTCCTGGCCCTATGACACCCACCGCGACGACGGGGCGCCGGTCGTGAGGCCGCTGCTGCTGGCTCGGGAGGCGCTGGCCACCGCGTGGGCGACCAAGGTGCCCACCGTCCTGGTGCTGCTGCTGGTCGCGACGATGTGCGCGGCCACGATCGCCACGGTCGGGCGCACCGCCGCCGCCGAGCAGCAGCTGCTGACCCGGCTGGACTCGGCCGGCTCCCGCGTCCTGGTCGTCGCCGACGCCCGCGGCGACGGTCTCATCACCCCGACCGTGGTGGACCAGGCCACCGGTCTGTCCACTGCCGAACGCGCCGCTGGCACGCTCATCCCGGTCGACGTGGTCAACGGCGTCATCGGGCAGGGCGGCACCCGGGTCCCCGCCTGGGGCGTGCACGGAGACCTGTCCACGGTCGCGACCCTGACCGCCGGACGCTGGCCCGGCCCCGGTGAGGCGATCGTCACCCAGGCCGCGATGGACCGCCTCGGGATGGACCACCCCGTCGGGTGGGTCGCGCAGGCCTCCACCACCGTCGTCGACGACTGGTCCGTCGTCGGCTCCTTCACCCCCAGAGAACCGTTCGGCGACTACGCCACCGGCGTGCTGTACGTCGCCCCCGAGGGGCGTGACCTGGACTCCCTGCACGTCGTCCTCAACACCGCTGGTGCCGCGCAAGTCACCCAGTCCCAGGTGCTGCGGCTCATCGACCCACCGGCACCGGACGCGCTGACCATCACCTCCCCGGTCTCACTGGCCCAGCTGCAGGACCAGGTCACCGGCGACCTGGCCCTCTTCGGTCGCACCCTGCTCCTCGGCGTCCTCGGCGCCGGGGCGCTGCTCGTGGCCATCGTCACCCTGGCCGACGTCCTCGTGCGCCGGGCAGACCTCGGCCGCCGCCGCGCGCTCGGCGCCACCCGCACCACCATCATCACCCTCGTCGTCCTGCGCACCCTGACCCCCGCCCTGGCCGGCGCGGCGACCGGCACCCTCGTCGGCGTCCTGCTCACCCGGCGGCTAGGGGCCGTCCCTCCCTGGGACTTCATCACCGGCACCGCCACCCTCGCCCTCCTCGCCGCCACCGTTGCCGCAATCCCGCCCGCCCTCTACGCTGCCACCCGCGATCCCGTCCGGGTCCTACGCACACCCTGAATTGCGGTGTGTCCCCACGATTTCCAGCGAGTCGTATCACTGGCCGACTGATCGTGGCGGCAGCAATCCAGTGACTGTCCGCTTTCCTCGCCCCTTTGTTGAGGTTGGCGGTGATGTCGAACGGGGATGCTGGCCCTGTTGCTCCATGCCTCGACTGTTTTCCTCGGAAAGCATCCCCGAACTGAGCCTAATCATCCCCCGCAGCCGGCAGACGCGGTCTCTCCCTTGCGCGCAGAATGAAACGCCGGTGATTCTTGCGAGGCGTCTGAGGGGTCTCAGGCCGTTCGTCTCCAGCATCCGGACATCGGCGGAGTCGCGATGTCACGCACCTGGGTCGAGCCGATCACCGGCATCTCCCTGACGACTGCGTGCTTGTAGGCGGTGCAGAAGGGTGTCGATGCGGCCTTCCCCTACCCGCTCGTGGAGACTGTGTCGGCGTCAAGAGGCGGTAGGGCCCCGGCGCCGCAACGGAATACCGCGCAGAGAACCCCTAGCCAGGTAGGTGCCGAGGGCACCCAGCGCGCCCGCCCCGGCGATCACCAGCGGCCCCTGCAGCGCACGGCCCTTGCCCTGGTTGGTGGCGACGATGTGGCCCACGCCGTCGATCAGTGCCGCGGCGATGAGACCGGCGATGACCCGGTTGCTGATGCGATCGGCGTCCTTGAGCGCCTGCTGCAGGTCGTTCGCGCGCACGGAGACGTCGAAGCCGCCCCGCTCGAGCACGTCGGCCAGCGACCGTAGGGTCCTCGGCGTGTGCGCCCCTGCGTCCGCGAGATCACGAGCGACCTGGACGAGGCGGTCGAGGATCTCGTCGGGGGAGTGGCGCCGCACCGCCAGCCGAGCGGCATAGGGAGCCAGCACGTTGCTGAGCTGGAACTGCGGGTCGAGGCGCCGGCCCAGACCCTCGGCCATGAGCAGCATCTTGAAGAGCAGCGCGAGGTTGGTGGGGAGTCGCAGCTGGTGCTGCCGCACCAGGCTCAGCACGTCCGTGATGAGCCCGGTCAGCGCCAGGTCGGCGAGCGGGACGCCGGTGAGCTGGTCCACGAGGGGCTGCAGCCCCTGGCGGAGCCCGACCTTGTCGACCCCGGGAGGGTTCCCGACCAGGTCGAGCATCGCCTCGGTCGTGCGGTCCAGGTCCCCTCGCAGGAGCGGGATGAGGAGGGCGACCAGCTGGGAGCGGAGCGTGTCGTCCAGCTCGCCCACCATGCCGAAGTCGATCACCGCGAGGGTGCCGTCGGGTCCGACGAAGAAGTTGCCCGGGTGCGGGTCGGCGTGGAAGAAGCCATCCTCGAAGACCATCTGGCACAGCACGCCGGTGGCCCGGACCGCGAGCTCGCGGCGGTCGATCCCGGCGGCGTCCAGGCCGTCGAGGTCGTCGATCTTTAGGCCACCGACCCGCTCGAGGGTCAGCACCCGTGAGGTCGTCGCCTCACAGATCACGGCCGGGATCTGCACGCGCGGGTCGTCGGCGAAGTTGGCGGCGAACCGCTCGGCGTTGTTCGCCTCCGCGAGGTAGTCCAGCTCCGCCCGCAGCGTCGAGGCGAAGTCGCGCACGAGGCCGACCACGTCGTAGGACCGGGCCGCCTGCCAGTGGCGGGTCGTCGTGGCGGCGAGGTTGTGCAGGATCTCCAGGTCCATCTGGACGGTCTCCACGGCACCGGGCCTGCGGATCTTGACCACCACCGGGAGGCCGGCCAGCGTCGCGGCGTGGGCCTGACCGATCGAGGCGCTGGCGAGCGGCGCCGGGTCGAAGTCGTCGAACAGCTCCGGGCCGCCGATCTCCTCGCCGAGGGTCTCCAGAATTGCCTCGATCGGGACGGGAGCGGCAGCGTCCTGCAGCTTGGCCAGCTCGGCGGTGTACTCCGGCGGCAGCAGGTCCGAGCGGGTCGACAGCAGCTGGCCCAGCTTCACGAAGGTAGGTCCGAGCTCCTCCAGCGCCAGCCGTAGGTGCTCGGGACGGGAGTGCGCGGGGGAGTGCGGGCGGCCCGGGAGGCGCAACCGGCCGGGCAGCCCCATGGACCCGATGGCGGCTCCGAACCCGTGGATCGTCAGGGTCTCCACGATCTCGCGGTACCGGTCCCGTCGCGGACCTACCACCGGTCACCTCCAGGGGCGTCTCACCAGGTCGCACCTCCTGCGGGAGGATGCTCCTCCACCCTATCGACGGGTATGCCGTGCCCGGCGGGGTGCTCGGACCTGGCTAGATCCCGAGCAGGACGTAGTAGGCCACGCCCAGCGCGACGAGCGCCGTCCCGACCACGAAGCCGACCCGGCCGCCGCGCACCAGGAACCAGCCGAGGAACGCGAGCGTGACCAGCCCCGCGACGAGCGAGACCTGACCGATCGCGGCCCCCATGCCATCGGCCGTCGGAGTGCCGGTGCTCGGCTGCATCAGCACGCCGGCGCCGTAGACGACGGGCACCAGCGCGAGCAGCGCGCCGATGGCGGCGACCGCCATCGCCCATCCCGGCGACCAGCCGCGCCGTCCGGACCACCCCGACCCCATAGCCACCCCTGAAGTGCTCATGCGTCAGTGTGGACCCTCCGGGCCCGCGCGCGCAGGATCTCGGGCGATCTCAGGGCCTGCGCAGCAGCCGGCGCCCCACGAGCACGGCTCCGACGCCGGCTGCGACCAGCGGTCCCGCGGTGACGATCGGGTCCATCCACCGGTGGTTGTGGTCCACGCGACGGGCGGTGGTGCGCGGGTCGGGTCCGCCGTGCGTGACCTCGCTCCGCAGCCCGGTCGCCACGGGGTTGGAGACGCGGCCCGAGGTCAGCTCGCGCACCGAGCTCTCGACGACGTCGACCCGGTCGGCGGCCAGGAGCAGCAGCCAGTGGGCGGCGCGCGCCTCGCTGTAGCGGCGGAAGGCCAGCCGCCGGATGGCGCCGGAGACGCCCCTCGGGGGATAGGTCGTCCCGAAGACCGGGGTGAGGCGGGCGTGCTCGATCGACCGCTCGCGCGGGTAGGTCTCGGGCTGCTGCTCGGGCAGGTCCCACCAGGCACCGGTGGCGCGGGGGTCGAAGCGCTCCCGCGGGACGCTGGGGCGGTCGGCGGGGTCGAGGTCGGCGCCCCACCCGGGGATGCGGGCCCTCAGCTCCTCGGAGGAGGGGGCGCGGCTCGGCTTGTCTGCGGGGTACGGCACGGTGTCCTCCTGCGTCAGTCGCCGACGGTGACCAGGGGCTTGATGCACCCGTCGAGCTTGGCGGACATGATGTGGTAGCCCTCGGGGAGGTGCTCCAGGGGTATGCGGTGGGTCACGATCTCGGTCGGGTCGAAGTAGCCCGCCCTCAGGTGCTCGAGGAGCCGCGGCCACTGCCGCTTCACGGGGCACTGGTTCATCCGCAGCGTCAGGCCTTTGTTCATCGCGTCGCCGAACTTCACGGCGCTGAACATCGGTCCGTAGGCGCCGACGACCGAGACGGTGCCGCCCTTGCGGACCGCGTCGATGGCCCAGTTGAGCGCGACGGGGGAGCCGCCCTGCAACTTGAGCTTGGCCGAGGTCACGTGCATGAGCAGGTTGCCGTCGGCCTCGGCGCCGACGGCGTCGATGACCCGGTCGGCCCCGAGGTGGTCGGTCACCCTCTTCAGGAGCACGACGATGTCGTCGTGCTCGGCGAAGTTGTAGGTCTCCGCGAACGCGAAGGTGCGCGCCTTCTCCAGCCGGTGCTCCAGATGGTCGACGACGATGACGCGGCCGGCGCCCATGAGCCAGGCCGACCGCGCTGCGAACAGGCCCACCGGCCCCGCGCCCAGGACCACCACGGTGTCGCCCTCGACGATGTCGGCGAGCTGGGCCCCGAAGTAGCCGGTCGGCAGGGCGTCGGTGAGCAGCACCGCGGTCTCGTCCGAGATCCAGTCGGGGATGAGGCTCGGGCCGGCGTCGGCGAAGGGCACCCGGACGTACTCCGCCTGACCGCCGTCGTAGCCACCGGTGGTGTGGGAGTAGCCGTACATCCCGCCCACCGCCGTGGCGTTGGGGTTGACGTTGTGGCAGTTGGAGTAGAGCCCGCGGGCGCAGAAGAAGCAGGTGCCGCAGAAGACGTTGAAGGGGACCATCACCCGGTCGCCGACCTTGAGGTTGCGCACCGACGGGCCCACCTCGTGGACGGTGCCGATGAACTCGTGGCCGAAGGTCGTGCCGACCCGGGTGTCGGGCATCATCCCGTGGTAGAGGTGCAGGTCGGAGCCGCAGATCGCGCCCATCTCGACCTTGACGACCGCGTCGTTGTGGTGCTCGATGCGCGGCATGTCCTTCTCGCGCACCTCGACCCTGTACGGGCCGCGGTAGACCAGTGCTCGCATGGATCCTCCCCGGGTGGAACGTGCGGACCCATGCAGCGTCGCACGCGGCTTCCCGGGCGTCCGCCCGAAGCGACCTCGGGGGAGAGCGCCCGACTCAGAGCAGGCGCACCAGCTCCGCGCCCCACGCCCGGGCGCGGGCCAGCTCGCCCTCCTCGAGGGGCCCCTCCATCCCGCGCACCCAGAAGACCTCGGGCTCGCGGACGATCTCGAAGCCGAGGTGGCGCAGCCGGCGTGCGGCCGCCCGGCTCGCGGTGCCCGGGAGGTTGGGGCGTCGGACGTGCGTGTCGAAGGTGGCGGCCCGCCGGCCCGCGGCCGGGGAGGCGGCCTCGAGCCACTCGCGTATGCCGGTGCCCGGGTCCGTGCCGCCCCGCTCCGAGGCGTCGTGCCGGGTGCCGGGCCGGCTGAGGCCGAAGGCGTGGGTAGGTGCACCGACGACGAGCAGGTCGGTGTGCACCTGGTCCAGCGGCGGTGCGGAGGCGACGCCGACCACCGTGGCGCCCTCGCCGAGGCCCTGGGCGATGGCCTCGGCCACCAGGCGGGTGTTGCCCCAGCAGGACTCGTGCACGACGAGCGCCGTCGGGACGTCGCGGCCGGGCAGGGTGGACGGGTCGGAACGGGTCACGGTCATCGTGGTCGGCATGGCGCACCTCCTCGTGCCCTCCCAGCGCACCACCGGGGGCGGCTCGCCGCAGCGACCTGGGTCACGCCCGCGGTGTCTGGTGCGTCACGTGGCGGCGACCGCCAGCCGGCGCGGCACCTCGGCCAGCGCGAGCCGCGCCCAGGTGCGGACCTCCTCGGTCACCGGGCGCTCGAGCAGCCCCGCCTCGTCGACCCACTCCATACCCTCGTCGCCGAGGGGGCGGGGGAGAGGTGCCTCGGGGGCGACGCCGTCGGGCACGGCGAAGTAGATGAGGTCGATGTGCTGGTGGCCGGGGGAGATGTCCTCGACCTGGATGCCCTCGGGGCGCAGCAGCTGGCGGGGCGCGCCGGGAGCGAGGTGGTCGATGCCGGGAGATCCCACCAGGCTCACGGGCAGCCCGGTCTCCTCGAGCGTCTCGCGCCGGGCCGCGTCGTCGGGCAGCTCGTGCGGCTCGATGTGCCCGCCCGGCGGGAGCCACAGCCCGAGCTTGCGGTGCGGGTGCAGCAGCACGTGACCATCGTGCACGACGAAGGTCGCGACCGTGAAGTGCTTGACGATCCCGTCCGGCGGCTCCCGGTCCTCGACGTGTCCCACGCGGGCGACCATAACCCTGCAGGTCCGCAGCACTGTGGGCGGTAGTGTTGGAAAACGCGGCCCGACCGGACCGCGAGCCGCAAGCAGGCCCACCCGAGCACCCCCGAGGAGCGCACCCGTGCCCAGCCAGATCACCGTCCACGTCGCAGGCAGCGAGCGAACGGTGGAGCAGGGCACCACCGCCGGCGACCTCTTCGCCGACGACCGCGAGGTCGTCGTCGCCCGGATCGGCGGCGAGCTGCGCGACCTGACCCACGTCCTCGAGGACGGCGACGTCGTCGAGCCGGTGCTGGTCACCGAGGAGGACGGCCTGGCCGTGCTGCGCCACTCCTGCGCCCACGTCCTCGCCCAGGCCGTCCAGGACGCCTTCCCCGACGCCAAGCTCGGCATCGGCCCGCCGGTCCGTGACGGCTTCTACTACGACTTCGACGTCGACGAGCCGTTCACGCCCGACGACCTCAAGCGCCTCGAGAAGTCGATGCAGCGCATCATCAACTCCGGACAGACCTTCGCCCGCCGCGAGGTCAGCGACGACGAGGCGCGCGCCGAGCTCGCCTCCGAGCCCTACAAGCTCGAGCTCATCGGGCTGAAAGGCCGGCCCTCGGACACGATGCCTGAGATCGAGGGCGCCGCGGTGGAGGTCGGCGGCGCCCAGCTGACGATCTACGACAACGTCGACCGCAAGGGCGAGGTCGTCTGGGGCGACCTGTGCCGCGGCCCCCACGTGCCGACGACCAAGCTCATCGGCAACGGCTTCAAGCTCATACGCACCGCCGCCGCCTACTGGCGCGGCTCGGAGAAGAACCCCCAGCTGCAGCGCATCTACGGCACCGCCTGGCCGACCAAGGAGGACCTCAAGGGCTACCTCGACCGGCTCGCCGAGGCCGAGCGCCGCGACCACCGCAAGCTCGGCGCCGAGATGGACCTCTTCTCCTTCCCCGAGGAGGTCGGCCCCGGCCTGCCCGTCTTCCACCCCAAGGGCGCCATCCTGCGGCGCACCATGGAGGACTACGTCTGGCAGCGCCACGTCGACTCGGGCTTCTCCTACGTCACGACCCCGCACCTGTCCAAGGAGGGGCTCTTCCACACCTCCGGGCACCTGCCCTACTACGCCGACGGCATGATGCCCGAGCTCGACGACGACGGGCAGGCCTACCGCATCAAGGCGATGAACTGCCCGATGCACAACCTCATCTACCGCTCCCAGCAGCGCTCCTACCGCGAGCTGCCGCTGCGCTACTTCGAGTTCGGCACCGTCTACCGCAACGAGAAGTCCGGCGTGCTCCAGGGCCTGACCCGGGTGCGCATGATCACCCAGGACGACAGCCACTCCTACGTGACCAAGGAGCAGGCGCCCGGCGAGATCCGCCACCTGCTCGACTTCGTCCTGGGCCTGCTGCGCGACTTCGGCCTCGACGACTACTACCTCGAGCTGTCCACGCGCGACGAGACCGGTGACAAGAAGGACAAGTTCATCGGCTCCGACGAGCAGTGGGCCGAGGCGACCGCGGTCCTCGAGGAGGTCGCCCGCGAGTCCGGCCTCGAGCTGGTCGCCGACCCGGGCGGCGCCGCCTACTACGGCCCCAAGATCTCGGTGCAGGCGCGCGACGCGATCGGCCGCACCTGGCAGATGTCGACGATCCAGTACGACTTCAACCAGCCCGAGCGCTTCGGGCTGGAGTACTCCGCCGCCGACGGCACCCGCCAGCAGCCGGTGATGATCCACTCGGCCAAGTTCGGCTCGATCGAGCGCTTCATCGGCGTCCTCACCGAGCACTACGCCGGCATGTTCCCGCCGTGGCTGGCGCCGGTCCAGGTGCTCGGCGTGCCGGTGGCCGAGGACTTCGACGACTACCTCAAGGAGGTCGCCGAGCAGCTGCGGGCGGCCGGGATCCGCGTCGAGCTGGACCTGTCGGACGACCGCTTCCCCAAGAAGATCCGCAACGCCAGCAAGAGCAAGGTGCCGTTCATCCTCATCGCCGGCGGCGAGGACCGCGACGCCGGCGCGGTCTCCTTCCGCTACCGCGACGGCTCGCAGAAGAACGGCGTGCCCGTGGCGGAGGCGGTGGCCGAGATCGTCCAGGCCGTCCGCGACCGGGTGCAGGTCTGATCCGGCCGTGGCGTCGCTGGGGGAGGAGAGCGCCCGGGTCCGGGTGCGCCGCCTGACCGAGGACGAGTCCTTCCTCCTCGGTGCCCTGCACCTGCAGGCCCTGCGACGCCGCGGCGTCGACCCCTCGTCCGGGCGCAGCACCGGCAGCCACGTCACGGCCCTGGCCGCGGCGTGGCAACTGCGCAGCGCCGACCTGCCCGCCTGGGTCGCCGAGTGCGACGAGCAGCACGTCGGTATGGCGGTGTGCCGGCTCCCCGTGCTCCCCCACGTCGGGCGCGGCCTGCCCGAGCTGATCGCCCTGGAGCCCCTGGGCGCGCCGGGACCCGAGCCCGTCGCCCTCGCGCTGGTGCGCGCTGTCGTGACGTGGTTCGGCCGCGAGGGCTATCCCAGCGTCGACGTCTCGCCCGAGGTGGCGCTGCCGGGCGCCGTGCTCGACGCCGCTCGGGCGGACGTGCTGGGGCGCACGATAGTCAGCCTGCCGACGCGTCCCTGACGGACCGGACCGGCTGGCGGGCCGCGAGGTCGCCGGGGACCTGCTGTTCGGACGGGTCCTGCGTCAGTCGACCCTGGTCAGAACGATCGGGTCGCCCGAGGTGATCGCCACGGTGTGCTCGACGTGGCAGGTGCGGGCGCCGGTGGCGCTGCGCAGCGTCCAGCCGTCGTCGTCGACGACGAGCTCGTCGGTGTCGGCCATGACCCACGGCTCGATGGCCAGCAGCATCCCGGGGCGCAGCACCGTGCCCTTGCCGGGGCGGCCGTCGTTGGCGATGTGGGGGTCCTGGTGCATCGTCGAGCCGACCCCGTGCCCGCCGAACTGGGTGTTGACCCGGAAGCCGGCGCGCTTGAGCGTCTTGCCGATGGCGTGGGAGAGGTCGCCGACGCGGTTGCCGGCCCGGGCGCGCGAGATCGCGGCGGCCAGGGCCTTCTCCGAGGCGTCGATCATCCGCTGCTCGTCCGGCGTCGCCGGTTGACCGACGCTGAAGGTGATCGCCGCGTCCGCGACCCACCCGTCGATCGACACGGCGAAGTCGAGCGTGAGCAGGTCGCCGGCCCGCAGCGCGTAGTCGTGGGGCAGCCCGTGCAGCACGGCGTCGTTGACCGAGGTGCAGATGACGTGCCCGAACGGCCCGCTGCCGAAGGACGGCGCGTAGTCCACGTAGCAGGACACCGCCCCCACGTCCTCGATGCGCTGCGCCGCCCACTCGTCGATCTCCAGCAGGTTGGTGCCCACGCGGGTGCGCTCCCGCAGGTGGCGGAGGGTCTCGCCGACGAACCGTCCGGCGGGCCGGGCCGCCTCGACCTCGGAGGGGCTGAGGATCTCGATCATGGGTCCAGCCTTTCACCCCGGAGCCCCTGCGGGGGACCCCGGGTGGGGCGGTCGGCTCAGCGGGAGGCCCTCCGGGGCCACAGGTATGCCGTGGCCGCGGCGGTCGCGAGGACGATCCCCGCGCACCAGGCCACCGCGAGGAACGCGTCCCCGCCGGGGGCACCCCCGCCCAGCAGCGCCCGGACCGCCTCCACGACAGGGGTGAGGGGCTGGTGGGCGGCGATGCCCTGGAGCCAGCCCGGCATCGTCTCCACGGGCACGAAGGCGCTGGAGACGTAGGGCAGGAACAGCAGTCCGAAGCCGTAGCCGGTGACGGCCTCGGGGGAGCGCGCGAGCAGGCCCAGGAGCGCGAAGACGGACGTGATCGCCAGGATGTAGAGGGCGATCAGGCCCACGGCCGCCGCCCAGGCGACCGGTCCCGCTGCCGGGCGGTGGCCCAGCCCGACTGCCACGAGGAGCACGACCGCGGTGGCCACGAGGTTGCGCGCCAGGCTGGCGACGGTGTGGCCGACGAGCACGGTGGCGCCGGGGACGGGCATGGTCCGGAGCCGGTCGATCGTGCCGGAGGTCAGGTCGTTGCTGACGGCCACGCCGGTGAAGGAGGCGCCGAAGCCGGCGCAGGTCAGCACGATCCCGGGCACGACGTAGTCGAGGTAGGTCCCGTCCGGCGCGATCGCGCCACCGAGGACGAAGGTGAAGACCAGCATGAGGAGCACCGGCAGGACGACGGCCATGAGCAGCGCCTCGACGTCCCGGACGCTGTGCCGCACGGCGCGCCCGACGAAGACGCGCGATGCGGTGACGACCCCCGTGCCGGTGGCGGGAGCGGGGGAGCCCGCGGGCGTGAGGGAGTGGTGCGTGGCCATCAGGCGGCCTCCTCCTGCTCGGCGTGGTGCCCGGTGAGCCGCAGGAAGGCGTCGTCGAGCGTGGGGGTGCGCAGCTCCACGTGGAGGTCCGGGTGCCGGGCGGCCAACTCCGCCGCGACCCGGGCGACGTCCGCCGAGGAGCCGTCGGTGGAGCGTTCCTCGACCACCGCGCCCGCGTCGTCGAACACGGCCAGGACGCTGCCTCCCACGAGCTCCTTAAGGTCCGCGGGCGTGCCGTCCGCGACGACGCGGCCGCCGTCGAGCACGCAGACCCGGTCGGCCAGGCGGTCGGCCTCCTCGAGGTACTGGGTGGTGAGCACCACGGTCGTGCCCGCCGCCGCGAGGGCCTCGACCTGCGCCCACAGCGCGAGACGGCTGCGCGTGTCCAGGCCCGTCGTGGGCTCGTCGAGGACGAGGACCTCCGGCGGCCAGATCAGGCTGACCGCCAGGTCGAGCCGCCGTCGCATCCCGCCGGACCAGGTGCGCACGGGTCGCCGTGCCGCGTCTGTGAGGTCGAAGCGGGCCAGCAGCTCCTCGGCCCGCGTCCGCGCTCGGCGGGTGGGCAGGCCGAGCAGCCGGCCCATCATGACCAGGTTCTCGGTGCCGGTGAGGACTGCGTCCACGGCGGCGAACTGTCCCGTGACGCTGATCCGCCTGCGGATCTCGGGCCCCTCGGTCCTGGGGTCCAGGCCCAGCACCCGGACCTCACCGGCGTCGTGGGGGCGGAGGGTGGTGAGGATGCCCACGAGAGTGGTCTTCCCGGCGCCGTTGGGGCCGAGCAGGGCGTGCACGCCCGCCCCGATGGTGAGGTCGACGCCCCGCAGGACCTGTGTCGTGCCGTAGGCCTGGGTGACCCCCCGCAGCTCGATCACCGCTCTGTCTTGTGTGTACGTCATACACTGAGTATGACGTAAACAGTGTCCCGCGTACACCCCCGGACGGGAACGGCATACAGTCGCACGCGAACGATGCAGAGCGAGACCACGCGGAGGTGCCATGGGCGAGGACGACGGGGCGCTGCCCAGGCCGGTCGCGCTGGCCTGGGGTCTGCTGCCCGAGCCGACGCGCGGACCTGCCCGCGGGGTGAGCCTGGACCAGGTGGTGCGGACCGCCGTGGGTCTCGCGGACGCCGAGGGGATCGGCGCGGTGACGATGTCGCGGCTGGCCCGGGAGCTGGGCTTCAGCACGATGGCGCTCTACCGCTACGTCGAGAGCAAGGAGGAGCTTCTCCTCCTCATGCTCGACGCCGCGACCACGCTGCCCGAGGGCCCCGCGGACGACGGCCCGGGGTGGCGCGAGGCGCTCGGGCGCTGGGTCGAGAGCCTGCGCGAGGTCTACCGCGCCCACCCGTGGGCGCTGGAGGTGCCCCGGGGTCCGGTGTCGGTCCTCATGCCCAGCTCGGTCGGGGTCGCCGATCGCGGCCTGCAGGCGCTGACGGGACTGCGTCTGGAGGACCAGGAACGGGTGGCGGTCATCCTCACCCTGAGCGCCTACGTGAGCTCCTTCGCCGGCCTCGAGCGCGACCTCGCGGGGCAGGCGACGCTGCAGCTCGGGCCCGACGCCATGGCGCAGCTGGGGCAGGTCATCACCCCTGAGCGGTGGCCGGCGCTGGCCCCCATCCTCCTCACGGGCGGCTACGCCGGCGGCGACCGGTCGGCGGTGCCGCCGGAGGGGGAGGCGGACAACGACGTCGAGTACGAGTTCCGCTGGGGACTGGAGCGGATCCTGGACGGGATCGAGCAGCTCCACGGCAGACGGGCCCGGTCCGCCGGCGAGGACGCCGGCTGACCGGACCGAGGCGGCGGCTCAGGCGCCGTGAGGCTCCAGCGCGAAGACCGGGATCTGGCGCTCGGTCTTCTCCTGGTAGTCGGCGTAGGACGGGAAGGCCGCGACGGCCCGCTCCCACCAGGCGTCGCGCTCGGGGCCGTCCTCGAGGAGGCGGCTGCGGCGCAGGTGCTGCTGGATGCCGTCCTGGACGAGCACGTCACCGCCGGCGCGCAGGTTGTAGAACCAAGCCGGGTGCTCCGGGGCGCCGCCCTTGCTGGCGACGGCAAGGTAGGTGCCCTCGTGCTCCACCCGCATGAGCGGCACCCGGCGCAGCAGACCGGAGCGGGCGCCGCGCATCGTCACGACGACGATCGGACGGCCTTGGATCGAGGCGGCGCGGGTGTCACCGGCGGAGTCGATGGCCGTGAGCTGCTCGGCGACCCACCCGCTGCGCTCGGGCAGGTAGTCGTCGGGCGAGGTGGAACCGAGGTCGGAAGCGGGACGGCCGGCGTCCTGGGAGGTCTGCGACATGCACGGTGCAACCGCGCCGGGGGCGTCGCTCTTCCCGCGCGGGGGCACCACCGTAGGATTCCCCGCATGAGCGACGGATCCGAGACGGCGCCCGAGGCCCGTGGACTGCCCGGTGCCGCCGACGGTTTCGAGCGGCTCTGGACCCCGCACCGGATGGTCTACGTCAAGGGCGAGCGCCCCAGCGAGGAGCAGGGCGACGGCTGCCCGTTCTGCGCCGCCCCCGGCACCCCCGACGAGGAGTCGTTGATCGTCCACCGCGGCGAGCTCTGCTACGTCGTCCTCAACCTCTTCCCCTACAACCCGGGGCACCTGCTCGTCTGCCCCTACCGCCACGTCCCGCTCTACGTCGACCTCACCGACGAGGAGACCGAGGAGTTCACCGCGCTGACCAAGCAGGCCATCCGCGCCATCGAGGCCGCCAGCAGCCCCGCGGGCTACAACCTCGGCATGAACCAGGGCGAGGCCGCCGGGGCCGGGGTGGCCGCCCACCTGCACCAGCACGTCGTCCCGCGCTGGCAGGGCGACGCCAACTTCCTGCCGATCGTGGGGCAGACCAAGGCCCTCCCGCAGCTGCTCGACGACACCCGCCGCGCGCTGGTCGCCGCGTGGCCCCAGGGCTGACGCGCCGATGCTCAACCGCTACGCACGCGGGACGTTCACGCGCGTCTTCTCGCCCCTGGCCCGGCTGCTCCTGCGTCTCGGCGTGCACCAGGACGTCGTCAGCGCCGTGGGCACGCTCGGCGTCGTCGTCGGGGCGCTGTGGTTCTACCCCCGCGGCGAGCTGTGGTGGGGGACGCTCTTCATCACCGCCTTCGTCTTCTCCGACCTCGTCGACGGCACGATGGCCCGCATCTCCGGCCGCTCCAGCCCGTGGGGCGCCTACCTCGACTCCACCCTCGACCGGGTGGGCGACGCGGCGATCTTCGGCGGGCTCGTCCTGTGGTTCCTCGGTGACGGCGACCGACCGCTCGACGGCGCCCTCGCCCTCGGCTGCCTGGCCGGCGGCTTCCTCGTCTCCTACGCCAAGGCCCGGGCCGAGTCCTTCGGGTGGGTCTGCGAGGGCGGTATCGCCGAGCGCGCCGACCGGCTGGTGGCCGTGCTCGTCGCCACCGGGTTCACCGGTCTCTTCCTGCCCGACTGGGTCCTGACCACGGTGCTCGCCCTCCTGCTGGCCGCCTCGCTCGTGACGGTCGTGCAACGGATGGCGATGGTGCGGCGCCAGGCCGTCGCGGGGTGAGCCTGCTGGACCTGCACCGCACCTACGGTGCGGTGCACCCCGACCTCGGGCCGGTGGCGCACCTCGCGCTGACCGTCTGCGGGGTGGCCCGCTACGCCGGCTACTGGGTCGGCCTCGCCCTCCTGCCGCTGCGCCGCCCCGCCTCCCTGGACCGCCTGGTCGAAGGCGTCGGCGCCGAGGCCGTCCTGGAGGGTATGCAGCAGGGCCGGGGCCAGGTGCTCGTCCTCCTCCACCAGGGCCACTGGGAGGTCGCCGGCGCCTGGGCCGGGCGGCGGCTGGGCGGCCTGACGACCGTGGCCGAGGTGCTGCGGTCCCGGCCCCTGATGGCGGCGCTGACGCGGCGGGCCCGTGCCGCCGCCGGGCTCGAGGTCGTGCCCGTCGACGCCGGGGCCGCCGGTGCGCGGCGCCTCGTGGAGGTGCTGCGCGGCGGAGGGGCGGTCGCGCTCCTCGCCGACCGGGACCTTGCCGACCGGGGCGTGCGCTCCCGCCGGGTCCCCGTCCACCTCGCCGGGCTGCCGACCACCCTCGCGGCCGGGCCGGCCGAGCTGGCCCTCGCCACCGGGGCCGACCTGCGGCCGGTCACCGTCGAGACCCTGGGGTGGGGCGCGCCCCGGCACCGCGTGACCTTCGGGGCGGACGTCCCCGTCGGGCCGGGCTCCCGCGCCGAGAGGGTCGCCTCGATGACCCGGGCCTGCGCCGACGTGCTGGGGGAGTCGGTCCGCCGGTCGACCGCGGACTGGCACCTGACCGCGCCGCTCGTGCCCGCGGGGAGGGCGTCGTGAGGATCGGGCTGGTGTGCCCCTACGACCTCGGCCGCCCCGGCGGGGTCCAGGGCCAGGTTCTCGGGCTCGCCGAGGAGCTGCTCCGACGCGGCCAGGAGGTCGCGGTCCTCGGGCCGGGCCGACCCCCGGGGCCGGAGCTGCCCCACGTCACCAGCGCGGGACCGGGCCGCGCCGTCCCGGGCAACGGCTCCGTGGCGCACCTGGCCGTCGGTCCGACGGTGCCGGCGCAGGTCGAGCGGTGGCTGGCCTCCGCCCGTCCCGACGTCGTGCACGTCCACGAGCCGGCCACCCCCGGCCTCGGGATCACCGCCGTCCGCCGGGCCCGCGCGGCCGGCCTGCCCGTGGTGGCGACCTTCCACGCCGACCGGCCCGTGGGACGGACGGCCCGGGCCAGCGGGCCGGTGGTGCGCCGGGTCCTCGGGCCGCTCGCCCTCAGCACCGCCGTGTCGCCGCAGGCCTGGCAGGTCGCTCGGGAGCAGTACCACCTCGATCCCCTGGTCGTGCCCAACGGGCTCGACGTCACGGCATACCTGCCCCGGCCGGGGCTCGACCCCGTCGAGCTCCGCGCAGCGGCGGGGCTGGAGGGGGAGGGCCCGGTCGTGCTCTTCCTCGGCCGGCGCGACGAGCCGCGCAAGGGCCTGCCGGTGCTCGTCGAGGCGCTCCCGCGGCTGCGGCACCTCGTGCCGGAGGTCCGGGTCGTCGTCGCCGGGCCGGGCCGGGTGCGGGTGCCCGAGGTCGAGGACGTCGGCACCGTGAGCGAGGCGCGCAAGCGGGCGCTGCTGCGCGCGGCCGACGTGCTCGCGGCGCCGCACACCGGGCGGGAGAGCTTCGGCATCGTGCTCGCCGAGGCGATGGCGACCGGCACCCCGGTGGTGGCCAGCGCGCTGCCCGCCTTCCGGCAGGTGCTGGGCGAGGCGGGCATGCTCGTGGCGCCGTCCGACCCGACCGCCCTGGCCGACGCGCTGGCCGCGGTGCTGGGCGACGGGGAGCTGGCCGGGCGGCTGCGTGACCAGGGCCGGGAGCGGGTCGGGCGCTGGGACTGGCCGGTGCTCGCCGACCGGTGGGAGGAGCTCTACGACGGCGCGTGCGGAGCACGCAGGACGGGCTCGTAGACTGTCCACGCGCCGCCTCGCAGGAGCGGCCCGCCGGTCTTCGGCACCATCACACCTTCCGTCGCAGCGCGGCACGGGACCCGCGCGCGCTGCAGAACCTCCCGAGAGGCACCGATGAGCGAGCCCACCCCGCACACCACCGGCACGTCGCGCGTCAAGCGCGGCATGGCCGACATGCTCAAGGGCGGCGTGATCATGGACGTCGTCACCCCTGAGCAGGCCAAGATCGCCGAGGACGCCGGTGCGGTGGCCGTCATGGCGCTGGAGCGCGTGCCGGCCGACATCCGCGCCCAGGGCGGCGTCTCCCGCATGAGCGACCCCGACATGATCGACGGCATCATCGAGGCCGTCTCCATCCCCGTCATGGCCAAGGCCCGGATCGGCCACTTCGCCGAGGCGCAGGTGCTCCAGAGCCTCGGCGTCGACTACATCGACGAGTCCGAGGTCCTCACCCCGGCCGACTACGCCAACCACATCGACAAGTGGGCCTTCACCGTCCCCTTCGTCTGCGGCGCGACCAACCTGGGCGAGGCGCTGCGGCGCATCACCGAGGGCGCGGCGATGATCCGCTCCAAGGGCGAGGCCGGCACCGGTGACGTCTCCAACGCCGTGACCCACATGCGCACCATCCGCGCCGAGATCCGCCGCCTGCAGGGCATGGCCGAGGACGAGCTCTACGTCGCGGCCAAGGAGCTGCAGGCGCCCTACGAGCTCGTCAAGGAGGTCGCGACCGCCGGCAAGCTGCCCGTCGTGCTCTTCACCGCCGGCGGCATCGCCACCCCCGCCGACGCCGCGATGATGATGCAGCTCGGCGCCGAGGGCGTCTTCGTCGGCTCCGGCATCTTCAAGTCGGGCAACCCGGCGCAGCGGGCCGCCGCCATCGTCAAGGCGACGACCTTCTACGACGACCCCGACACCGTCGCGCAGGTCTCCCGCGGGCTGGGCGAGGCCATGGTCGGCATCAACGTCGACGACATCCCGGTCCCGCACCGCCTCGCCGAGCGCGGCTGGTGACCTCGAGCCCCACCTCGCGTCCCCTGGTCGGCGTGCTCGCCGTCCAGGGCGACGTGCGCGAGCACCTGGCCGCCCTGGAGGCGGCCGGTGCCCGCACCCGGACCGTCCGGCGCCCCACCGAGCTCGACGGCCTCGACGGTCTCGTCGTGCCCGGCGGGGAGTCGACGACCATCGACCGGCTCTGCCGCATCTTCGGGCTGCACGAGCCGCTGCGGGAACGGATCGCCTCCGGGCTGCCGGTCTACGGCTCGTGCGCCGGCATGATCCAGCTCGCCGACCGCATCCTCGACGGCCACGTCGAGCAGCAGACCTTCGGCGGGATCGACATGACCGTGCGGCGCAACGCCTTCGGCCGGCAGGTCGACTCCTTCGAGTCCGACCTGCACGTCGAGGGCCTGCGCGACGCCGGGCGCCCGTTCCGGGCCGTCTTCATCCGCGCCCCCCGCGTGGAGGACGCCGGGCCGGACGTGCAGGTTCTGGCCCGCGTCGACGACGCCGTGGTGGCGGTGCGGCAGGGCAACCTGCTCGCCACCTCCTTCCACCCCGAGGTCACCGACGACCACCGCGTCCACGAGCTCTTCGTGCGCATCTGCGAGCAGGCGCGGGCCGTCCCCGCCGCCTGACCCACGCCCCCGCGCCGGCCCGACCCAGGCCCCCGGCGCCGGCCGGCACGACCCCTCCGCGCCCGCCCCACGGCATACCCGTCGGGCGGGCGGGAGCCGGATTGGGAGGCCCGCGCCCCCGCCCGGTAGCATCGGAGGCCGTTCGGATTCGGTCGAGGGAAGTGGGAGAGCGCATGTCGGGTCACTCCAAGTGGGCGACGACCAAGCACAAGAAGGCTCAGATCGACGCCAAGCGCGGCAAGCTCTTCGCCAAGCTCATCAAGAACATCGAGGTCGCGGCCCGGATGGGTGGTGGTGACCCCGCCGGCAACCCGACGCTCTTCGACGCGATCCAGAAGGCCAAGAAGTCCTCGGTCCCCAACGACAACATCGACCGCGCGGTCAAGCGCGGCTCCGGTGCCGAGGCCGGTGGCGCGAGCTACGAGTCACTCGTCTACGAGGGCTACGCCCCGGGTGGTGTCGCCCTCTACATCGAGTGCCTGACCGACAACAAGAACCGCGCCGTCATGGAGGTGCGCACCGCGCTCTCCCGCAACGGCGGCTCGATGGCCGACAGCGGCTCGGTCGCCTACCTGTTCAACCGCAAGGGCCAGGTCGTGGTCCCGGTCAAGCAGGAGTCGGGCGAGCTGACCGAGGACGGCCTGCTCGAGATCGTGCTCGAGGCCGGTGCCGAGGACGTCTCCGAGCTCGACGACAGTTTCGAGATCATCTGCGAGGCCACCGACATCGTCGCCGTGCGCACCGCGCTGCAGGAGGCCGGGATCGATTACAACTCGGCCGAGGTCACCTTCGTGCCGACCATGGAGGTCACGGTCGACGCCGAGGGCGCCCGCAAGGTCATGCGCGTCATCGACGCCCTCGAGGACTGCGACGACGTCCAGAACGTCTATTCCAACGTCGACGTCCCCGACGAGGTCCTGGCGGAGCTCGAGGAGGACTGACCTCCCGCGCGCCCCGCCGTCGGGCGGGGCGTGTCGCAGGCCCGGGCCCGCGCGCCGGGCGGGTAGCGTGGGTGCGAACACCTGTCCACACCCGTCGCGCCGCCCCCGTCGCGCCGGGGCACCCCCAGGAGGCCTGCTCGTGCGCGTGCTCGGTGTCGACCCCGGCCTCACCCGCTGCGGGCTGGGCGTGGTCGAGGGGCTGCCCGGGCGGCGGCTGCGGATGGTCGCCGTCGGAGTCGTGCGCACGCCGGCGACCGACGACCCGCAGGACCGGCTGCTGTCGGTCCAGACCGAGATCGACCAGTGGCTCGCCGACTGGCGGCCCGACGCGATCGCCGTCGAGCGCGTCTTCGCCAAGGCCAACATCAAGGGGATCATGGGCACCGCCCAGGCCTCGGCCATCCCGATGCTCGCCGCCGCCCGGCTCGGGCTCGCGCTGGGGCTGCACACCCCCTCGGAGGTCAAGGCCGCCGTCACCGGCAACGGCCGGGCCGACAAGGCCCAGGTGACCCACATGGTGACCCGCATCCTGGCCCTCGACGTGGCCCCGCGACCGGCCGACGCCGCTGACGCCCTCGCGCTGGCGATCTGCCACCTGTGGCGCAGCGGAGCCGACGAACGGCTGGCCGCCGAGGGCTCCGCCCCCAACCTGCTGCAGCAGGCCGAGCGGCTGGCGGGCCAGGCCCCGCCCAACCGGCTCGCCCAGCTGCACGCCTCGCACCAGACCGCGGCGCGTTCGGCCGCGGCCCGGGCCGCCGCCCGCGCGGCCACCACCCCAGGAGGAACCACCCGGTGATCGCTTCCGTCCGCGGCCCCGTCCGCCACGTCGGCCTGGACCACGTCATCGTCGAGGTCGGCGGGGTCGGGCTGCTCGTGCACACCACCCCGGCCACCGCCGCCGAGTGCCGCACCGGCACCGAGGTCACCCTCGAGACCACCCTCGTGGTGCGCGAGGAGTCGCTCACCCTCTACGGCTTCCGCGGCGCCGACGCCAAGGCGCTCTTCGAGCAGGTGCAGACGGTCTCCGGAGTCGGCCCGCGGCTCGCGCTGGCGATGCTGTCGGTGCACGCCCCCGACGTCGTCCGGCGGGCGCTGGCCCAGGGCGACCTGGCCACGCTGACCAAGGTGCCCGGCATCGGCAAGAAGTCGGCCGAGCGCCTCGTGCTCGAGCTCAAGGACAAGATCCTCGCCGTCGGGGTCGACCCGGCCGACCTGGCCGTGCGCCCCGACGATGCCCCCGCCGACGACGGCGTGCTCGGCCAGGTGCGCGAGGCCCTCGAGGGCCTCGGCTGGTCCTCGAAGCAGGCCGCCGACGCCGTCACCCGCGTGACCAAGGCCGACGACGCGCCCACCGGGGTCTCCGAGATCCTCCGCGCTGCCCTCCGGGAGCTCGGCCGATGAGCACCTGGGACGACGGCTCCCGCGAGATCGACGTCGACGAGGGCCCCACGAGCGGCCGCATCGTCGACGCCGGCTCCAGCGACGAGGAGCGCCGCGTCGAGGCCGCCCTGCGGCCGCGCCGGCTGGCCGACTTCCCGGGGCAGGGGCGCGTGCGCGACCAGCTCGGCCTGGTGCTCGAGGCAGCCCGTCGCCGGGCGGCCCCGCCCGACCACGTGCTGCTCTCCGGGCCGCCCGGGCTGGGCAAGACCACCCTGGCGATGATCATCGCGGGCGAGCTCGAGCAGCCCATCCGCATCACCAGCGGCCCCGCCATCCAGCACGCCGGCGACCTCGCCGCCGTGCTCTCCTCGCTCGTCGAGGGCGAGGTGCTCTTCCTCGACGAGATCCACCGCATGTCGCGCCCGGCCGAGGAGATGCTCTACCTGGCGATGGAGGACTTCCGCGTCGACGTCATCGTCGGCAAGGGACCCGGTGCGACCGCGATCCCGCTCGAGCTGCCGCCCTTCACCGTCGTGGGCGCCACCACCCGCGCCGGCCTGCTGCCGGCGCCGCTGCGCGACCGCTTCGGCTTCACCGGCCATCTCGACTACTACGACACCGCCGACCTGGTCACGATCCTCACGCGCAACGCCGAGCTGCTCGGCATCGAGGCCGACGCGCCGGGCATCGAGCAGATCGCCTCCCGCTCCCGCGGCACGCCCCGCATCGCCAACCGGCTGCTGCGCCGCGTCCGCGACTGGGCGCAGGTGCACGGCCACGGCCGGGTGGACGACGAGGCCGCCCGGGCCGCCCTCGAGCTCTTCGACGTCGACGCCATCGGCCTGGACCGTCTCGACCGGGCGGTCCTGGAGGCGCTGTGCACCCGTTTCGGCGGGGGGCCGGTCGGCCTGTCGACGCTGGCGGTGGCCGTGGGGGAGGAGCCCGACACCGTCGAGACCGTCGCCGAGCCCTATCTCGTGCGCGAGGGCTTCCTCATCCGCACGCCGCGCGGCCGGGCCGCCAGCCCCCGCGCCTGGGAGCATCTCGGGCTGACGCCGCCGCGCGACGCGGTGGCCGTGGCAGGGGCCTCCGGAGGCCGGCTGGGCCCGGAGGCCGAGCAGGCGTCCCTGCCCCTCGACGAACCCTCCGCGTAGGACCGCGTCGCAACACGGCATACCTGGTCTTTGGTGGCTGTCCCCGGCTCACCTAGACTCTCCCGTCGGTGCCCGCGTCATGACCGGCGCGGACCGGTGCCGCAGCCTGCTCGCGGCCCCACATCCCAGATGAGAAGGTTCAACGATGACGCCACTGGCCACCGCCGCACCCGCGTCGGGTGGGGGCCTGTCCACCATCCTGCTCCTCGCGCTTCCCTTCGCGGTGCTGCTCTACCTCATGTTCACGCAGCGCAAGCGCGCGCGGGCGGTCGCCGACGCGCAGGCCGGCCTCCAGGTCGGCCAGGAGGTCATGGCCGCGGCCGGGATCTTCGGCCGGATCTCCGCCATCGAGGGTGACGTGGTCCACCTCGAGGTCGCCCCCGGAGTGGTGGTGAGGGTGGCCCGCCGGGCCGTCGTGCCCGACGCCACCCCGGCCGCCGGCCCCGCTCAGCAGGGGGAGACCGCCTGATGTCGCTCTCCACCCAGGGTTCCCGCCGCGAGGAGGACCTGCCCGGCGCCTCGAGGACGAGCGGCCGCCGTCCCTCCGCGAGCACCGGCCGGTCGAGGAAGACCCGCCGCAACCCGCGCCTCCGCGGCCCCTACCGCACCCTCGTGACGCTGCTGGCCCTCACGATCGCCCTCTTCGCCGGCATCGGAGCCGCGCACCTCTGGGCGACCCCGCAGGCCGCGCTCACCCCGCAGCTGGGTCTCGACCTCGCCGGTGGCCGCCAGGTCGTCCTGGCGCCCGCGACCGACGACGGTGCCTCCATAGGCAACGACCAGCTCGACCAGGCCATCGACATCATCCGTCGCCGCGTCGACGGCACCGGCACCGCCGAGGCCGAGGTCACCCGCCTCGGGCAGAACATCTCCGTGGCCATCCCGGGCAACCCGACGCCGGCGCAGCTGGAGGCGCTCAGCCGCTCCTCGCAGATGTACTTCCGGCCCGTGCTCGTGGCCACCCCCGTCTACCCGCCCGGCGAGGAGCCCGCGACCCCGCGCGACCTGCCGCTGCCCCCCTCGGTCGTCGAGGACCTGCAGGCCCCGCAGGACGAGGCACCCGGCGACGACGCCGAGCAGACCGCGGAGAACCGCGGCGGCGAGGCCCCGGCCCCGGAGAACCGCGGCGGCGAGGCCCTCGCGGCCGGCGGCACCGACGACGCCTCCGAGACCTCCGCCCCGGCGGGCGAGGAGGAGCCGGCGGCCGAGGAGCCCCCGGCCGACCCCTCCGACCTCTCGCAGATCACCCCGGAGGTCCAGGAGGAGTTCGTCGCCTCCGAGTGCGGTGACGAGCTCGCCGACAAGGCATCCAAGGCCCCCAGCAACCAGCCCCTGGTCGTGTGCAACGCCGAGGGCACCGAGAAGTACATCCTCGGCCCGGCCGAGATCTCCGGTGCGGCGCTCGACGACGCGACCGCCTCCATGGAGCAGGTCTCCGGCGGCGCGGTCACCGGCCGCTGGCAGGTCGTCCTCACCTTTGACGACGAGGGCGGCCAGAAGTTCGCCGAGGTCACCACGCGCCTCATGGGCTACGAGCAGAACTCGGCGCAGAACCGCTTCGCGATGGTCCTCGACGGCATCGTCATCTCCGCCCCGACGGTCAACAGCGTCATCCCCAACGGGGTCGCCACCATCACCGGTGACTTCACCGTGGAGGAGGCCCAGACCCTGGCCAACCAGCTGAAGTTCGGTGCGCTGCCGCTGAGCTTCGACGTGCAGACCTCCGAGCAGATCAGCCCCACCCTCGGTGGCGAGCAGCTGCGCTGGGGCCTCATCGCCGGCGCCATCGGTCTGCTGCTGGTCTTCATCTACATGCTGATCCAGTACCACGCGCTCGGCTTCGTCGCGATCGCCTCGCTGATCGTGGCGGCGATCCTCGCCTACGGCGCGGTGACGCTGCTGGGCTGGGCGACGAACTTCCGCCTCACGATGGCCGGTGTCACCGGTCTGATCGTCTCGATCGGTATCACGGCGGACAGCTTCATCGTCTACTTCGAGCGCATCCGGGACGAGGTCCGTGCCGGCCGCCCGCTGCGCTACGCCGTCGACACCGGTTGGTCCCGCGCGCGGCAGACGATCATCATCTCCGACGTCGTCAACCTCATCGCCGCGGGCGTCCTCTACTTCCTGTCCGAGGCGGGCGTGAAGGCCTTCGCCTTCATGCTCGGCCTGACGACGGTGATGGACCTCGTGGTCGTCATGATGTTCACCCACCCGGTCGTGTCCATCCTGGCCAACACCCCGTTCTTCGGGGAGGGCCGCAAGTGGTCGGGCATGGAGCCCGAGCGTCTGGGAGCCAAGCGCTCGGCCTACCTGGGCCGCGGCCAGATCCGCGAGCCCGAGCCGGTGAGCACCGGACGCAGGCGTCATACCCGTGAGGAGCTGGAAGGTGGTGTGGTCTGATGTCGCGCTTCAGCCAGCTCGGTAACGACCTCTACTCGGGCAAGAAGTCCTACAACATCGTCGGACGCCGCAACCTGTTCTACGGCCTCTCGCTGGTGCTCCTCCTGGCCTCGCTGATCGGCGTCTTCGGGATGGGCATCAACTTCGGGATCGAGTTCCGCGGCGGCACCGAGCTCCGGGTGTCACAGGTCGCCGACATGGACGACTACGAGAGGCGCGCGGGCGATCTCGTCGACGCCGCCGTCCCGGGCCAGACCACGTCGGTCACCCGCATCGGCGACGGCACCGTCCGCGTCCAGACCGGTGAGATGGAGCAGCAGCAGGCCGAGGCCCTCCGCGCCGAGCTGGCCGAGGAGTTCTCGGTGCCCGTCGAGTCGGTGACCAGCTCGCTGGTCGGCCCCTCGTGGGGCCAGACCGTGACCGAGCGCGCAGCGATCGCCCTGGTGATCTTCCTGGTGCTCGTCACGGCCGTGCTCAGCGTCTACTTCCGCACCTGGAAGATGGCGGTCGCGGCCCTGGTCGCGCTGATCCACGACGTCGTCTTCACCGTCGGCATCTACGCGCTGCTGGGCATCGAGGTCTCGCCGGCCTCGGTCATCGGCTTCCTGACGATCCTGGGCTACTCGATCTACGACACCATCGTCGTCTTCGACAAGGTCCGCGAGAACACCGTCCACGCCTTCGACACCAGGCGCATGACCTATGCCGAGGCCGCCAACCTCGCGGTCAACCAGACGTTCGTCCGGTCGATCAACACCTCGGTCGTCGCGCTGCTGCCGGTCGCGGTCATCCTGCTCGTCGGTCTGACGATCATCGGCCCGGGCACGCTGGTCGACCTGTCGTGGGCGCTGTTCATCGGTATCGCGGTCGGCACCTACTCCTCGATCTTCATCGCCACCCCGCTGCTGGTGCACCTGCGCCAGGGCGAGGCCGAGATCCGCAAGCACGACGCGTCGGTCACCCGCCGTGCCGAGCGGGCGGCCCGCCGTGGGGGCAACGCTCCCGAGGCGGAGACCGACCCGGTGCTGGGCGAGGCGGACGTCGAGGGCGATCCGGCCGGCGTGAGCGCCACCCCGGCTCCGACCCAGGCCCAGCGCACCGCCCCCACCGGCCGCCAGCTGCACCCCTACGCCCAGCGCGGCCCGCGCAACCAGCCCAAGCGCAAGCGCCGGGACTGACCCCCGACCGGTAGGAGAAGACCATGAGGACCGAGCCGCAGGGCGCGGACCCGACGCTGGCCGACGACGTGCTGGCCGGGATGCGCGACATCCCGGACTTCCCGATCAACGGCGTGGTCTTCAAGGACTTCACCCCGATCCTGCTCGACCCGTCGCTGCGCGGGCGGATCGTGTCCGACACGGTCGCCCGCCAGCGCGGGCGGGTCGACGTCGTGGCCGGGATCGAGGCCCGCGGCTTCATCCTGGGCGCGATGATCGCCCACGAGCTCGGGGTGGGTTTCGTCCCGGTGCGCAAGGAGGGCAAGCTGCCCTCGGCGGTGCACAAGATGTCCTACGCCCTCGAGTACGGCACGGCGACCCTGGAGATCCACCAGGACGCCGTGTCCAACGGGGAGCGGGTGCTGGTCGTCGACGACGTGCTCGCCACCGGCGGCACCCTCGCCGCGACCTGCGACCTCATCGAGCAGTGCGGGGCCAGCGTGGCAGCCATCGAGCTGGTCCTGGAGATCGGCATGCTCGGCGGTCGCGACAAGCTCGGCGGCTACGACGTCCACTCCATCCTCACCGTCTGAGGTGGGTGCCGACGCACCGGCCGGGCCCGACCCGGCTGGTGCGCGGCATACCCAGTCGGTGCACCTATGATCTCGTCATGAGCGACACCGCGCCGAGCCCCTCCACCACCCGGTCGGGTGGCGGGCTCCGTCCGCGCTGGGCTCGCCTAGGGGGTCGGTCCTCCAGCAGCAACCCGGCGCTCGAGCCGCTGCTGCGCTCCGTGCGCGCCACCCACCCCAAGGCCGACCTCGGGCTGATCGAGCGCGCCTACGCCGTCGCGGCCAAGGCCCACCAGGGCCAGAAGCGCAAGAGCGGCGACGCCTACATCACCCACCCGCTGGCCGTCGCCACCATCCTGGCCGAGCTGGGCATGACCCCCTCGACCATCGCGGCGGCGCTGCTGCACGACACCGTCGAGGACACCTCCTACTCCCTCGATCAGCTGCGCGCCGACTTCGGCGACGAGATCGCGATGCTCGTCGACGGCGTGACCAAGCTCGACAAGATGACCTACGGCGACGCCGCGCAGGCCGAGACCGTCCGCAAGATGGTCGTCGCGATGGCGCGCGACATCCGGGTGCTGGTCATCAAGCTCGCCGACCGGCTGCACAACGCCCGCACGTGGCGCTACGTCTCGCCCGAGTCCGCCGCGCGCAAGGCCTCGGAGACGCTGGAGATCTACGCCCCGCTGGCGCACCGGCTGGGCATGAACACCATCAAGTGGGAGCTGGAGGACCTCGCGTTCGCCCAGCTCTACCCGAAGGTCTACGACGAGATCGTGCGGATGGTGGCCCAGCGCGCCCCGGCCCGCGAGGAGCTGCTCGCCAAGATCCGCGAGGAGATCTCCGAGGAGCTCAAGACCAACAAGATCCGCGCGACGATCACCGGGCGGCCCAAGCACTACTACTCGGTCTACCAGAAGATGATCGTGCGGGGGCACGACTTCGACAAGATCTACGACCTGGTGGGCGTGCGCGTGCTCGTCGACTCGATCCAGGAGTGCTACGCGGTGCTCGGTGCCCTGCACAGCCGGTGGAACCCGGTGCCGGGGCGCTTCAAGGACTACATCGCGATGCCCAAGTTCAACATGTACCAGTCGTTGCACACGACGGTCATCGGGCCCGAGGGCAAGCCGGTCGAGATCCAGATCCGCACCCACCAGATGCACCGCCGCGCCGAGTACGGCGTCGCCGCGCACTGGAAGTACAAGGAGCAGGGTCCGGACGGCACCAAGGCCGTCACCGGCTCCGACGGGGCACCCGGACCGCTCGAGGGTATGCAGTGGCTGCGCCAGCTCATCGACTGGCAGCGCGAGACCGCCGACCCCGGCGAGTTCCTCGACTCCCTGCGCTTCGAGATCGGCTCGGCCGAGGTCTACGTCTTCACGCCCGGCGGCGACGTCATGGCGCTGCCGGCGGGGGCGACCCCGGTCGACTTCGCCTACGCCGTCCACACCGAGGTCGGCCACAAGTGCGTCGGCGGGCGCGTCAACGGCAAGCTCGTGCCGCTCGACTCCGAGCTCTCCAACGGCGACACCGTCGAGATCATCACGAGCAAGGCCGAGGACGCCGGACCCAGCCGCGACTGGCTGACGTTCGTCAAGAGCGCGCGGGCCCGCAACAAGATCCGGCAGTGGTTCACGCGCGAGCGGCGCGAGGAGGCCATCGAGTCCGGCAAGGACCAGATCGCCAAGGTGCTGCGCAAGCAGAACCAGCCGCTCCAGCGCCTGATGTCGCACGACACGCTCATGGCCGTCGCCCAGGAGCTCAGCTACAAGGACATCGATGGGCTGTTCGCCGCGGTGGGGGAGCGCCACATCTCGGCCCAGCACGTCGTGGGCCAGCTCGTGGCGACGCTGGGCGGCGAGGACGGCGCCGAGGAGGACCTCGCCGAGGCCACCACGCCGCCGCGACGCGGCCGGGTCCAGCAGGCCGACCCGGGCGTCACCGTCGTCGGCACCGACGACGTGTGGGTCAAGCTGGCCAAGTGCTGCACCCCGGTGCCGGGCGACCCGATCATGGGCTTCGTCACCCACGGTCGCGGCGTCTCCGTGCACCGCACCGACTGCACCAACGCCGAGCAGCTCAAGGAGCGGCACTCCGAGCGCATCATCCCGGTCGCCTGGGCTCCCACCGCCTCGAGCCTGTTCCTGGTCAACCTGCAGGTCGAGGCGCTCGACCGGCCACGCCTGCTGTCGGACATCACGCACGTGCTCTCCGACCAGCACGTCAACATCCTGTCGGCCTCGGTGCAGACCGGCCGCGACCGGGTCGCGCTGTCGAAGTTCACCTTCGAGATGGCCGACCCGAGCCACCTGCAGTCGGTCATCCGGGCCGTCCGCCAGGTGTCCGGCGTGCTCGACGCCTACCGCGTCACGGGCACGGCGAGCACCGACCCGCACCGGCGCCGGTCCGCCGAGTCCAGTCGCTCTGCGACCGCCTGAGGCGGGCGCACGGCATACCCCTGGAAGGGCGGGGCACCCGGACGAGCCGGGCGGCCCTCAGCGCTCGGGGGAGAGGAAGGCCGCCAGGGCCGCGGCGTAGGCCGCCTGGTCCAGCGTGCCGCAGATCTCGCGCGTCGAGTGCATCGAGAGCATCGGGGCGCCGAAGTCGACCGTCGTGGCGCCGGTGAGCGCCGAGGTCATCGGGCCCACCGTCGACCCGCAGGGCAGGTCGGAGCGGGTCACGAAGGTCTGCATCGGCACGCCCGCCTGCTCGCAGGCCAGCGCGAAGGCCGCGGCACCGAGCGAGTCGGTCGCGTAGCGGAGGTTGGTGTTGACCTTGAGCACCGGGCCGCCGTTGATCGCGATCGTGTGCTCGGGCTCGTGCCGCTCGGCGTAGTTGGGGTGCGTGGCGTGCGCCATGTCGCCCGAGGCGATCACGGAGCCGGCCAGCGCCCGCCAGACGTCGTCGCGGGTGCCGCCGGCGGCGAGCACGATGCGCTCGATCCAGGACGGCAGGAAGGTCGACTGCGCCCCGCGCTCGGAGGTGCTGCCGACCTCCTCGTGGTCGAAGAGGACGATCAGCGGGATGAGGGGGGCTCCGTCCGCGGGGTGATCGACGACCTCGAGCAGGGCGCGCACCGCGGCATAGCTCGTGGCCAGGTTGTCCAGGCGCGCGGAGGCGAGCAGCTCGCGCTCGGTGCCGACGAGGCGGGCCGGCGTGAGGTCGTGGGTCATGGCGTCGAAGGCGAGCAGGTCGGCCGGCGCGACGTGCACCTGCTGGGCGAGCCACTCCCGGAAGGAGCGGCGCTCCAGGCCCAGGCCCCAGTGCGGGGCGAGGTGCTGCTGGTCGTTGAGGACCAGGCCCTCGGACCGGACCGTGCGGTCCAGGTGGATGGCCAGCTGGGAGACCCGCAGGACCGGGTCGTCGGTGCGGAACAGCCGCGCCGAGTAGCCACCCGGCGCCGAGCTGTCGCGGACGGTGACCCGGCCCGACAGGCCCAGGTCGCGGTCCAGCCAGGAGTTGGTCAGCGCCCCGCCGTAGACCTCCACGCCCAGCATCTGCCAGCCGGCCCGGACCCAGTCGGGGCGCGGCTTGATGCGCAGGTTGGGGGAGTCGGTGTGCGCACCCACGACCCGGAAGGGGGTCGCGGGCGGCAGCGGGGCGCCGTCGCCGGCCTCGGCCGTGGACCACGCCAGCAGCGATCCGCCGCGGCGGACCACGTAGCGGCCCGGTGCGGCCGGGGCCGGGTCGGTCTCGGCCACCTCGACGAAGCCGGCCGCGCGGAGCAGCGCGGCGGCGGAGTCGACGGCGTGGAAGGGGGAGGGGGAGGCGTCCAGATAGGCGCACAGCCCCTCCGCCACGTCCGCGACGCGGGTGGCCAGACCGGCGGGGTCGGTCACGACAGGTTGCCCCGCGCGGACTCGAGCCAGAGGCGCTTGGTCTCCAGCTCGGACTCGAGCGTGGCGACCTTGCGGTCGTCACCGGCGGCCCGGGCCGCCGCGAGGTCGGACTCCAGACCCTGGACGGCGCGCTCGAGCTGGTCGACGAGCGACCGGGCACGGGCGGCCAGCTCGGGGTCGGTGCGACGCCACTGGTTGTCCTCGAGCTCGCGGACCTTCTGCTCGACGGCGCGCAGGCGGCCCTCGACGCGGCGCAGGTCGTTGCGCGGCACCTTGCCGGCGGCGTCCCAGCGCTCCTGGATGCGCCGCAGCTCGGCCTTGGCGGACTCGAGGTGCTCCTCGTCGATCGTCAGCGCCTCGGCCTCGACCAGCAGCGCCTCCTTGACCTTGAGGTTCTCGGCGAACTCCGCCTCCTCGGCGGCGACGACCTCGTCCTTGGCGTTGAAGAAGGCGTCCTGCGCCGCCTTGAAGCGCGTCCACAGGGCGTCGTCGTCGGCGCGGGCGGCCCGACCGGCACGCTTCCACTCCTGCATGAGGCGCTTGAAGGCACCGGCGGTGGGGCCCCAGTCGGTGCTGGTGGCCAGCGCCTCGGCCTCGCGGACGAGCTGCTCCTTGACGGCCTTGGCCTGACCGTGCTGCTCGTCGAGCTGGGCGAACCAGGTCTTGCGCTTCTTGTCGAAGGCGGTCCGCGCGTGGCTGAACCGCTTCCACATCTCGTTCTCGACGTCCTTGTCCAGGCGCGGGCCGGACCGCTGGTGGGCCTTCCACTCGTCGAGGAGCTCGCGGACGCGGGTCGAGGCCTGCTTCCACTGCACCTTGGCGGGGTCGGCGGCGGCGAGGCCCTCGGCCTCGGCGACGAGCTTCTCGCGCTCGACGGTGGCCTCCGCCTTCGCCTTGGCGCGCTGCTCGGCCTCGACGGCGGACTTGGCGGCGACGGACTCCTCGAGGGAGGAGACGGTGGCCTCGAGCGCGGCGATGTCGCCCACGACGTGGGCCTCGCCGATCTGCTCCTTGAGGTGGGCCAGTGACTGGCGGGCGTCGTGCGCCGAGACGTCGGTGTGGGCCAGGCGCTGCGCGAGGAGGTCGGCGGAGGCGACGAGCTCGTCGTACTTGCGCGCGAAGTAGGCCAGGGCCTCCTCGGGCGTGGCGTCGGGATAGGAGCCCACCGCGCGCTCGGAGCCGTCGGCCAGGATCACGTAGACCGTGCCGTCCTCACCGACCCGACCGTGCTTGACCGACTCGCTCGGGGCGACGGCGGGGGTCTCGGCCGCGGCGGGGGCCTCGGCTGCCGGCTCGGAGGCCGGTGCGGCCGGGCGGGGGACCGCCGGCTTGCGGGACGCCAGCATGGCCGGCGACGGGGGAGTGGGAACGGGGCTGGGCGTCTGCTCGGACACTGGTGGCCTCTCTCGACCGCGGGCACGACCATCGGGGCCGGCTCGACTGACATGGCGTGGCACGACACTACCGAACGGAATCGCCGACGCGTGCGTCGCGTAGTGTTCCGAGCGTGTTCGTCCGCAGCATCGTCGCCGACGCCTTCGGCACCAACTGCTACGTCATCGCCCCCGCGCGCGGCGAGGAGTGCCTGGTCGTCGACCCGGGCATCGGGGTGACCGACCGCGTCGCCGAGGTCCTCGCGGAGCACCGGCTGCGGCCCGCGGCCGTCCTCCTCACGCACGGCCACCTCGACCACGTCTGGTCGGTGACGCCGGTCTGCGGGGGCACGACGGCCGCCTACATCCACGCCGACGACCGCTACCGCCTCGTCGACCCGGTGCGCCAGCTCTCGGAGCCGATCCGGCTGGCGCTGGAGCAGCAGTTCGGACGCTCGGCGACGTGGAAGGAGCCGGAGACGGTCGTCGAGGTGACCGACCGCCAGACGTTGGAGATCGCGGGAGTGAGGCTCGAGGTCGCCCACGCGCCGGGCCACACCGAGGGCTCGGTCCTCTTCAGCCTCCCGGGCCTGCCCCAGGGCATCCCGTCGGACGAGCTCGACCGCACCGTCCTCTCGGGCGACGTGCTGTTCGCCGGCTCGATCGGCCGCACCGACCTCCCCGGCGGCGACCCCGCGGCCATGCAGCGGTCGTTGCGCGACGTCGTGCTGCCGCTGGCGGACTCGACCCTCGTGCTGCCCGGTCACGGCCCGGCCACCACCATCGCCCGCGAGCGCTCGACCAACCCCTTCCTGCGCGAGCTGTCCTGAGGGGGTCGGGCGGTCCCCGTCCACATACCGAGATGGTCCGCTGGCGACCTCCTGCGGGCCTACCCCTTGACGCGAACACCCTGCCCGGTGTGCAATATATTGCATGTCGACGACGCAGCCGCTCGCCCCGGTCCGCAAGGGCCTGCTCCGCGACGACGTCTACACGCGGCTGCGCGACGCGATCGTCGACGGCCGCCTCGCGCCGGCCTCGGTGCTGCGCGACGGCGAGCTCGCGGCCCAGCTCGGCGTGAGCCGCACGCCGGTCCGGGAGGCGATCCTCAAGCTGGCCGAGTCGGGGCTGGTCAGTGCCGTCCCCGGGCGGTCCACGATCGTCGCCGACGTCGACGAGGACGCCGTCCGGGACGCCCAGGCGGTCGTCGCCGCGATGCACCGGCTGGCCGTCACCACGGCGGCCCGGCGGTTCACGGACGACGACCTCGCGCGGATGCGCGAGGCGAACGCGCGCTTCGCCGCGGCTCTCGAGGCGGGGGACGTCGACGCCGCGCTGGCCGCCGACGACGAGCTGCACGACGTCCCGGTGGCTGTCTCCGGCAACCGGGCGCTGCGCACCGTGCTCGACCAGTTCACCCCGGTCGTGCGCCGCCTCGAGCGGATCCGCTTCGGCACCCACGCCGGACAGGACTCCGTCCACCTGCACGCGGAGCTCGTCGACCGCTGCGAGGCCGGCGACGCCGCCGGTGCCGCGGACGTCAGCGACCGCATCTGGCGGACGCTGCAGGACCTCCTTCCCCCTCCCACCCACCCCGACACCACGTGAAGGCAGCGATGAAGCTCGCAGAGTTCCCCCGTCACCAGCTCACCTTCGGGCCCAGCCCGGTCCACCACCTCAGGCGCCTGTCCGACCACCTCGGCGGCGCGCAGGTCTGGGCCAAGCGCGAGGACGTGAGCAGCGGCCTGGCCTACGGCGGCAACAAGGTCCGCAAGCTCGAGTACCTCGTCCCCGACATCCTGGCCTCCGGGGCCGACACGCTGGTGTCGATCGGCGGCTACCAGTCCAACCACACCCGCCAGGTCGCGGCCGTCGCGGCGCACCTCGGCCTGAGGTGCCGGCTCGTGCAGGAGACCTGGGTGCCGTGGGACGACCCGATGAACGACAAGGTCGGCAACATCCTGCTCTCGCGGATGATGGGCGCCGACTCCCGCCTCGACGAGTCCGGCTTCGACATCGGCATCCGCGACTCCTGGAAGCAGGCGCTGCGCGAGGTGGAGGAGGCGGGCGGCACGCCATACCCGATCCCTGCCGGTGCCTCCGAGCACCCGCTGGGCGGGCTCGGCTTCGCCAACTGGGCCTTCGAGGTGGCCGAGCAGGAGAAGGACCTCGGCGTCGTCTTCGACACGATCGTCGTCTGCACCGTCACCGGCTCGACCCACGCGGGCATGATCGCGGGCTTCGCGGCGCTGGAGGACCTGACCGGCGTGCGCCGCCGCGTCATCGGCATCGACGCCTCGGCCACCATCGAGAAGACCCGCGACCAGGTGGCGCGCATCGCCCGGCACACCGCCGAGCTCATCGAGCTGGGCCGTGACCTGCGCGAGGACGAGATCCAGGTGCTGGAGGGCTGGGCGGGCGACCTCTACGGCATCCCGGTCGACTCCACGATGGAGGCCATGTCCCTGGGCGCCCGGCTGGAGGCGATGATCACCGACCCGGTCTACGAGGGGAAGTCGCTCGCGGGCCTGATCGACCTGGTCCGGGAGGGCGACATCCCGCGCGACTCGACGGTGCTCTACGCCCACCTCGGCGGCCAGCCGGCGCTCAACGCCTACCACTCGCTCTGGTCCTGACCCGGCCGACGGCGTGACGGGCGGTGGTCGCCGGGTCGATAGACTCGCCCGGTGATCACCCCCCGCACGCCGTCCGGTGTCCTCGAGCTGCTCCCTCCCGAGCAGGTGGCCTTCCAGCGCATGCTGGACGTCATCCGTTCTGGCTACGAGCGCTTCGGCTTCCTGCCGATCGAGACCCCCGTCTTCGAGCGCTCGGACGTGCTGCTCACCAAGACCGGGGGCGAGACCGAGCGCCAGGTCTACTTCGTGCAGTCGACCGGCGCGCTGGAGAAGGCCCGCGAGGGTGGCGACGACGCGCTGCCGGAGATGGCGCTGCGCTTCGACCTGACCGTGCCGCTCGCGCGCTACGTCGCCGAGCACGAGCACCAGCTGACCTTCCCCTTCCGCCGCTACCAGATGCAGCGGGTCTACCGGGGCGAGCGCCCGCAGCGCGGCCGCTTCCGCGAGTTCTACCAGTGCGACGTCGACATCATCGGCAAGGACGAGCTGTCGGTCCGCCACGACGCCGAGTGCCCGGCGATCATCCACGCGATCTTCACCGACCTGGCCATCGGTGACTTCACGATCCAGATCAACAACCGCAAGCTCCTGCGCGGCTTCTACGAGGACCTCGGCATCACCGACGCCGACCAGCAGGCGGCCGTCCTGCGCGAGGTCGACAAGCTCGACAAGCGCGGCCCCGACTACCTGCGCACCACGCTGACCGGTGAGGGCTTCGGCCTGTCCGACGCGGTCGTCGACGCGATCCTCGACTTCGTCCAGGTGCGCTCGACCGGTCACGACGACGCGCTGGAGCAGCTGGCGCGGGTGGAGGCCGCCTCCTCCGGCAGCGCCTCGCTCTCCGAGGGCGTCGCCGAGCTGCGCGAGGTGCTCACCCTCGTCCGTGCCCTGGGCGTGCCGGAGAGCGACTACCGCCTCAACTTCTCCATCGCCCGCGGGCTCGACTACTACACCGGCACGGTCTACGAGACGGTCCTCGACGACCACCCCGAGATCGGGTCGATCTGCTCCGGCGGTCGCTACGACAACCTGGCCGGCCAGTACACGAAGTCGAAGCTGCCCGGCGTCGGCATCTCGATCGGCCTGTCGCGACTCTTCTGGCAGCTGCGCGAGGCCGGCCTGCTCGAGGCGTCGACCAGCGAGTCGACGGTCCAGGTGCTCGTGCCGCAGGTCGACGCCGAGCTGCTCGACGACCAGCTCGCGCTGGCCTCCCAGCTGCGCCACGGCGGCATCAACACCGAGGCCGTCCTCGACGGCGGCAAGCTCGCCAAGCAGCTCCGGTATGCCGATCGCGCGGGCATCCGCTTCGTCGCCCTGCTCGGGCGCCAGGAGGTCGCCGACGGCACGGTCACGATCAAGGACCTGCGCCGCCAGGACCAGTTCACCGTGCCGCGCGCCGAGGTCGTCTCGGCGCTGAAGGTCGAGCTGGCGCAGCCGCTCGTCTGATCCACGACGCACGCACGACGGCCGCCGCACCGATCCGGTGCGGCGGCCTTCGTCTCCGCGAGCCGTGACCTACTGCGTGATCTCGACCGACAGGATGCTGATCGGCTGGGCGGGGGCGCCGTCGGAGGCCCCGCCCTCGACACCGGCCTCGGCGACCTTCTCGACGACCTCCATGCCCTCGACGACCGTGCCGAAGATGCTGTAGCCGCCGCCGTCGGTCGGCAGCTGGGTGTCCTCGTAGACGATGAAGAACTGGCCGCCGTTGCTGTTGGGGTCCATGGTGCGGGCCATGGCGAGGGTCCCGGGCGGGTAGTAGCCGTCGGCCGGGGCGTTCTCGATTCCATACGTGTAGCCGGGCCCACCCGCGCCGGTGCCTGTGGGGTCGCCGCACTGCAGGACGTAGATGCCCGAGGTCGTCAGGCGGTGGCAGGCGCTGTCCTCCCAGTAGCCCTCCTTGGCGAGGAACTCGAAGGAGGCGACGGTCTGCGGGGCGTCCGCGGCGGCCAGCTCGATGACGATGTCGCCGCAGTTGGTCTGCACCGTGGCGGTGAGCGTCTCAGGGTCGCCGCTCTTGGGGCGCGGCAGGTCATCGGGGTGGAAGGCCATGGGGTCCGACGGCGGGGCCGGCGGCTCGCTGCACTCCACCGGACCGGCGGGCTGGGCCGCGCCGGTCTCGCCGGCAGCGGTCTCCTGCCCGTCGTCCTCGGCGCCGGGGAACATCGCCTCGCCGGAGCACCCGGCCAGGGCGACGGCCGCGACGGCGCTGGTCAGGGCGAGGCGGGGCAGCAGCAGAGAACGGCGCATCAAGAAGTCTCCCGTAGACGGTTGGCGGTGGCGCGATGCTACCCGAGGATCCCCGTCTCGTAAGCGGTGGCCACGGCCGCGGCGCGGTCGGTGACGCCGAGCTTGTCGAAGACGTGACCGAGGTGCGTCTTGACGGTCGCCTCGCTGACGAAGAGCTCCCTGGCGATCTGCTTGTTGGTCATCCCCCGGGCCACGAGCACCAGCACCTCGCGCTCCCGCGCGCTGAGCGCCGGCCGGCGCCCGGGATCGCGGACGTGCGAGGCGAGGCGGGTCGCCACGGTGGGGGAGAGCACCGTCTCGCCGGCCGCGGTGGAGCGCACGGCCGACACCAGTGTGGCGGTCGGGGCGTCCTTGAGGAGGTAGCCCGTGGCTCCCGCCTCGATCGCGGCCACGGTGTCGGAGTCGGTGTCGTAGGTCGTGAGCACCAGCACCGAGGCGCGCAGGCCCCGGCGGCGCATCTCGCGCACGGCGTCGACACCCCCGCCGCCCGGCATCCGCAGGTCGAGGACGACGACGTCGGGGTCCAGCGCGACGGTCCGCTCGACGGCCTCTGGCCCGCTCGCGGCCTGGCCGACGACCTCGAAGTCGTCGACGGCCGACAGGGTGGCCGCGACGCCGTCGCGCACCACGGGGTGGTCGTCGACGACGAGGATGCGGACGCTCACGCGGCGACCTCCCGGGCGAGCGCGGGCAGCCGCAGCGAGACGGCGGTGCCCTGCCCCGGCTGGGTCTCGACCTCGAGGGCGCCGGCGAGGCGCTCGGCGCGCTGCCGCATACCTCTCAGACCGAAGGAGGTGGGTGCCCGCTCGGCGTCGAGGTCGAATCCGACCCCGTCGTCACGGACGTCGAGGAGGACCTCCTCGTCGTCGAGGGCGAGCGTCACGCCGACCCGCGTGGCGGAGGCGTGCTTGGCGACGTTGGAGAGCGCCTCCTGCGTGACGCGCAGCACGGTCGCCTCCACCTCGGGGTGCAGCGGTCGCAGGTCGCCGGTGACGTGCACCTCGGCCGCGGCCCGGTGCTCCTCGTCCCAGCGGTGCACCAGCCGGGTGACCGCCTCGGCGAGGTCGGCGGAGCCGGTGAGCGGGGCGGGGGAGAGGTCCATCACCGAGCGGCGGGCCTCGGCGAGGGCCTCCTGCGCCAGGTCGGCGGCCCGGTCGAGCCGCGCCCGGGGGTCGGGCTCCACCTGCGCCGCGCGGAGCTGGGCGAGGACGCCCGCGAGGGACTGGGCGATCGTGTCGTGGATCTCGCGGGCCAGGCGCTGCCGCTCCTCCTGCACCCCGGCGCGCCGAGCCTGCTCGACGACGGTCTCGTGGAGCCGCGCGTTCTCCGCAAGAGCCCGCTCCAGGTCGGCGTTGAGACGCTCGAGCTCGGTGATGGCCGCCGCCTGGTCGGCCGAACGCCGGTCGAGCTCCTGCTGCACGTTGCCGAAGAAGGTGAACAGGCCGACGTGCAGCACGACGAGGACCGCGAGGACGAGCGTCTGGGCGGCGCCGGAGGGTGGGAGGCCGCCCGACTGCGAGCCGGCCACCGTCGCCGCGACGACGAGGAGGACGGCCCGGCGGGGCCAGCCGGTGAAGGCGTCACCGACGTCGAGGAATCCGACCCACGCGAAGAGCGCGAAGAAGGGGTTGATCCAGGTCAGCACGAAGGCCAGGGCCGTGCGCCCGACGACGTGCACGGCCATGCGGCGGCGATCGGCGCGCCACTCCGGCCGCCGCATCGTCCACCACCAGGACCAGAGCGCCGTGACCGCCACCAGGACGGCCTGGACCAGCAGCCATCGGGGCGTCCCGGTGCCGAAGATCGAGCCGGTGGGCAGCGCGACGACGGTCGCCACGGCGAGCATGGCGAACGGCACGTAGGGGTTCCACCGCTCCCAGGCGCGCCGGTGGCGGTCCGGGCTGCCGGTCGTGCTGGTCACGGCTCCCACCCTCTCACTCCCAGCGGAAGGTGCGCACGGACACCGCGCCGGTGAGGACCGTCCACACCAGCACGACGAGCACGTCCCGCAGCTGCGGCAGGTCGCCGACCAGCGCCGCGGTCATGGCCTGGACCGAGGCACCCATCGGCGTCAGGTCGACCACGGTGCGCAGCGCGCCACCCATCCCCTCGACGGGGAACCAGACGCCGGCGGTGAACATCGAGCCGAAGAAGAGGATGCTCGCCAGCACGGTGCCGGCCCGCGCGTTGGGCGCGACGGCCGTCGCGACCGCGCCGAGCGAAAAGGCCGCGAGCAGCCCGAGCAGGTAGGCGCCAGCGTAGGCGGCCAGCGCCTGTGGCAAGGGCACGTCGAAGACGAGACGCCCCACGAGCAGGACCAGGACCGAGGAGGCCGTGACCGCGGCGCCGTGCAGCAGCACCTGCGCCCCGAGCAGGCTGGGCGGGCGCACCGGGGTGGTGCGCAGGCGGCGCAGCACGCCGGCCTCCCGGTAGGCCCAGATCAGCGCGGGCATCGACATGATCGCCGCCATGATCATCGACATGACGATCATCGTCGGCACGTAGAGGTCGATGACCCGCAGCCCGCCCAGGTCGGCCGACGGCTCGCGGAAGGACGGGACCGCGCCCAGGATGCACAGCAGGGCGACGGGGAAGAGCAGGATCCAGAAGAGCGAGCCCAGCTCGCGCCCGAACAGGCGGGCCTCGGTGCGCAGCACGGCGGCCGTCGGCGCGGCGCGACGGGCGGGCTTCGGGGTGGCGGTGGTCGTGGTGGTCGAGAGGGTCATGCCAGCTCCTCGGCGAGGTGGGCTGTTGCGGAGGTCAGGTCGAGGTATGCGGTGTCGAGGCTGCCGTCGACGACCCGCAGGGAGGCGGGGGTCACCCCCTGGGCGGAGAGCGCCGCGAGCACGTCCAGGACGCTGTCCTCGGCGCCCTCGACGGTGACCCGCCCGGACGTGGAGCGGACGTCGGCGACGCCCGGCAGCTCGCGCAGCGCCTGCAGGTCGACGGGCGCGCCGGGGGTGAAGGAGATGACGGTCGCGGAGGTGGCGGCCCGGATGAGCCCGTCCGGGGTGTCGAGCGCCCGGACGCGGCCCTCGCTGATGATGGCGATGCGGTCGCAGAGCGACTGCGCCTCCTCCATGGAGTGCGTGACGAGGAGGACGGTCACGCCGCGGTCGCGGACGTCGCGGACCAGGTCCCAGACCTCGCGCCGGGCGCGGGGGTCCAGACCCGTGGTCAGCTCGTCGAGGATCGCGACCCGGGGCCGGCCGACGAGGGCCAGGGCGATCGAGAGCCGCTGCTGCTGACCGCCGCTGAGGTTGCGGAACTGCGAGTCGAGCATCGTGTCGAGCCCCAGCCGGGCCGCGAGCTCGGGCCAGGGCTCGGGGTCGTCGTAGAAGGCCGACCACAGCACCAGCGCCTCACGGACGGTGATCTTGGGCTGGAGACGGCTCTCCTGCAGCTGCACGCCCAGGACACGGGTCAGCGCGTCGTGCTCGCGGACGGGGTCCAGACCGTGGACCCGGATCGTCCCGGAGTCGGGGACGCGCAGCCCGGCGATCGACTCGACCGTCGTGGTCTTGCCGGCACCGTTGGGGCCGAGGATCCCGAAGACCTCGCCCTCGGCGACGGTCAGGCTCACGTCGTCCACGGCCACCGTCGTGCCGTAGGTCATGCGCAGGTGCTCCACCGTGACTGCTGCGTTCCGTTCCATGTGCCCCAGCCTCGCCCGGCGCGGCCCGCGCGCACATCGCCCGCGGGGGTGCACCGGCATCCTCCGATCGGGGGATGCCACGGCTCGACCACCGATGTGAGACGGGCGTCTCGAGCGTGCTAGTGTAATAACGCGTTAACACACCGGGTCGTGCTTCCACGCCCGGTTCTTCTCTGTCCGATCCCGTCCGGAAGGTCCCCCGTGAAGCGTCGCAGCACCGTCGACCGCGCCGCCCTGGCCCGGCTCTGCACGGTCCTGGCGGGCCTCGACGACGCGGACTCCGTGCAGACCTTCCTCGAGGACCTCTGCACGCCGGCCGAGCTGGAGGCCCTCTCCGACCGCTGGGGCGTGGTCCCGCTGCTGGCCGCGGGGCTCTCCTACCGCCAGATCCACGAGCGCACCGGCGTCAGCGTGACGACCATCGGCCGCGTCGCCCGCCACCTCGAGGGCGGCGCCGGGGGCTACCGCGCCGCGCTGCAGGTGGCCTCGGCCGCGGGCGGGGAGCCCGAGCATCTGGTGCGCTGACCGCCTCCCCGCGACGGACCGTCGCACGCCCCCGAACCACCCGCCCCGGCCCCTCGGCCGGGCACCCGACCGGAAGGTCCTCCATGACCCCGCCCGTCCAGCCGCGCGAACGCCTCCGTGTGGCGATCCAGAAGTCCGGCCGCCTCGGCGAGCCCGCCCGCGAGCTCCTCGCCTCGTGCGGGCTGACCTGGCGCGAGAGCCGCGACAAGCTCTTCCTCTACGGCGAGTCGCTGCCCGTCGACATCCTCCTGGTCCGCGACGACGACATCCCCGGCCTCATCGCCGACGGGGTCTGCGACCTCGGCATCGTCGGGCGCAACGTGCTCGTCGAGCACGGTCTGGAGCGCGAGGCGCAGGGTCGCCCGGCCGACCTCAACGAGTGGCGCCAGCTGGGCTGGGGCACCTGCCGCCTCGACATCGCCATCCCGGAGTCCGAGGAGTGGACCGGCCCGCAGCAGCTGGAGGGGCTGCGCATCGCCACGTCCTACCCGCAGACCCTGGGCCGCTGGCTGCGCGACAACGGTGTGGACGCCGAGCCCGTGGTCCTCAACGGCTCCGTCGAGATCGCCCCGCGCCTGGGCCAGGCCGACGTCGTGTGCGATCTCGTCTCCACCGGCGGCACGCTGCGCGCCAACCAGCTCCGCCCCGTCACCACGATCCTGCACTCCGAGGCCGTGATCGCCGGCCCGCGCGCCACCCTCGACGACGGCCGCCAGGAGATCGCCGACCTGCTCGTCCGCCGCCTCGATGGCGCCCTGCAGCTCAAGGAGTCGCGCCTGCTCATGCTCCGCGTCTCCCGTGACGGCCTGACCGACCTGCTGCCGCTGCTGCCCGAGGGCCACGAGCCGACCGTGATGCGTGTCGACGACCGTGACGAGGTGTCCGTGCAGGTGCTCGTGCACGGCTCCGTGTCCTGGTCCAAGCTGGAGCAGCTCAAGCACGCGGGTGCGCACAACCTCATGGTCCTGCCCGTCGAGGGGATGCTGGCATGAACGTCCTGACCTGGTCCGAGCTCTCCGAGACCGAGCGCGCCGAGGCCCTGCGCCGGGCGACCGCCGCCGCGGGCCCGGAGGTGCGCGCCGGGGTCGCCGACATCCTCGAGCAGGTGCGCACCCGTGGCGACGCCGCGCTGCGCGAGCTCACCGCCCGCCTCGACCGCGCCGAGCCGGCGGCCCTCGAGGTCTCCGTCGCCGACCGTGACGCCGCCGTCGCCGCCCTCGACCCGCAGCTGCGCGAGGCGATCGCCGAGGCCGCCGCCCGCATCCGGGCCTTCCACGAGGCGGGTATGCAGTCCGCCTACGCCGTCGAGACCGCTCCTGGCGTGGTCTGCGAGCGCGTCGTCCGGCCGATCCGCCGCGTCGGTCTCTACGTGCCCGCCGGCTCCGCCCCGCTGCCCTCGACCGCCCTCATGCTCGGTGTCCCCGCCCAGCTGGCCGGCTGCCCCGAGGTCGTCCTCTGCACCCCTCCCCGCCCCGACGGCACCGCCGACCCCGCCGTCCTCGCGGCCGCGGCCGAGTGCGGCATCACCCGCATCTTCGTCGTGGGCGGCGCGCAGGCGATCGCGGCGATGGCCTACGGCACCGGGTCGGTCCCGGCGTGCGACAAGCTCTTCGGCCCGGGCAACGCCTGGGTGACCGAGGCCAAGCGCCAGGTGACCACCGCAGAGGGCGGCCCCGGTATCGACATGCCCGCCGGTCCCTCCGAGGTGCTGGTCATCGCGGACGCGGGCGCGGACCCCGAGTTCGTGGCCGCCGACCTGCTGAGCCAGGCCGAGCACGGGCCCGACAGCCAGGTGCTGCTCCTCACCGACTCGCGTGAGCTCGCCGAGGCCGTCGCGGCCCAGGTCGAGGAGCAGGTCGAGAGCCTGCCCCGCGCCGACATCGCCCGCAAGGCCCTGGCCTCCAGCCGGCTGATCCTCACCCCCGACCTCGACACCGCCTTCGAGGTGTCCAACGACTACGCGCCGGAGCACCTCATCCTGGCGCTGCGCGACGCCGAGGAGCGTGTCGCCCAGGTCGACCGGGCCGGCTCGGTCTTCCTCGGCGACCACACGCCGGAGACCCTCGGTGACTACTGCTCGGGGACCAACCACGTGCTGCCCACCGCCGGCGCGGCCAGGTTCACCGGCGGCGTCAACGTCTCCGCCTTCCAGATCGCGATGACCGTCCAGCGCGCCACCCCCGACGGGCTGGCCGCCGTCGGCCCGTGCGCGGTCGTGCTCTCCGAGGCCGAGCAGCTGCACGCCCACCAGCGGGCCGTCACCCGCCGCCTCGACCGGCTCGCCCCCACCCAGGACGCGTCGTGAGCGCCGCCGGACCCTCCGAGGGCTTCCCGACCGAGCTCGTCCGCGAGGACCTGCGCGGTTTCGCCGGCTACTCCTCGGCCCGGACCAGCGCCCCCGGCGTCCCGGCCCGCATCTGGCTCAACGCCAACGAGTCCGGCGACCCCAGCGCCGCCGACCCCGGGGGCGCCAGCCGTCGCTATCCCGACCCGCAGCCCGCCGAGCTGGTCGAGGCCTTCGCCGACCTCTGGGCCGTCACGCCCGACCGCGTCGTCGTCGGTCGCGGCAGCGACGAGCTCATCGAGCTGCTCGTGCGGGCGCTGTGCCGTCCGGGCGGTGACGGGATCGTCATCTGCTCGCCGACCTTCGGCATGTACGAGGTCTCGGCCCGCCTCCACGGCGTGCCCGTCACCGACGTGCCCCAGCTCGACGACGGCCTGACCTGGCGCGTCGACACCGCAGCGGTGGCCCGCGCGGCCCGGGAGAAGGGTGCCCGGGTGGTGTTCGTCTCCTCGCCCGGCAACCCGACCGCCAACGTCGTGCCGCTGCGCGAGATCGCCTCGCTGGCCGACGAGCTCGCCGACCAGGCGGTCGTCGTCGTCGACGAGGCCTACGGCGAGTACGCCGAGCAACGGTCGGCCGTCACGCTCCTGGAGGAGCACCCGACGCTCGTCGTGCTGCGGACCCTGTCCAAGGCGCACGGGCTCGCCGGTGCCCGCGTCGGGATCGCCCTGGCCCACCCCGAGCTGGCCACGGTGCTGCGCCGGGTGCAGGCGCCATACCCCGTGCCCGTCCCCGTCGCCCGCCTCGCGCTGGCGGCGCTCACCCCCGAGGCGCTGGCCGCCACGCGTGAGCGCGTCAACGCCACGCTGCGCCGGCGCGACCACCTCTGCCACCGGCTGCGCCACCTGGACGGCGTGCGCGCCGTCTACGACAGCGAGGCCAACTTCCTGCTGGTGCGGCACGACGACCCCGACGCGCTGCTCCGTACCCTCGCCTCTGCCGGGATCGTGGTGCGCGACGTGCGCCACCACCCCGGTCTCGCCGACGCCGTGCGCATCACGATCGGCACCGACGACGAGATGACCGCCCTCGACACCGCCCTGGGAGAGATCGACCGATGAGCCCCCGCCCCCTCTGCCTCGTCGACCGCGACGGCACGATCATCGCCGAGCCGGACGACTTCCAGGTCGACAGCCTGGCCAAGCTGCGACTCGTGGACGGCGTCATCCCCGCGCTGCTGCGCATCCAGGACGCCGGCTACGACCTGGTCATGGTGAGCAACCAGGACGGCCTGGGCACCGAGTCCTTCCCGCAGGAGGACTTCGACGCCCCGCACGAGCTGCTCCTGCAGATCCTCACCAGCCAGGGCATCCGCTTCCGCGAGGTCCTGATCGACCCGCACCACGCCGGTCCCGACGCCCCCTGGACCCGCAAGCCCGGCATCGGCATGGTCGTGCACCTGCTCAAGGACAAGGACGTCGACTGGGAGCGCAGCGTCATGGTCGGCGACCGCGAGACCGACCGCCAGTTCGGTGACAACCTGGGGATCCGCACCTACCTGCTGCCCTCCGCGGCGAGCCCGGCCGAGGGCACCACCACCTGGGCGCAGATCGCGCACGAGCTGGCCGACCGTCCGCGCACCGCGCACGTCGACCGCAACACCGCCGAGACGCGGATCAGCGTCGACGTGGACCTGGACCAGCCGGGCGGGGCCGTCGCCGACACCGGCATCGGCTTCTTCGACCACATGCTCGACCAGCTCGCCAAGCACGGCGGCTTCTCGATGACGGTGCGCTGCTCCGGCGACCTCCACATCGACGAGCACCACACCATCGAGGACGTCGCGCTGGCCGTCGGCGAGGCGATCCGCACCGCCCTCGGCGACAAGCGCGGCATCGGCCGCTACGGCTTCACGCTGCCCATGGACGAGGCCCGCGCCAGCGCGGCGATCGACCTGTCGGGCCGCCCGTTCTTCCGCTACGACGGCACCTTCTCCCGCGAGAACGTGGGCGAGTTCCCGACCGAGATGATCGAGCACTTCTGGCGCTCCTTCGCCGACGCGCTGCGCTGCACCCTGCACCTGAGCGTCGACGGCGAGAACACCCACCACCAGATCGAGGTCGGCTTCAAGGCCGTGGCCCGCGCGCTGCGGATGGCGCTGGCCCGCCAGGGCGACTCCACCGAGCTGCCCTCCACCAAGGGCGTGCTGTGAGCCTGCGCGTCGCGCTGGTCGACTCCGGTGGCACCAACATCGGGTCGGTCAGCTACGCCTTGGAGCGGCTCGGCGCCACCGCGCGCCTGACCGCCGACCGGGACGAGATCCTGGCTGCCGACCGGGTGATCCTGCCCGGTGTCGGCGCCGCCGGGGCGGGGATGCGGCGGCTCCGCGAGCTGGGCCTGAAGGAGGTCCTCCACGAGGTCCAGGTGCCCCTGCTCGGGGTGTGCCTGGGCATGCAGCTGCTCTTCGAGCGCTCGGCCGAGGACGGCGGCGTGGACACCCTGGGCCTGGTGCCCGGGGAGGTGCTCCCGATCAAGGCCGACTACGGTGTGCGGGTGCCGCACATGGGGTGGAACGCGCTCACGGAGATCGTCGACGACCCCTTGCTGGCCGGGATCGGTGAGGGGGAGCGGGCCTACTTCGTGCACTCCTACGCCGCACCGGCCGGTCCGCACACCCTGGCCGCGACCACCCACGGGGACACCTTCACCGCGGTGGTGCGCTCGGGGCTGCGGTGGGGCGCGCAGTTCCACCCGGAGCGTTCGGCGTCCGTCGGCGCCCGGCTGCTGCGAAACTTCCTCACGGAGGTCGGTCGATGACGTCCGACCTGCCCGACCAGTCACGGAGTGATTCCACAGTGAGCACCACCCGACCGTTCACCGTCTACCCGGCGATCGACGTGCGGCACGGAGCCGTCGTCCGGCTCCTCAAGGGGGACTACGACCAGGAGACGCAGTACTCCGACGACCCGGTGACGGTCGCCGAGTCCTACGCCCGCGCAGGCGCCCGCTGGCTGCACCTGGTCGACCTCGACGCCGCCCGCGAGGGCCGCTACACCCTCGACGGGATGCTGCAGCAGATCGTCGAGCGCACCGGGCTGATGGTCCAGACCGGCGGCGGAGTGCGCAGCGCCGACGACGTGCAGCGCCTCCTCGACGCCGGCGCCACCCGGGTCGTCATCGGCTCGCTGGCGGTGCGCGAGCCCGACACCGTCATCGGCCTCCTCGAGCGCTTCGGCCCTGAGAGCATCACGGTCGCCCTCGACACCCGCATCGGCGAGGACGGCGTCTGGCGGCTCCCGGTCGACGGGTGGACCGGCGACTCCGACCTCGACCTCATCACCTGCCTGCACCGCTACGACAGCTCGGGCCTGCGGCACGTGCTGACCACCGACATCGGGCGCGACGGCACGCTCGGCGGCCCGAACTTCCACCTCTACACCGCGCTGACCCGGTCGGCCCCCCAGCTGCAGGTCCAGGCCTCCGGCGGGGCCCGCAACGTCGACGACGTGCGCGCGGCCCGCCGCACCGGCTGCGCGGGGATCATCCTCGGCAAGGCCCTGCTCGAGGGCCGCCTCACCGTGACCGACGCCATCCAGGAGGAGGGCCTGTGACCCTGGCCCGACGCATCATCCCCTGCCTCGACGTGCGCGACGGGCGGGTTGTCAAGGGCACCCGCTTCCGCGACCACGTCGACATGGGCGACATCGTCGAGCTCGCGAAGCGCTACGCCCGGGAGGGTGCCGACGAGCTCGTCTTCTACGACATCACCGCCAGCCCCGAGGGCCGCGCGGTCGACGTCGACTGGGTCACCCGCGTGGCCCGCGCGATCGACATCCCGTTCTGCGTGGCCGGCGGCATCCGCAGCGTGGAGGCGGCCCGCGCCGTGCTGCACGCCGGTGCCGACAAGATCTCGGTCAACACCCCCGCGACCCAGCGCCCCGAGCTCGTCTCCGAGCTGGCCGAGGCCTTCGGCGTGCAGTGCGTCGTCGTGGGCGTCGACAGCCTGCGGGACGAGGACGGGGTCTGGCGCATCCGGCAGTTCACCGGCAGCCCCGACGCCACCCGTGCGCTGCCCGTGACCACGCTGGACTGGGTCCGGCACGTGCAGGAGCTCGGTGCCGGCGAGATCGTCCTCAACTGCATGGGGTCGGACGGGGTCCGTGAGGGCTACGACCTCCAGCAGCTGCACGCGGTCCGGCAGGTATGCCGTGTCCCCCTGATCGCGTCCGGCGGCGCCGGCACCGCCGGGCACTTCGTCGAGGTCTTCCGCGAGGCCGACGTCGACGGCGCCCTGGCCGCCACCGTCTTCCACAACGGCTCGATCGAGATCCCGGCGCTCAAGCGGCAGCTCGCCGAGGCCGGGCTGGTCGTCCGCACCGTCCCGGAGCCGGTCCGATGAGCGTCCCGCTGCTGCCCGAGGGCACCGCCGTCGACGACGTCGACTTCGCCAAGACCGGGGGACTGGTGCCCGGGGTCGTCCAGGACGCCCGCACCCGCCAGGTGCTCATGGTCGGCTTCCTCGACCGCGCAGCCCTGGAGACCACCCTGGGCACCGGTCTGGCGACCTTCTTCTCCCGCTCCCGCGGCACCAGCTGGACGAAGGGAGAGACAAGCGGCAACACCCTGGCGGTGGAGCGGGTCGAGGTCGACTGCGACCGCGACACGCTGCTGATCCACGCCGTGCCCGCCGGGCCGACCTGCCACACCGGCGACCGCACCTGCTTCGGGCCCGGAGCGGTCGAGGGCTCCTTCGTGCACGAGCTCGACGACGTCGTGCGGGTGCGCGACCTCGAGCGGCCCGAGGGGTCCTACACGACCCTCCTCCTCTCCGGCGAACCGCGCCGCGTCGCCCAGAAGGTGGGGGAGGAGGGCGTCGAGACCGCCCTCGCCGCCGTCGCCCAGGGCGACGAGGAGCTGCTCGGGGAGGCCGCCGACCTCGTCTACCACCTGCTCGTCCTGCTGCGGACCCGTGGCCTCGGGATCGCCGACGTGGAGCGGGTGCTGCGCGAGCGCCACGGCTGACCGACCTCGGGCCGGGCCGGTCCCGGGTTGGCGCTCGTGGCGCGACGGGGTGAGCATGGACAGATGTCCACCGACCCGACACCACCTGCAGGAAGCACCGTCGACGAGCGCCCGAGGGAGGGCAGGGACGGCTTCTTCGGCCAGCCGCGTGGTCTGGCCAACCTCTTCAGCGTCGAGCTGTGGGAGCGGTTCTCCTTCTACGGCATGCAGGGCATCGTCCTGCTGTACATGTACTTCCAGACGACCGACGGGGGCCTGGGCATCGACCAGACGGTCGCCGCCGGCATCGTCGGCGCCTACGGCGGGTCGGTCTACCTCTTCTCGATCCTCGGCGGCTGGGTGGCCGACCGGCTGCTCGGCTCCGAGCGGACGATGTTCGTCAGCGCGCTGCTCATCATGCTGGGGCACGTCTCGCTGGCGGTCATCCCCGCCGTCGCCGGGCTCGCGGTCGGCCTGGTCCTCATCGCCGTCGGCTCGGGCGGGCTGAAGGCGACGATCACCAACCTCGTCGGCTCCCTCTACGGACCGCAGGACACCCGGCGCGACGCCGGCTTCTCCATCTTCTACATGGGCATCAACATCGGTGGCCTCGTCGGCCCGCTCCTGACCGGCCTGGTCCAGCAGCGGTGGGGCTTCCACCTCGGCTTCGGGCTCGCCGCGATCGGCATGGCCATCGGCCTGGCGCAGTACGCCCTCGCGCGGCGCAACCTGCCCGACACCGCCCGCCACGTGCCGGACCCGCTGCCGCGCGCCCTCTACGGCCGCTACCTGGCGATCGCCGCCGCGGCCGTGGTGCTCGTCGCGGTGTCCGTCGCGGCCGGCTGGCTGGACGCCGGCAACCTCGGCACGGTCGTGGTCACCGCCATCGTCGTCGCCGCCGTCGTCCTCTTCGTCCTGCTGCTCACCAGCCGCCACGTCGACGCCGACGAGCGGTCCCGGGTCGTCGCCTTCATCCCGATGTTCGTCGGGTCGGTGGCCTTCTGGGCGCTCTTCCAGCAGCAGTTCACCGTCATCACGATCTACTCCGACACCCGCCTGGACCGCGACTTCTCGGGCCTGCCCCTCCTCGGGGACTGGACCATGCCCATCCCGTGGGTGCAGTCCTTCAACCCGTTCTTCATCATCCTGCTCGCGCCGCTCTTCGCGGCCCTCTGGGTGCGTCTGGGGGACCGCCAGCCAACGACGCCGGTGAAGTTCGCCCTGGGCATCAGCCTCATGGGTGCCGCCTTCCTCGTCTTCCTGCCGATGGTCGGCACGGCCGGGGTGCCGGTGCTGTGGGTGGCGATGATCATGCTCGTCGCCACCGCGGGGGAGCTCATGCTCTCGCCGGTCGGCCTGTCGTTGTCCACCAAGCTGGCACCCAAGGCCTATCCGGTGCTCATGGTCTCGCTCTTCTACCTGTCGCTGGCCCTCGGCACGGCGCTGTCGGGCACCCTGGCGGGCTTCTACAGCGAGGAGCGCGAGGCGGCCTACTTCGGCACGCTCGGCGCCGTCACCATCGGCATCGGCCTGGTGCTGCTGGCGCTCTCGCCGTGGATCACGCGGAAGATGCGCGGCGTGCGCTGAGGCCTGCGTCCGTCTCCGGGTATGCCGTGGCGCCTCAGCGCCGTGCCGGGCGGCTGCGCAGGCCGACCTCCGCCAGCTCGAGGTCGGCGAGGGCGCGGCGGGCCTCCGGGTCCCCGGAGCGCCAGGCCCCGACCGGGTCGGGGTAGAGCTCCTGGAGCCGGCGCGGGCTCTGGCGGACCAGGGCGCGCAGGGCGAGCAGCTCCTGCGACTCGGGGTCGTCCAGCTCGCGGCCCAGCGCCGCCGCCCGCCGCATCCAGGCGACGCGGAAGAGCGCCCAGACGGCGAGGACCAGCAGCACCGGGGTCCCCGTGGTGAGGAGGGTGACGACCCAGGCCACGGTGCGCACCGACTCCTCGAGCCGGTCGCCGGCCGCGACCAGGTCGGTGCCGACGGCCGCGGCCCCGGTGAGCCGCTCGCCGAGGGAGTCCCCGACCGCGGGGATGCGCGTCACCTCGGCCGCCGCCTCCGTCAGCCGGGCGCTGAGCGACCCGCCCGCCTCACGGAGCGGGTCGGCAGGAGCGGCGAGGGTGGTGACCAGACCGAAGACGGCCCGTCCGACGAGCACCCAGGCGACCACCCAGCCGAGCAGGAACAGGTCGGCGAGGACCTGACGGGATCGCCTCACGGGGGCGTCGGCATACCAGCGCATGGAGGTCAGTCTGGCGCAGCGGCGCCGGTGCGGTGCCGCACCGCGCGGGACGACCCCGGCGGGGCGGGCCGTCCCCGGCCCGACGCGCTGCGACAATCGGGCCGATGTCCGCACCCAGTCCCGAACCGCCGCGCCGCACGGCCCTGCGCCGCGCCCGCGACGGCTGGCTCGACCACCTGCGGGTGGAGCGAGGACGCTCCGAGCACACCCTGAAGGCCTACCAGCGCGACACCGAGCGCTACCTGACCTTCCTCGAGGGTCTCGGCGTCACGGACCCGGAGGACGTCGCGGAGCGCCACGTGACCGACTTCCTCGCCGCCCTGCGTCGTGGCAACGACGAGCACCCGCCCCTGGCGGCGACGTCCGCGGCACGCGCCGTCGTCGCCGTCCGCGGCCTGCACCGGTTCCTGACCGTCGAGGGCGAGGTGGAGGCGGACCCCGCCCGGGAGGTCCAGCCTCCGGCTCCTCCACGGCGGCTGCCCAAGGCGCTGTCGGTCGACGACGTGGGCCGGCTGCTGCAGGCCGCGTCCCTGGGTGACACCCCCGCCGCGCTGCGCGACCGCGCGCTGCTGGAGCTGCTCTACGGGTCGGGGGCGCGGGTGAGCGAAGCGATCGGGCTGGACCTGGACGACCTGGAGCTGGGGAGGGGCGACGACGGCACCGGCGGGGTCGTGCGGCTCTTCGGCAAGGGCGGCAAGGAGCGCATCGTGCCGCTCGGCCGCTACGCCCGGGACGCCCTCGACGCCTGGGTCGTGCGGGGCCGTCCGGCCCTGGCGCGCGCCGGCACCGGCACGCCCGCGGTCTTCGTCAACGTCCGCGGCGGCCGGCTGTCGCGCCAGTCGGCCTGGACCGCGATCCGCGCCGCTGCCGAGCGGGCCGGCCTCCGGGCCGACGTCTCACCGCACACCCTCCGGCACTCCTTCGCCACCCACCTGCTCGACGGAGGAGCGGACGTGCGCGTGGTCCAGGAGCTGCTCGGCCACGCGTCGGTCACCACCACGCAGATCTACACCCACGTCTCGACCCAGCACCTGCGCGAGGTCTACGCCCAGGCGCACCCGCGCGCCCGGGCCCGCTGACCTCCCGGAAGAGGCGGTCGGAGCAGACCCTCGACCTCAGGTCGAGGTTGACGGGCCGGGGCGGGGAGCCGCCCGACCCGTTAGTGTTTCGGTGATCGGCGGGAGGCCGACCACGAGCGATCGAGGCTGGAGAGATACGTGAAGCGCGAGGCAACCGCGACGTACGACCGCCTGCCCGGGACGGAGGACACGGGCGTGGGCCAGGAGGGGCCGACCGGCCGACCCCTGCCCGACTTCCCCGTGCCCGCCCCGCTGAGCAGCCACGGGCCTGCGCGCATCATCGCGATGTGCAACCAGAAGGGCGGCGTCGGCAAGACGACCAGCACCATCAACCTGGGCGCGGCCCTGGCCGAGTACGGCCGGCGCGTGCTCATGGTCGACTTCGACCCCCAGGGTGCCCTGTCCGTCGGCCTCGGCGTGCGCACGCACGAGCTCGACATCACGGTCTACAACCTCATGGTCGAGCGCGGCCACGACATCCGCGACGTCATCCAGACCACCCGGGTGCCCAACATCGACATCCTGCCGGCCAACATCGACCTGTCGGCCGCCGAGGTGCAGCTGGTCGGCGAGGTCGCCCGCGAGCAGATCCTGGCCCGCGTGCTGCGGCCGGTGCTCGACGACTACGACGTGGTCCTCATCGACTGCCAGCCCTCGCTCGGCCTGCTCACCGTCAACGCGCTCACCGCGGCGCACGGCGTCGTCATCCCGCTGGAGTGCGAGTTCTTCGCGATGCGCGGCGTGGCGCTGCTCATCGAGACGATCGAGAAGATCACCGACCGCCTCAACCCGCGCCTGCAGATCGACGGCATCCTGGCCACCATGTACGACGGCCGGACGCTGCACTCCCGCGAGGTCGTGCGCAGCGTGGTCGACCACTTCCAGGACCAGGTCTTCCACACCGTCATCAGCCGCACCGTGAAGTTTCCCGATGCGACCCTCGCGGCCGAGCCCATCACCTCCTACGCCAGCACCCACGCGGGTGCCGAGGCCTACCGCCAGCTGGCCCGCGAGCTCATCAGCCGCGGCGGCGCCCCCTGACCGTGACCGCCGCCCCGCCGGCCGGGGCCGGGGCACCGGTCGCGCCGGAGGACCAGCAGGAGCAGGGGAGCGGGCAGGAGCCCGCCGCCGCTCCCGTCACGCCCGGCGGCGTGCTGACCCGCTCCTCGAGCGGCTTCGAGGTCCACCTCGACGTCTTCTCGGGGCCCTTCGAGCTGCTCCTCGGGCTCATCGCCAAGCACAAGCTCGACGTCACGGAGATCGCGCTGGCGCGCGTCACCGACGAGTTCGTCGCCTACATCCGCGCGGCGCAGGCGGCCGAGGACGACTGGGACCTGTCGCAGGCCAGCGAGTTCGTGCTCATCGCCGCCACGCTGCTCGACCTCAAGGCGGCGCGGCTGCTGCCGAGCGCCCGCGAGGACGACGAGGAGGACCTCGCGCTCATCGAGGCCCGCGACCTGCTCTTCGCCCGGCTGCTGCAGTACCGCGCCTTCAAGCAGGTCGCCGGGGAGCTGCGGCTACGGATGGAGGGCGCGGGGCGGATCTTCGCCCGCGACGTCGGCGTGGAGGAACGCTTCGCCTCGCTGCTGCCCGAGCTCGTGCTGACCGTCACGCCCGAGCAGCTGGCGATGATTGCCGGTCGCGCGATGATCCCGCGCCCGCCGCCCACCGTCGGGGTGTCCCACCTGCACGCGCCCCAGGTGTCGGTGCGCGAGCAGGCCTCCCTCGTCGTCGAGCGGCTGCGCGAGAAGGGGACGCTGAGCTTCCGCGAGATCGTCGCCGACGCCGACAGCACGCTGGTCATCGTGGCGCGCTTCCTGGCCCTGCTCGAGCTCTTCCGCGACACCGTCCTGACCTTCGACCAGCCCGAGCCGCTGGGTGAGCTGACGGTGCGCTGGACCGGGCCGGACCGGGGCCGTGTGGAGGTCAGCGACGAGTTCGACGAGGATGGCACCGACGAGGTGGACCGATGAGCGAGCGCACGGAGGAGCAGCAGGTGCAGCACGACCTGCCCGCAGGGCACGACGACGCCGGCGCGTCGCCCCCCGACGAGGGCGAGCAGCAGGTCGCCTTCGACATCAACGACTTCCCGGGCGGTGCCCGCTCCGCGGTCGAGGCCGTGCTCATGGTCATCGACGAGCCGGTGACCGAGGAAGCCCTCGCCTCCGCCCTGGAGCTGCCGGTCGAGGACGTCGGCTCGATCCTCGACGAGCTGGCGCAGGACTACGCCGACTCCGAGCGGGGGTTCATGCTGCGCCGGCTCGGTGGCGGGTGGCGGATCTACTCCCGCCCGGAATACGCACCGGTGGTCGAGAAGTTCCTTCTCGGGGGCCAGCAGGCCCGCTTGACCCAGGCAGCCCTGGAGACGCTGGCCGTCATCGCCTACCGGCAGCCGATCAGCCGGGCCCGCATCGGTGCCATCCGCGGCGTGAACGTCGACGGTGTGGTGCGCACGCTGCTGGCGCGCGGGATGGTCCGGGAGACGGGCCAGGACACCACCTCGGGCGCGGTGCTCTACGGCACCACCGACCTCTTTCTCCAACGCATGGGACTGGACTCCCTCGACGATCTACCGGCGCTCGCGCCCTACCTGCCCTCGGCCGAGGTGCTGGAGGAGCTCGCCGCGGAAGGACTGGCATGAACGACGGACGCAACTCGGGCGGCTCGGGCCGCGGCAGGAGCCCGCAGGGCGGGGGCCGCTCCGGCGGCAACCGCTCCGGCGGGGGCGGCAAGGGCGGCGCCGGCCGCACCGGCGGCGGTCGCGGGGGTGGTTCGGGCCGACCCTCGCGCCGCTCCCTCGACGGCGGCACCGCCGGGCCCCGACGGGCCGGGGCCTCCCGCCCGCCGCGCGGCCGCCAGCAGCCCCCCGGCCCCTCGACCCAGGTCGACGTCCACGACCCCGAGGGCGTGCGCCTGCAGAAGCTGCTCGCCTCCGCCGGCTTCGGCAGCCGCCGCGCCTGCGAGAAGCTCATCGCCGACGGCCGCGTGCAGGTCGACGGCCAGGTCGTGCGCGAGCTCGGCGTGCGCGTCGACGCCTCGCGCCAGGTCGTGCACGTCGACGGCGACCGCGTCGTGCTCGACACCGACAAGGTCTACCTCGCCTTCAACAAGCCGGCCGGCGTGGTCTCGACCATGGACGACGACGAGGGCCGCCCGTGCCTGGCCGACTACGTCGGGCACCTCTCGCAGCGCCTCTTCCACGTCGGTCGTCTCGACTTCGACACCGAGGGCCTGCTGCTGCTCACCAACGACGGTGACCTCGCCCACCGGTTGCAGCACCCCGCCTACGGCATCCCCAAGACCTACGTCGCGCAGGTGCACGGCGTGGTCGGCAGGGACGTCGGGCGCCAGCTGCGCGACGGCGTCGAGCTCGAGGACGGCCTGGCCAGGGCCGACTCCTTCAAGCTCGTCGACTCGCTGCCCGGCCACTCGATCGTCGAGATCGTCATCCACGAGGGCCGCAAGCACATCGTGCGCCGGATGATGGACGAGGTCGGCTTCCCGGTCGAGATGCTCGCCCGCACGCAGGTCGGCCCGGTCCGTCTCGGTGAGCTGCGTCCCGGGCGCTACCGGGCGCTGGCGGCCGAGGAGGTCGCCCAGCTCTACCGCGCCGCCGGTCTCTGAGGCCCGCGGCTCGGGGCCGGGGGAGACCCGGTATGCCGTTAGGCTGGGCGGGTGCCTGACTCCCCGATCACCATCGCCATCGACGGTCCCAGCGGTTCGGGCAAGTCGTCGGTCTCCAAGGCGGTCGCCCGGCACCTCGGCCTCGGCTACCTCGACACCGGCGCCATGTACCGCGCCCTGGCGTGGTGGTGCCTCGAGCGTGGGCTTGACCTCACGGACTCCGCCGCGGTGGCCACCGCCGCCCGCGAGCTGCCGCTGCTGATGCGCACCGACCCCGACGCGGCCTCCGTGGCCGTCGAGGGCACGGACGTCACCGAGGCCATCCGGGAGACCCGGATCAGCACCCAGGTGTCGGCCGTGGCCACCAACCTCGACGTGCGGGCCGAGCTGCGTCGCCGCCAGCGCGAGCTGATCGAGCAGCTGCGCACCGAGCGCGGCGGCGTCGTGGTCGAGGGCCGTGACATCACGACCGTCGTCGCCCCCGACGCCGAGCACCGGATCCTCGTGACCGCCTCCGAGGAGGCCCGTCTGGCCCGCCGCGCCGCCGAGCTGCACGGCGGCACCGCGGCCGAGCACCTCGCCGCCACCCGTGACCAGATCGTCCGCCGCGACCGTGACGACGCCACGGTCAGCGCCTTCTTCGAACCCGCCGACGGCGTCACCGGCCTCGACACCTCAGAGCTGACCTTCGAGGAGTCGGTCCGGGCCGTGTTGGACCTCGTCGCCGGCCGCGTCGCACCCCCTACCCCCGTACCCCAGGAGCACCGATGAGCCTGCCGCACGACACCGACCCCAAGCTGGCCGCCTACGCCCACCCGGAGCGGCTGGTGACGACCGCATGGCTGGCCGAGCACCTCGGCGACGAGGGCCTGGTCGTCCTCGAGTCCGACGAGGACGTCCTGCTCTACGACACCGGGCACATCCCGGGCGCCCTCAAGCTCGACTGGCACACCGACCTCAACGACCCGCTGACGCGCGACTACGTCGACGGCGAGCGCTTCGCCCAGGTCATGGGCTCCCGCGGCATCTCCCGCGACACCACCGTGGTGATCTACGGCGACAAGTCCAACTGGTGGGCCGCCTACGCCCTCTGGGTGATGACCCTCTTCGGCCACGAGGACGTCCGGCTGCTCGACGGCGGCCGCGCCGCGTGGATCGCCGAGGGTCGCGAGCTGACGACCGAGGTCCCCACCCCGCAGTCCGTCGACTACCCCGTCGTGGAGCGCGACGACACCACCGTGCGCGCCTTCAAGGATGACGTGCTGGCCCACATCGGCCAGCCGATGGTCGACGTGCGCAGCCCGGGGGAGTACTCCGGCGAGCTGCTCCACATGCCCGACTACCCCCAGGAGGGCGCCATGCGCGGCGGCCACATCCCGGGCGCGAGGTCGGTGCCGTGGGCCCGGGCGGCCAACGAGGACGGCACCTTCCGCAGCCGCGAGGAGCTGGAGGCCATCTACCTGCAGGAGCAGGGGCTGCAGCCCTCCGACGACGTCGTGGCCTACTGCCGCATCGGCGAGCGCTCGAGCCACACCTGGTTCGTGCTGACCCACCTGCTCGGCTTCGAGAAGGTCCGCAACTACGACGGCAGCTGGACCGAGTGGGGCAACTCCGTCGGCGTGCCGGTGGAGCGGTGAGCATGACGGCCGGGGACGACACCCGCGCCGCGCTGCCCGCCCCGCTGGCCGAGCTGGCCGAGGACTTCCACGCCGTCTCGGAGAAGGACCGCCTCCAGCTGCTGCTGGAGCTGAGCCAGGAGCTGCCCGCCCTGCCGGAGCGCTACGCCGGCCACCTCGACCAGATGGAGCGCGTCGACGAGTGCCAGTCACCCGTCTTCCTCGCGGTCGAGGTCGCCGACGACCCGGAGCAGACGGTCTCGCTCTACTTCGACGCGCCCGCCGAGGCGCCGACGACGCGCGGCTTCGCGGGCATCCTGCACGAGGGGCTCGACGGCCTGCCGGCCGAGGAGGTCCTCGGGGTGCCCGACGACGCGCCCTACCGCTTCGGCCTGGCCGAGGCGGTCTCCCCGCTGCGGATGCGCGGGATGGTGGGCATGCTCGGGCGCATCAAGCGCCAGGTCCGGATGCGCCGGGAGGCGCTGAGCCTCGGAGGAGGGGCATGAGCGAGTCCTGGGAGAACGAGGACGACGGCGTCGAGGTCGAGTGGACCGGCGGCGCCGACCCCACCGTCGACGTCGAGCCGACGGAGGAGGAGCTTCAGCTCGAGCGCGCGCTCAAGGCAGGTCTGTCCGAGTTCGAGCTGTCCGACGAGGACCTCGAGCTGGTCGAGACCGGGCAGCTGCCCGAGGGCGACCTGGACGAGGCCGAGACGCGTCCCGTCGTGGCCGTCGTCGGCCGCCCCAACGTGGGCAAGTCGAGCATGGTCAACCGCATCCTGGGCCGCCGTGAGGCGGTCGTCGAGGACGTGCCCGGGGTGACCCGTGACCGCGTCGCCTACGACGCGGACTGGTCGGGCCGGCGCTTCACCCTGGTCGACACCGGTGGTTGGGAGGTGGACGCCACCGGCATCCACCTGCGGGTCGCCGAGCAGGCCGAGGTGGCCGTCGACCTGGCCGACGCGGTGCTCTTCATCGTGGACGCCACGGTCGGGGCCACCGACACCGACGAGCAGGTCGTCCGGCTGCTGCGCCGCTCGGGCAAGCCGGTGATCCTCATCGCCAACAAGGTCGACGACCAGCGGGTCGAGGCCGATGCGGCGATGCTGTGGTCGCTGGGCCTGGGCCAGCCGTGGCCGGTGTCCGCGCTGCACGGGCGGGGTGTCGGCGACGCCCTCGACGCGCTGCTGGACGTGCTGCCCGACACGACGTCGGTCCCCGGGGCCTACCCCCGCGGCGGGCCCCGCAGGGTGGCCCTGCTGGGCCGACCCAACGTCGGCAAGTCCTCGCTGCTCAACAAGCTGGCCGGGTCCGAGCGCGTCGTCGTCGACAACGTCGCCGGCACCACCCGAGACCCGGTCGACGAGCTCATCGAGCTCGGCGGGCGGCCGTGGCGCTTCGTCGACACCGCCGGCATCCGGCGGCGCGTGCACCAGACCCGCGGCGCCGACTTCTACGCCTCGCTGCGCACGCAGACGGCGCTGGAGAAGGCCGAGGTGGCCGTCGTGCTCGTCGACGTCTCCGAGCCGCTGACCGAGCAGGACATCCGCGTCGTGCAGCAGGTCGTCGACTCCGGCCGGGCGCTGGTCCTCGCGTTCAACAAGTGGGACACCATCGACGAGGAGCGGCGCTACTACCTCGAGCGCGAGATCGAGCGCGACCTCGTGCAGATGCAGTGGGCCCCCCGGGTCAACATCTCGGCCGCCACGGGTCGCAACGTCGCCAAGCTGGTGCCCGCCCTGGAGACCGCTCTGGCCTCCTGGGACCGCCGCATCCCGACGTCGCGCCTCAACGCCTTCCTGGGCGAGGTCGTCGCGGCGCACCCCCACCCGGTGCGCAGCGGCAAGCAGCCGCGGATCCTCTTCGCGACGCAGGCCGACACCCGCCCGCCGAAGTTCGTGATCTTCGCCTCGGGCTTCCTGGAGGCCGGCTACCGCCGCTTCCTCGAGCGCCGGCTGCGCGAGGAGTTCGGCTTCGAGGGCACGCCGATCGAGATCTCCGTGCGGGTGCGCGAGAAGCGCTCCCGGCGCTGATCCCGGGGTCGAGGAGACACCTGTGGCGCAGGGGGACCCGGGATTCGGTTCCCCGGCCCCCATGCGTTAAGGTGATCCTCGCCCTTCGGGGCCTCGGGCTGTGGCGCAGCTTGGTAGCGCACTTGACTGGGGGTCAAGGGGTCGCAGGTTCAAATCCTGTCAGCCCGACCGAGAACGAAGGCCCTGCCGGACACACCGGCAGGGCCTTCGTCATACCTCCCGGGACGCACGGACCGGACAACTACACTGCGTCCATGACCACGGGCACGGGGGAGGCTCCGCAGACCCGGCGGGACGATCCCGTCCCGTCGGTGAGCGCCCGCGTCCTGACCGTGCCCAACGTCCTGAGCGTCATCCGCCTCGTCGGGGTGCCGGTCTACCTGTGGCTGCTGGTCGCCGGCGAGATCGGCTGGGCCGGCCTGCTCCTCGTCCTCTCCGGCGTCACCGACTACCTCGACGGCAAGATCGCCCGGCACTACGGCCTCGTGACGCGCCTGGGTCAGCTGCTCGACCCGATCGCCGACCGCCTCTACATCGCCGCGACGCTGCTCAGCCTGGCCTGGATCTCGGTCATCCCGTGGTGGCTGGTCGCCCTCCTGGTCGCCCGCGACGCCCTCATGGCCTCGATGTACCCCGTGGTGCGGCACCACCGGCTGCCCATCCCGCCGGTGCACTTCGTCGGCAAGATGGCGACCTTCAACCTGCTCGCGGCCTTCCCGCTGCTGCTCTTCGGCGAGCTCGAGGGCTGGTGGCAGACGCCGGCGCTGGCCGCCGGCTGGGCCCTGGTGTGGTGGGGCGCGGCGCTCTACTGGGTCACCGGCTGCATCTACCTGTGGCAGCTGCGCTCGATGATCCGCCAGCGCCGCGCCGGGGCAGGGGTATGAGGTTCCCCCGCGCCGGGCAGGCCCGCCGCGACCCCGACCCCGCGGCGTCCATGGCCCTGCTCAACCAGGTCCTCGACCCGCCCGTGGGGCCGGGCTACAGCTCGGCCGCGGAGGCGCGCGAGGCGGCCGGGCTGCCCCGGTCCTCCGGCTTCGCCACGCCGCTGATGTTCGTCACCGCCCTCGCGTTCGGGGTGCTCCTCACGGTCTCGGCGCTGACCCTGCGCGTGCCCGACCCCGTTGCGGCGGAGACCCGTGCCCAGCTCGTCACCCGCATCGAGGCGGCCGAGGCCGCCGGCGACGACCTGCGCGAGCGGGTCGAGACCCTGCGCGCCGAGCTGCTCGAGCTCGAGCAGGCGCAGACCCTGCCCCAGGGCTCGGCCGGCGAGGGCGGGATCGCCGCCGCGGGCCTGCAGGTCGGCGCCGCCGCCGTCCAGGGCCCGGGGGTGCTCATCACCCTCCAGGACGCCGTCCCGGAGGCCGCCGGGCCGGGGGAGCGGCCCCGTGCCGAGCGGGTCAACGCCCGGGACATCCAGCTCGTCGTCAACAGGCTGTGGAGCGCGGGCGCCGAGGCGATCTCGGTCAACGGCCACCGCCTCACGAGCACCTCGGCGATCCGCTACGCCGGCGAGGCGATCATCGTCGACTTCCGCGGCCTGGCGCCGCCCTACGAGATCCGCGCCATCGGCGACCCGGAGCGGCTGGCCGAGGAGACGTCGCGCGGCATGACGGGGGCCTACCTGTCCGAGCTGCGCTCCCAGCTCGGCATCCGCTCCGAGGTCGGCGCCCAGGAGCAGATCACCATCGGCGCCGCCGAGCGGCTCACCACCCGCGTCGGCCGCGTGCCGGAGCAGCAGACCTCGGAGGACACCCGATGATCCCCATCCTCGGACTCGTGATCGGCATCGCGATCGGCCTGGTCGTCAGCCCCGAGGTGCCGCTGTGGCTGCAGCCCTACCTGCCGATCGCCGTGATCGCCGCGCTCGACGCCGTCTTCGGCGCGACCCGGGCCGCCCTGGAGGGCATCTTCAACGACCGCGTCTTCGTCATCTCCTTCCTGTCCAACGTGGTCGTGGCCGCGCTTATCGTCTTCCTCGGCAACCAGCTCGGTGTCGGGGCGCAGCTGTCGACGGGCGTCGTGGTCGTGCTCGGCCTGCGGATCTTCTCCAACGTGGCGGCGATCCGGCGCCACCTGCTGGGGGCCTGATGACGGACACCGACCGAGCGGGCCCCCGGAACCGTCTCCACCTGCCCCGGCGCCACCACGGACCACGGGTCACGACGGACCAGGCGCGCAGCCGGCTGCGCAGCCTCGCGACGGGCGCACGACCCAGCCGCGGGCAGGTCGTCGCGGCGATGCTGCTCGCGCTGCTGGGCATCGCCCTGGTCGCGCAGGTGCGCAGCACCGACGAGGCCGGCCTGCGCCAGCTGCGGCAGGCCGAGCTGGTGGCGCTTCTCGACAACGTCACGGGGCGTGTCGACGCGCTCCAGCAGGAGGTCGTCCAGCTCGAGGCCGACCGGCTCCGCCTCCAGGGCGAGCAGGGCGGGGAGGCCGCGGCGGTCGCCGCGGCCGAGCGCCTGGAGTCCTACGCCATCCTGGCGGGCACCGTGCCGGTCCAGGGCCCGGGCGTGACGATCTACGTCAACGACCCCGAGGGCGGGGTGACCCAGACGATGATGCTCGACGCCATCCAGGAGCTGCGCGACGCCGGTGCCGAGGCGATCCAGATCGGTGCGGAGCGGGTGGTGGCCTCCACGTGGGTCGGCACCGACGCCGAGGGACGCGTCACCCTCGACGGCGCGCCCCTGGTGCCGCCCTACCGGATCGTGGCGATCGGCGACTCGCACACGCTCGCGGCGGCCATGGCGATCCCCGGCGGCTTCTCCGACAGCCTCCGCGGGGTGGGAGCGACGGTCAACGTCGTCGAGGACGACGACCTCCTCGTGGATGCGTTGCACCCGGCGCAGGAGCCCCGTTACGCTCGGCCCGTCCCGTCAGCCCCCGAGTAGTGCGCGCTGCCCGGGCTCGTAAGGTAGCCCTACCGACCACGGCGGTCGCACCGCACCGCCGGACCAGCCACCGAGGAGAGCGATGAGCACCCTGAACTACCCCGAGGACCTTCGTTACACCACCGACCACGAGTGGGTGCGCGACCAGGGCGACGGGGTGGTGCGCGTCGGCATCACCGCCTACGCGCAGGACGCCCTCGGTGACGTCGTCTACGTCTCGCTGCCGGCCGTCGGCGACACCGTGGCCGTGGGCGACTCGGTCGGCGAGGTCGAGTCGACCAAGTCGGTGAGCGACATCTACGCTCCCGTCGCCGGCGAGATCACCGCCGTCAACGAGGCCCTCGACGCGACGCCCGAGCTGATCAACTCCGACAGCTACGGCGAGGGCTGGATGTACGAGGTCAAGCTCTCCGACGCCGCCGCCCTCGAGGGCCTCATGGACTCCGCCGCCTACCAGGCGTCGCTGGACTGACCCCGGACCCCTGTCGATCCGCGCCACCCCCGTCCGGGACCTCGGAACGGGGGGAGCGCTGGACTACAGTGGGGGACCGGTGACCGCACCGTCGGCCACCGGTCCCTTCCGTCCCCGGACACGACGTACCAACCACCAGGAAGGTCACCCGTGAGCGACCGCGACCGCGAGCACCACGACTTCGGCACCGACCCGGCCACCGCGCGGATCCCGCACGGCGGGGACCTGCCGCCGGCCGACTACACCTTCGACGACGAGACCCCGCGGCTCTCGGCCGAGGACCAGCGCACCGTCGACGCGCTGCGGCCCGGCACCGCCCTGCTCATCGTGCTGCGTGGTCCCAACACCGGTGCACGCTTCCTCCTGGACGCCGACGAGGTCTCCTCCGGCCGCCACCCCAGCAGCGACATCTTCCTCGACGACGTCACCGTCTCGCGCCGGCACGCGGTCTTCGTCCGCGACCCCGAGGGGTATGTCGTGCGCGACGTCGGCTCGCTCAACGGCACCTACGTCAACCGCCAGCGCATCGACGAGGCCGTCCTGCACCAGGGCGACGAGGTCCAGATCGGCAAGTTCCGCCTCGTCTACTACCTCGGGCGCCCGTGACCTCGACCGCACGCGCCGAGACCTCCGGCGCACGGGGGATCTCGATCGGGGCCGTGCTGCGCGAGCTGCAGCCCGACTTCCCCGACCTGACGATCTCCAAGATCCGCTACCTGGAGACCGAGGGGCTCATCAGCCCCGAGCGCCGTTCCTCGGGCTACCGCCTCTTCTCCGAGGCCGACATCGCCCGGCTGCGGTTCATCCTCACCGCCCAGCGCGACCGGTTCTGGCCGCTCAAGGTCATCAAGGACGCCCTGGACCGGCTCGACCGCGGCCTCGACGTGCCCGAGCTGGCCCGGCCCGCGGGGGAGGGTGAGCCGGCCGGCGAGCCCGCCCGCGAGGAGGGCGGCGCGGTCGTCACCGACCTCAGCGCCGCCGCGCTGCGGCGTCGCCGCGCGATCCGGCTGTCCCCGGCCGAGCTGCGCGAGCGCACCGGCCTGGACCGGGCCGCCTACGGCCAGCTCAAGGCCTTCGGCCTGCTGCGCACCGACTCCAGCGGCCGGCACCACGCCGACGACCTCGACGTCGCGACCGCGGCCGCCTCGCTGGCCCGCTACGGCCTCGAGGCCCGGCACCTGCGCTCCTTCCGGATCGGCGCCGACCGCGAGCTCGGCATCGCCCAGCAGATCCTCGAGCCGTTGCGTCGGCGCCAGGCGCGCGGCGCCGCCGGGCCCGACCCCGAGCAGGCCGAGGCCGAGCTGCTCTCGACGATGCTCTCGCTGCACGTCGCCCTCGTGAGGTCCGGTCTCTCCCAGGGGCACTGACCTCCGGCCGACGGCCCCGTTCGACCCTCCGCAGGGGACCCGTCCCGCGTCGCGCCCGCCGTCCGGGGGTGCGGCGGGGTACCGTGGAAGGGTGAGAGAGCTCGACGTCCTGGGTGTCCGGGTCGAGATGCCGACCAACAGCCCGATCGTGCTGCTGCGCGAGCGCGAGGGCCAGCGCTACGTGCCCATCTGGATCGGTGCTCCGGAGGCGACCGCGATCGCCTACGCCCAGCAGGGCGTCGAGCCGCCGCGTCCGCTCACCCACGACCTGATGGTCACGATCATCACCGAGCTGGGCCACCGCCTGACGGCCGTGCACATCACCGAGGTGCGCGAGAACACGTTCATGGCCGAGCTCCACTTCGACGGCGGCACGGTCATCTCGGCCCGCCCCAGCGACGCCATCGCGCTGGCCCTGCGGGCGGCGACCCCGATCCTGGCGACCGAGGAGCTGCTCGACGAGGTGGGCGTCACGATGGCGGTCGAGGAGGAGGACGAGGTGCAGCGCTTTCGCGAGTTCCTCGACAACGTCTCCGCCGAGGACTTCGAGGAGTAGCCGTGGCCTTCTGCGGCGCGTCGGTCGTTGACCACGCCACCCCCGCGCCCTACCGTCGAGGTGTGCACACGGTGCACACGAGTCACACCAATCCCATTGTTCACATCTCCGAGGAGGACCGGTGAGCGCAGGCGCTGACGCCCCCGGCACGCAGGCCGGCACCGGGCACGAGCCCCGGCCCTCCCAGGGGGTCCTCTTCACGCAGGACATCCCCGCCCTCGACGAGACCATCGGCTACCGCGGCCCCACCGCCTGCGGGGCGGCGGGCGTGACCTACCGCCAGCTCGACTACTGGGCCCGCACGGGCCTGCTCGAGCCCTCCGTCCGCAACCCCAGCGGGTCGGGCACCCAGCGCCTCTACTCCTTCCGCGACATCCTCGTCCTCAAGATCATCAAGCGCCTCCTCGACACCGGGGTGTCGCTGCAGCAGATCCGCGTCGCGGTGACGGCGCTGCGCGAGCGCGGCGTGGAGGACCTCGCCCGCATCACCCTCATGAGCGACGGCGCGAGCGTCTACGAGTGCACGAGCGACGACGAGGTCATCGACCTGGTCCGTGGCGGCCAGGGCGTCTTCGGCATCGCGGTCGGCAGCGTCTGGCGCGAGGTGGAGGGCCAGCTCGCCGAGCTGCCCAGCGAGCGGGCCGGCGAGCCCGTCGCCGAGCACCCCTCCGACGAGCTCTCGGCCCGCCGTCGCGCCCGCCGCACCTCCTGACCGGTCGCCGGGGGACACCCGCGCACCTGCTAAGTTTGACGGTGCCGTCGAGGCCGCGCGGGAGAGTCCTCGCCAGGTTTCGGTGAGGCGCCGAAGGGGCAAACTCCCCGCCAAGCTCTCAGGCGCCAGGACCGTGCGGATCAGGCAACTCTGAAGGGCGCACCACCACGTGCCCGACAGAGGGGGAGCGCCCCGCCGCGCCTGCCCGAGGAGCTTTGAGATGAGCACCGGAACCACCCCCGACCCGTCCACCCTGTCCGACTTCACCGGGCGCCACGTCGGCCCCCGGGAGTCCGACATCGCCGAGATGCTGGCCGTCCTCGGCCACGACAGCCTCGAGTCCCTGATCGACGCCGCCGTCCCGCCGGCCATCCGCTCGACCGAGCCGCTGTCGATGCCCGCCGCCCCCAGCGAGCAGGCCGTGCTGGCCGAGCTGCGCGAGCTGGCCTCCCGCAACACCGTGCTGACCTCGATGATCGGCCTGGGCTACTACGGCACCCAGACGCCGCCGGTCGTCAAGCGCAACATCCTGGAGAACCCGGGCTGGTACACCGCCTACACGCCCTACCAGCCGGAGATCTCCCAGGGCCGTCTCGAGGCCCTCCTCAACTTCCAGACGATGGTCAGCGACCTCACGGCGCTGCCCATCGCCAACGCCTCCCTCCTCGACGAGGGCACGGCGGCCGCCGAGGCCCTGGCCCTGATGCGCCGCAACAGCAAGGCCCCGGCCGGCGCTGTCCTCGTCGCCGACCGCCACCTGCTGCCCCAGACGATCGACGTCGTCACGACCCGCGCCACCCCGCTGAGCATCGACGTCGTCGTCACCGACCTCGACGAGGTCACCGACGCCGACGGGCTCCGCGCGGCCGCCGGGGACCGCGACGTCATGGGCGTGCTCCTGCAGTACCCCGGCGCCGACGGCGTCGTCCGCGACTGGGCCGCGGTCACCTCCGCCGCCCACGAGCTCGGTGCCCTCGTCACGGTCGCCGCCGACCTGCTCGCGCTGACCCTGCTCACCCCGCCCGGCGCCTGGGGCGCCGACGTCGCCGTGGGCACCACCCAGCGCTTCGGCGTCCCGATGGGCTTCGGCGGCCCGCACGCCGCCTACATGAGCGTCCGCTCCGGCCTGGAGCGCTCCCTGCCCGGCCGGCTGGTCGGCGTGAGCAAGGACGCCGACGGCAACGTCGCCTACCGCCTGGCCCTGCAGACCCGCGAGCAGCACATCCGCCGCGAGAAGGCCACCTCCAACATCACCACCGCCCAGGTGCTCCTCGCCGTCATGGCCGGGATGTATGCCGTGTGGCACGGACCGGAGGGCCTGCGCCGCATCGCGCTGGAGACCCACGCCAAGGCGCGCGCCCTCGCCGATGCCCTCACCGCCGGCGGCCTGGAGCTGGCCGGCGACGCGTGGTTCGACACGCTGCGGGTCTCGGTGCCCGGCCGGGCAGCCGAGGTCGTGGCCGCCGCCCGCGAGCGCGGCATCAACCTGTGGCAGGCCGACGCCGACGCCGTGCTGCTCTCCACCGACGAGACCACGACGCTGGAGCACCTGCAGGCCGTGGCCGAGGCGTTCGGCGTCGACGCGCCGCAGGAGATCCCGTCCGTGGAGTCCGGCGACTGGGGCGGCCTGGCGCGCGGCGAGGACCACCCCTACCTCACGCACCCGGTCTTCAACACCTACCGCAGCGAGACCGCGATGCTGCGCTACATCCGCTCGCTGTCCGACAAGGACTTCGCGCTCGACCGCGGCATGATCCCGCTCGGCTCGTGCACGATGAAGCTCAACGCGACCACGGAGATGGAGCCCATCACCTGGCCGGAGTTCAGCGCGCTGCACCCCTTCGCCCCGGCCGACCAGACCGAGGGCACCCGCGAGATCGTCCGTCAGCTGCAGGAGTGGCTGTGCGAGATCACCGGCTACGACGCGGTCTCCATGCAGCCCAACGCCGGCTCGCAGGGCGAGTTCGCCGGGCTGCTGGCGATCCGCCGCTACCACCAGGCCAACGGCGACGAGCAGCGCACGGTCTGCCTCATCCCCTCCAGCGCGCACGGCACCAACGCCGCCAGCGCCGTGATGGCCGGCCTCAAGGTCGTCGTCATCAAGAGCACCGACACCGGTGAGATCGACCTCGAGGACCTGAGGGCCAAGGTCGACCAGCACCGCGACCAGCTGGCGGCGGTCATGGTCACCTACCCCTCGACCCACGGCGTCTACGAGGACACCATCACCGAGCTCTGCGAGGTCATCCACGAGGCGGGCGGCCAGGTCTACCTCGACGGGGCCAACCTCAACGCGCTCATGGGCATCGCCAAGCCGGGCAGGTTCGGCGCGGACGTCTCGCACCTCAACCTGCACAAGACCTTCACCATCCCGCACGGCGGCGGTGGCCCCGGCGTCGGCCCGATCGGCGTCCGCGAGCACCTCGCGCCCTACCTGCCCACGCACCCGGTCGTCGCGGACGCGGGCCCCGAGACCGGTGTCGGCGCCATCTCGGCCGCACCGTGGGGCTCGGCGAGCATCCTGCCGATCTCGTGGGCCTACATCCGCCTCGTCGGTGGCGCGGGTCTGACCCGCTCCTCGCAGGTCGCGGTGCTCAACGCCAACTACGTCTCGGCCCGCCTGCGCGAGCACTTCCCGACGCTCTACACCGGGGCCAACGGCCTGGTGGCCCACGAGTGCATCCTCGACGTCCGCCCGCTCACCAAGGAGACCGGCGTCACGGTCGACGACGTGGCCAAGCGCCTCATCGACTACGGCTTCCACGCCCCGACGATGTCGTTCCCGGTGTCCGGGACGCTCATGGTGGAGCCGACCGAGTCCGAGGACAAGGGCGAGCTCGACCGGTTCGTGGCGGCGATGGTCGCGATCCGCGCCGAGATGGACGCCGTCGCCGGCGACGTCGAGGGCAGCGTCCTGCGCAACGCCCCGCACACCGCGCTGAGCATCGCCGGCGAGTGGGACCACCCCTACGACCGGATGACGGCGGTCTTCCCCGAGGGCGTGGACCCGTCCCGCAAGTACTGGCCGCCGGTGCGCCGCATCGACGGCGTCTACGGCGACCGCAACCTCGTCACCACCTGCGTGACGCCGGAGGCGACCGGCCCGGAGGCCTGAGCCGCTCCATACCTCGGCACCGGACGGGCGCCGGCACGCACCTCGCGTCCCGGCGCCCGTCCGCGTCCGGGACAGCGCTGCTCGGCACCGTCCGGAACCCCTCGCCAGCAGGGCCTTTCTGTGTTTGGATCTGGCCATGGGTCAAGAGGTCAGCCACAGTGAGTTCACGCGGGAGCACCGCCTGGCCTTCCGCCAGAAGGTCCTGCAGGACCTGGACGTCTTCGAGCGGATGCTCGAGGGGAGCCGCTTCGACTTCACGCGGCCGCAGATGGGTCTGGAGATCGAGCTCAACCTCCTCGACGGCGAGACCGCGGCCCCGGCCCTGGTCAACAAGGAGGTCCTGGCCGAGATCCGCGAGGGCGACTTCCAGAGCGAGGTCGGCCGCTACAACATCGAGATGAACGTGCCGCCGCGCCCGATGGCCGGCGACCAGGCCGTCCGGCTCGAGCGCTGGCTGTCCCAGTCGCTGCGCCGCGCCGGTGACGCGGCCCGGCTCCACGGCGCACGCGTCGCGGCGATCGGGATCATGCCCACCCTGATGCCCGACCTCTTCGACAGCCCGTGGATCTCCCACGGCGTGCGCTACCAGGCGCTCGAGGACGGCCTGCTGCGCGAGCGCGGCGAGGGCTTCGAGCTCTCGATCCAGGGGCCGACGGGGGAGAGCTTCGAGGACTACTTCGACGGCATCGGCCCGCTGTCGGGCTGCACCTCGGTCCAGCTGCACCAGCAGGTGACGCCGCAGGACTTCCCGATCTACTGGAACGCCGCCACGATCATCTCCAGCCTGCAGGTGGCGATGGGGGCCAACTCGCCCTACCTCTTCGGCAGGCGGCTCTGGGCCGAGACCCGCATCCCGCTGTTCACGCAGATGACCGACACCCGTTCGATCGAGCTGAAGTACCAGGGCGTGCGGCCCCGTGCCTACTTCGGCCGTGCCTGGATCACCTCGATCTTCGACCTCTTCGAGGAGAACGTCCGGTCCTTCCCGGCACTGCTGCCCGAGGTGTCGGACGAGGACCCCGGCTCGCTGCTCGACGCCGGGGAGGTCCCCACGCTGAGCGACCTGCGGCTCCACAACGGCACGGTCTGGCGCTGGAACCGGCCCATCTACGACACGAGCCAGGGCGTGCCCCACCTGCGGGTCGAGAACCGCGTGCTGCCCGCCGGACCGACCGTCATCGACATGGTCGCCAACGCCTGCTTCTACTACGGCCTGCTCGAGGCGGCCACGAGCAGCGGTCGCCCGCTGTGGACCAAGATGTCCTTCGAGACGGCCAGCGACAACTTCGACGACGCGGCCCGGCACGGCATCGCGAGCATCCACAGCTGGCCGGGCCTGGGGCGCATCCCCGTCGTCGACCTCGTGGCCGACCACCTGCTCGACGTGGCCGACGACGGGCTGGCGGCCCTGGGCCTGCGGCGCGAGGTGCGCAGCCACTACCTGTCGGTCATCGAGGGGCGCTGCCGCGCCCGCACCAACGGCGCCAGCTGGCAGGTCGCCACCACGGAGGCCTTCGAGGCGGCCGGCTACGGCCGCGAGGAGGCGCTGCGCGAGATGTTCCTCCTCTACGTCGACCACAGCGAGGACAACATCCCGGTGCACGACTGGGAGGTGCCGACGGTCGAGCCCGTCCCGGGCGAGGGCGAGGACGCCTCGGCCGACGAGCCGGTCGACAACCGCGCGGACGACGTCGCCTGATGGCCGGCGACGCGACCCGCTCGGTGTCCCTGACCCGCACCGGGGCGGGCACCTTCCTCGCGGAGAACGCCCGCGGCGGCACGATCCCGATCGGTGCCGGCGGCTCGGACGCGGCCGACTTCACGCCGGTCGAGCTGCTGCTCGCCGCCATCGCGGGCTGCTCCGCCGTCGACATCGACGCGCTCACCTCCAGGCTGGCCGAGCCGGTGACCTTCTCGATGAGCGCCTCGGGCGACAAGCTCAGCGACGAGCAGGGCAACCACATGGGGCCGATCACGGTGACCGTGTCGGTGACCTTCCCCGAGGGCGAGGGCGGCGACCGGGCCCGCGACCGGCTGCCCGACGTGGTGACCAAGTCCCGCGACCGGCTGTGCACCGTCTCGCGCACGGTCCAGCTGCCCACCGAGGTCCACTTCGAGGTCGACTGACGTCCGCCCCACGACGGGTGGGAGCTCGATGACGGGGCGACCGATGCGCCGCACCCTCGGCCTCGGCGACGCCGTGACCGTCGGGCTGGGCTCGATGGTCGGGGCCGGCGTCTTCGCGGTCTGGGGGCCGGCGGCCACGGCGGCGGGCGGCTGGCTCCTCCTGGCCCTGCTCCTCGCGGCCGGGGTGGCGGTGTGCAACGCCCTGTCGTCCGCGGCCCTCGCCGCTCGCTACCCGTCCGCGGGCGGCACCTACGTCTACGGGCGCGAGCGACTGGGGGAGACCTGGGGCCATCTCGCCGGCTGGTGCTTCGTGGTCGGCAAGACCGCCTCCTGCGGGGCCATGGCGATGACCGTCGGGGCCCACCTCGTGCCGGGGGCCGAGCGCCTCGCGGCGGCCGTCGCCGTCCTCGTCATCACCGCCCTCAACCTGGCCGGGGTGCAGCGCTCCGTCTCGGCCTCCCGCGCGGTGGTCGCGGTCGTCCTGTGCGTCCTGCTCGGCGTCGGGGTCGCGGCGGTCCTGCCCACGGCCACCGGACCCGCGCTCGACGTCACCCGGGTGCTCGGCGGCGACCTCGACGGGTATGGCGTGCTGCAGGCGGCGGGTCTGCTCTTCTTCGCCTTCGCCGGCTACGCCCGGATCGCGACCCTGGGGGAGGAGGTGCGCGACCCGGCCCACGTCATACCCCGGGCCGTGGTGCTCGCCCTGACCGGCGTCCTCGGTGTCTACGCGTGCGTCGCGCTCGTCGTCCTGGGCGTCCTCGGACCGGAGGGCACGGCGGGGGACCCGGCCGCGGTCGCCACGGTCGCCGCGCAGGTGTGGGGCCCGGGATGGGGCTGGCTGGTGCGGGCGGCTGCGGGGATCGCGGCGCTGGGTGCCCTGCTCAACCTGGTGCTGGGCATCTCGCGCACCACGGTGGCGATGGCGCGGGACGGCCACCTGCCCCGCCGGTTGGCCGCCGTCTCCGACGCCGGGGTGCCCCGGGCGGCCGAGCTCGCCGTCGGCCTCCTGGTGCTCGCCGTGGTGCTCGTGGCGGACCTGCGCGGGGCGATCGGCTTCTCCAGCTTCGGGGTGCTGCTCTACTACGCGGTCGCCAACGCCTCGGCCTTCACCCTGCGTGCGGAGTGGCGCCCTGGCCGGGTGGTGCCGGTCCTCGGGCTGGTGGGCTGCCTGGTGCTGGCGGCCACCCTGCCGCTCTCGTCGGTCGTCGCCGGCGTCGTGGTGGTGCTCGTGGGCGTGGTCGTCCTGGCCGTGCGCCGGGCTCTGCGCTAGTCGCGCGGGGGATCGGCGACGACCGGGGCGGTGCCGGCCACGGGGGACGCGGGGGCCGGTGCCGGCAGCGGACCCGTGTGCAGGTGCCCCGCCTCGCGCAGCTGCTCCTGGACGACGTGGGCGTTCTTGACGCCCATCAGCGCGCGCGGGTGGATCGGCTGGCCAGCGCGCAGCACCGAGATGACGCCGCGGGGCTCGAGCACCGCCAGCGCGACCTGGGAGGGGTGGCTGATCCCGGCCTGCCGCATCGCGCTCCAGATCTCGGTCAGGCTCAGGCCGTAGGCGTGCAGCGCCTCGGTGCGCACCTTGCCGTCGACGGCGAGGACGACCGCGCGGGCGCGGGGCGCCGGGCGGCGCAGCTGGGGGAGCGGGAGCCGGCGCAGGCCGTGGAAGGCGAGCTCGGTGAGGAGCAGGGTGCCGAGCGCGAGGAGGCCGCCGGCCAGGGTCGGGACGTGCCCCAGGGTCGAGCGCCCGACGATCGCCCCGAGCACCGTGACGACCGCGAGGTCGACGCTGCGCGGGCTGGAGTAGAGGCGCTGGCCCCACAGCCGAAGCACCCCGCCGAAGAGAAAGTACATGACCAGGGTGCTGATCACGACGCCGACGGCCGCGGTGGGGGAGATGCCGAGGTGGTACCAGAGGTCCCGCATGCAGGCATCGTGGCAGACGGGCGCGGAAACCCGGTGGCGGTCCTCCGGAGGCGTCCGGAACACTGGTCCCCATGACAGAGACGACCACGCAGGGCGCCGGGGGCACGGACCTCGCCGCCGCCTACCGGTGGGCACCGCTGACCGAGGCCGACGTCCCCGCGTGGGCGGACCTGGTCAACCACCTGGCCCGGGTGGACGGCACCGAGGAGTTTCTCGGCGAGGAGGAGCTCCAGGAGGAGCTGACCTTCAGCGGGTTCACCCCCGCGACCGACTCGATCGCCGTCTGGGACGGTGACGTGATGGTGGCCTACGCCAAGGTCGGCGTGCCGGTGACGCCGGACCACGAGGGTTCCGGCCGCGGCTACGTCGAGGGCGGTGTCCGCGAGGAGCACCGCCGTCGCGGCCTGGGCACCCGTCTCATGGACCTGCTGGAGCCGCGCGCGGCCGAGCTGGTCGCCGAGCGGCACCCGGGCCGCACGGCATACCTGCGTGCCGGTGGCGGGCTGCAGGGCTCCAGCGCCTCGGCGATGCTCGAGCGGCGGGGGTATGCCGTGGTGCGCTGGTTCAACCTGCTGGAGCGTCCGCTCGGCGACGTGCCGGAGGTGCCGGAGGTCGAGGGCGTGTCCTTCGTCGTGCCGCAGCCCGAGCACGAGGAGCCGGTGCGGGTGGCCCACAACGAGGCCTTCCGCGACCACTGGGGCTCCGGCCCGAGCGCGCCCGAGCCCTGGCACGACCACTGGACCACGCGCGCCGCGCGCCAGGACGTCTCCACGCTGGCGGTGTCCGAGGACGGCGAGGTGCTGGCCTACGTGCTGTGCGGGGAGTACCAGCCGCGCGAGCTCTACGTGAACCTCGTGGGCACCGTGCCGCAGGCGCGGGGTCGTGGCATCGCCGCCGCCGCGCTGCTCACCACGATCGCCGCGGCGTCCCGGTCGGGCGCCTACGACACGATCCAGCTGGACGTCGACTCCGACAGCATCACCGGGGCCACCCGGCTCTACGAGCGGGTCGGCTTCGGACCGAAGCTGTCGATGATGTCGATGCAGCGGCCGCTGCCGCTCTGAGGTGCCCGAGGCCCGGGCCTGCGCGCTGACGTAGGCTCGGGCCCGTGAGCGAGGGTCTGCACAGCACGCTGGTCGGCGAGGGCGACGGCCCCGTCGTCGTCTTCCTGCACGGCCTCTTCGGCCGCGGCCGCAACTTCGCCACCGCCGCCCGCGCCGTGCAGCCCGAGCTGCGCGCGCTGCTCGTCGACCTGCCCGACCACGGCGCCTCGCCGTGGACCGACCGGGTCGACTACGGCGCGATGGCCGACGCCGTCGCCGAGCACCTGCGCTCGGGCGTCGCCGCGGACGGCCCCGTCCACGTCGTCGGGCACTCGATGGGCGGCAAGACCGCCATGACCCTGGCGCTGGCCCATCCCGACCTCGTCGACCGGCTCGTCGTCGAGGACGTCGGCCCGACCGGCACCGGCGAGACCAGCGAGTTCGAGCACCTCCTCGGTGCGCTCTCCCGCATCGACCTCGAGGGGATGACCAGCACGCGCGAGGCCGACGAGCAGCTGGCCGCCGAGGTGCCGCAGCGCACGCTGCGCGGCTTCCTGCTGCAGAACCTGCGTCGCGACGACCACGGGCGCCTGGCCTGGCAGCCCAACCTCGAGGTGCTCCGTCGCGACCTGCCGGCGATCACCGGCGACATCCCGCAGCTGGGGAGCGACGCCGTCTTCGAGGGGCCGGTGCTCTGGGTCGCGGGGGCCGACTCCGACTACGTCACCGCCGAGGCGGAGCCGGTGATGCGGCAGCACTTCCCGCAGACGCGCAGGGTCACCATCAAGGACGCCGGCCACTGGGTGCACTCCCAGCAGCCGGAGGTCTTCGCCGAGGTGCTGCGCCGCTTCCTCATCCCGGCCTGATCTTCCGGGCGCGAGCCGCCCGCGGTCGCTAGGGTGATCGGCATGGCTCGCTTCGTCGACATCCATCCGGTTGACCCGCAGCCCCGCCTGGTCGCCCAGGTGGTCGACATCCTCCAGGACGGCGGGCTGGCGGCCTTCCCGACCGACGCCTGCTTCACCCTCGGGGCGCGGCTCTCCGACGCGCACGCCAAGCAGCGCATCATCGACATCCGGCACCTCGACGGCAAGCACCACTTCACGCTGATGTGCTCGGACTTCGCCCAGCTGGGGTCGCTGGTGCAGCTGGACAACAGCGTCTTCCGCGCGATCCGGGCGGCCACGCCGGGGCCCTACACGTTTATCCTCCCCGCCACCGGAGAGGTGCCGCGCCGGCTGCTCCACCCCAAGAAGCGCACGGTCGGTGTCCGCATCCCCGACCACAAGGTCTGCCGGGCCCTGCTCGACGCGATGGGTGAACCACTGCTGACCAGCACGCTCCTGCTGCCCGACCACGAGGAGCCGATCGCGATGGGCTGGGACGTGAAGGAGGCCCTGGACCACGTCGTCGACGTCGTCGTGGACGGCGACCAGACCGGGCAGGAGCCGACCACCGTCGTGGACTTCTCCGAGGGCTATCCCGAGGTCGTGCGCGTCGGCGCCGGCGACCCGACCCCGTTCGAGTGAGAGGGAGCCGCGTGCCCGAGCCGACCGTGCCCACCGTCCTGACCATCGAGACCAGCTCGCTGGGCGACCGGAGCTATCTGGCCCACGACGGCGAGGTCGCCCTCGTGGTCGACCCGCAGCGCGACATCGACCGGGTGCTGGCCCTGGCCGAGCGGGAGGGGGTGCGCATCACCCACGTCTTCGAGACCCACATCCACAACGACTACGTCACGGGCGGCTACGCCCTCGCGCGCCGCACCGGGGCGGCCTACCACGTCAACGCCGACGACCAGGTGTCCTTCGACCGGGTCCCGGTCCGGGACGACGACGTCGTCGAGGTGTCCGACCGGCTGCGGGTGCGGGTGCTGGCGACCCCGGGCCACACCTTCACCCACCTGTCCTACGTCCTCGAGGGCGATCCGCCGCACGTCTTCACCGGCGGTTCCCTGCTCTTCGGCTCCACCGGGCGTCCGGACCTGCTCGGCGAGGAGCACAGCGAGGAGCTGGCGCGGCTGCAGCACCGCTCCGCGCACCGGCTCGCCCACCAGCTGCCGGGGGAGACCCACGTGATGCCGACCCACGGCTTCGGCTCGTTCTGCTCGGCGACCCAGGCGTCCGGGGACGCCTCGACCGTGGCCCGGGAGCGGGCGACCAACCCGGCCCTCCTCCTCGACGTCGAGGACTACGTCCGCGAGATCCTCGAGGGCCTGGACCTCTTCCCGGCCTACTACGCCCGGATGCACCCGGCCAACGTCGCGGGCCCCTCCGAGCCCGACCTCGACCCGCCCGCCCCTGCCGACCGGGCCGAGCTGCGTCGCCGGGTCGACGCGGGCGACTGGGTGGTCGACCTGCGCACGCGCCGGGCGTTCTGCGCAGGTCACCTGCCCGGGTCGTTCAGCTTCGGGCTGGACGGGCAGTTCTCCACCTGGCTGGGCTGGCTGCTGCCCTCCGGTGCCACGGTCACCCTGCTGGGCGCGACGGAGGACGACGTCGCCATCGCGCAGCGCGAGCTGTCACGCATCGGGATCGAGCAGGTCGCGGGTGCCGCGACGGGCGGTCCGGAGGAGTGGATCGAGGGTGCGCCGGCGACCCTCGAGCGGGCCACCTTCGCCGACCTGGCGCAGGTGCTGCACCACCGTCGTGTCGGCATCCTCGACGTGCGCAACCCCAAGGAGCACGCCGCGACCCACGTCGACGGCGCGGTGAACGTCCCTCTGGGCCAGTTGCTCGAGCGGCTCGACGCCGTGCCCGAGGGCGAGGTGTGGGTGCACTGCGCCGCGGGCTACCGCGCGGCGGCGGCCGCCTCGATCCTGCAGGCGCAGGGCCGGCGGGTCGTGTGCGTCGACGACTCCTTCGGGGAGCAGGCGCGCGCGTCCGGGCTGCCGCTCGTCAGCAGCGACGACTGACGGTCGTCCCGGGCCGGGCGGCCGGGACGGGCTGCGTCTGCCTGCCGTCAGGCCTGGGGCTGCCAGCTCAGGACGGCCTCGTCGCCGAGCTGGCTGATCGCGAGCTCGCTGACGGTGCGCTCGATGTGCTCGCGCCGCTCGACGGTCGGACCCTCGGCGGTGAAGTGCAGGGTGCCGCCCTCGACGCGGATGCGCACGAGGCCACCCTCGCGGAAGGGGATCGTGTAGCCGTCCTGCTCACGGAGGGCGCCCCGGTGCTTGTTGGCCTCCTCGACGAGCTTCTCGAGGAGCACCTTGGGGTCGGAGATGGTCAGCGAGGCGGTGCTGCGCTCCCGCACGCCCTCGGGTGCGGCGTCGAACGTACTGGCCATGCTCGATCAACTTCCTTGTCGTCGGCGGAGTGCTGAGAGGCTCCATCATGACAGAGCCACCCCAGCGGGAGCCGGAGGCCCGCCCGATGGTAGACACGACGCATGGCGACCATCACCCTGCGAGGGAACCCCGTGACCACCGTCGGCGAGCTGCCCCAGGCGGGCGAGGCCGCACCGGCCCTCACGCTCACCGGCACCGACCTGTCCGACTTCAGCACCGCCGACCTGGCGGGCAAGCGCGTCGTGCTCAACATCTTCCCGAGCGTCGACACCGGCATCTGCGCCGAGTCCGTGCGCAAGTTCAACGAGCTGGCGACGACGCTGCCCGACACCGTCGTGGTCTGCGCGTCCAAGGACCTGCCCTTCGCCCAGGCCCGCTTCTGCGGCGCCGAGGGCATCGAGAACGTCCGCGTCGGCTCGGCCTTCCGCTCCGACTTCGGCGACGCGCTCGGCCTGACGATGGCCGATGGCCCGATGGCCGGGCTGCTCGCCCGCTCCGTCGTCGTGCTCGACGCCGACGGCAGCGTGATCCACACCGAGCTCGTGCCGGAGATCGGCCAGGAGCCCGACTACGACTCCGCGGTCGCAGCCCTGTCCTGATCCCGCTGCCGGCCCGCGGGCCGGACGGCAACCCTGTGCCGCCGATGCGCCTCTCCGGAGGTCGCACCGGCGGCACAGCCTTGTCCGGCACGGGGTATGCGGTGCTCGGCCGAGCGGGGCGGCCGGTCGGGCACTCAGGCGCCGTCGCGCGCCAGCTCCACGAGCACCTCGGCGTGGGAGCTCTGCGGGAACATGTCGAAGACCCGGGCCCGGCGCACGCGCAGCGAGGGCATCGCCTCCAGGTCACGCGCCAGCGAGGTCGCGTTGCACGAGGAGTAGAGGACCCGCGGCACGCCGCTGGCCTCGAGCCACGCAGCAAGTGAGCCGATGCCCCGCCTGGGCGGGTTGACGACGACGTATCCGGGAGCGGGCTCGTCGACCAGGAGCGACGTCGCGTCGCCCGCCGCGAAGCGCGCGGCGACGCCCATCTCCGCAGCGCTGGTGCGGGCGCTGAGGACGGCCTCGGGGGACCTTTCGACGCCGAGCACGTCGCGCCCTGGAGCCGCGAGGTGGAGCGCGAAGCCGCCGACGCCGCAGTAGAGGTCCCACAGGCTCGCGGGCGCCGACTCACCGACCCACTCCTGGGCCTGGCGGTAGAGCCCGGCCGCGACGACGGTGTTGGTCTGGAAGAAGCTGCGGGTCCGCAGGTGCAGGGTCACCGAGCTGAGGCGCATCGGCAGCGTCTGCTCCGCGGTGAGCACCAGCTCCTCGTCGCCCTCGAGCACCGCCTTGTGCTCGGGCTGGAGGTTGACGCTCACGACGCGTGTGCCGGGCAGGGCCTCGCGCACGAGGGGCAGCAGCTCACGGACGCGGTTGAGCTGGCCGGGGGAGCGCAGGACGAGGCGGACCATCAGCTCACCGTCCGGGGACGCGGTGACGAGCACGTGCTTGAGCTCGCCCTGGCGGCGCGGGACGTCGTAGGGCACCAGCCCCGACCCCGCCACGAGGTCGGCCAGGACCGGCACGGCGGCGGCCAGCGCGGGCTCGTAGAGGCCGCAGTGGCGCAGGTCGACGCCCTGCCCGGCGACGTCGAGGATGCCGAAGGTCATCGCGTCCCGGGTGCCGCCGACGACGAGCTTGGCCTTGTTGCGGAAGGCCTGCTCGGGGCCCGAGAACGGCGCGTCCCAGAGCTCGTCGGGCACGTGCGCGTGCAGCGCGGCGGCGACCGACCGCTGGGTGTCGGCCAGCTGGGTGGGGTAGGGCACCCCCATCAGGGCGCAGGAGCGGCATACCCCCGCGTCGAAGTAGTCGCACTGCACCCCGACAGCCTAGGCGCGCTGAAGGTCAGGGCCGTCCGCTGGTGCGCATCGCGTCGAGGGACCAGCGGCCCGCCCCGGTGAAGACCAGCGCGAGGGAGAGGGCCACCAGCAGCAGGACCGCCTCGCCCGTCAGCCCGCCCTCGGGCGTCAGCGGCTGGTAGTCGAGGCTGAGGTAGATCTCCAGCAGCCAGATCGTCGACAGCGAGCCGGCGACGAGGAAGGCCGCGGGGCGGGTGAAGAGCCCGAGGGCGATGAGCACCGGCAGGCCGACCTGACCGAGCATGATCATCCAGGCGAAGAACTCCGGCGCCTGCGCCCCGAGGACGTTGTCCCCGACCTCGCGGACGAAGGTGCTCATGTCCGTCGCCTTGTGCACGCCGTGGGGGACGAGCAGCAGGGTGCCGAGGCGCGCGACGAGCAGGCCGAGGTCGAGCCCCGGGCGGTGCATCTCGGCCGCCGGACCCAGGTCCTCCTCCCACGCGTCGTAGACCTCGCGGTGGTAGTGCTCGGACCGGTCGTCGTCGGTCCGGATGTCGTCGTCGTGCACGGTGGGCTCCTTCTCGCCTCAGAGCGTCCGCAGCAGGATCGAGGTCTCGGTCCGCACCACCCCGCGCACCCCGCGCAGCTCGACCAGGGCCCGGTCGAGCTCGCCGAGGGAGGTGGCGCTGAGCGTGGCGACGATGTCCCAGCTGCCGTTGGTCGCGTGCATCTCGACCACCTCGGGGATGCGGCGCAGCACCTGCGCGACGGCCTTGGTGGTGGTGCCGTGCAGCTCGACGAGGCACACGGCGCGCACGATCTGCTTCTCGTGCTCCGGGTCGAGCTCGATGGTGAACCGCCTGATCACGCCGTCGGAGACGAGCCGGTTGAGGCGCGTCTGCGCGGTGCCCCGGGCCACGTGCAGGTCGGCCGCGAGCGAGGAGACCGAGGCCCGGCCGTCGTCCCGCAGCCGGGCCAGCAGGGCCCGGTCGATGTCGTCAAGGCGGTGCATGGCCAGACTGTACAACCCGCAGCGCAGAATGATCAGGGAATGACGGAAAGTATGGCGTTTCACGCCGATGTGCTGACACCGCCCCGACCGCATCATGGGGCACATGACCCTTGCTCCCGAACGCCGTGACGTCCCGGACCTCGTCCGCGGGCGCCAGCCGCAGCCGCACCCCGCGGCCGCGCAGCAGGCGCCGGCGGCCGTGGTCATGGTGCGACCCCACCACTTCACCCCGAACCCCGAGACGCTCGTGGACAACGAGTTCATGAGCGTGCCCGACGCCGCCCCCGAGGAGGTGGCCCGCGCCGCCTACCGCGAGGTCACGGTCATGGCCGAGCAGCTGCGCGCCGCCGGGGTCGAGGTCCACCTCGTCGAGGACACCGGGAGGGCCACGCCCGACTCGGTCTTCCCGAACAACTGGTTCACCACCCACCCCGACGGCAGCCTCGTGCTCTACCCGATGCGCTCGCCCGTGCGCCGCTGGGAGCGCCGCGCCGACGTCGTGGGCATGCTCTACGGGCGCTACCGCATCGCCCGCACGCGCGACTACAGCGCGTGGGAGGAGGTCGGCCGCTACCTCGAGGGCACCGGCGTCATGGTGCTCGACCACGTGTACCGCATCGCCTACGTCTGCCGCTCCGGCCGCGCCGACGAGCGCCTGCTCGAGCTCTTCTGCGCCGAGCACGACTACCGCCCGGTGGTCTTCGACGCGACCGACTCCGAGGGCGTGCCGATCTACCACACCAACGTCATGATGGCCGTCGGGACCCGGGTCGCGATCGTCGCCCTGGAGACCGTGCGCGACACCACGCAGCGGGCCCGGCTCGTCCACGAGCTCGAGCAGTCCGGCCGCGAGGTCGTCTCGATCACCGAGGCCCAGATGGGCGAGTTCGCCGGCAACGCCCTCGAGGTGCTGGCGGGCGGCTCGCCGCTGCTCGTGATGTCGGCGCGCGGCTGGCGCTCCCTCGACCGCGACCAGCGTCGACGCCTGGAGTCGCACCACGAGGTGCTGCCGGTCGAGGTGCCCACCATCGAGCACGCGGGCGGCTCCGCCCGGTGCATGCTCGCGGGCATCCACGCCCCGCGCCGCGACTGACCCGGCGGGGCGGCCGGCCAGTGGCCGCCCCGGGTCTCAGCGCCCCAGCGCCTCGCGCAGCAGCACCGCGTCCTGCGCCAGGTCGGCGGGGTCGCGCGGCGTCGCCGCCGAGAGGTCGAAGTCGTCCGGGCTGGACGCCGGGAAGACGTGCACGTGCGCGTGCGGCACCTCGAAGCCCTGGATGACCACGCCCACCCGCTTCCCGCCGAAGGCGCCGAGCTGGGCCCGGCCGACGGTGGCCGCGACCTCCATGAGGTGCCCCATCGTCGCGGGGTCGAGGTCGGTCCACTGATCCACCTCGGCGCGCGGCACGACGAGGGCGTGCCCGCGCGTCAGCGGGGCGATGTTGAGGAAGGCGACGCAGACGTCGTCCTCCCAGACGAGCTCGCCGGGGATCTCGCCGTTGATGATCTTGGTGAAGAGGGTGGCCATGCCGCCAGCCTAGGACCGCCGGTCACGGCGCCGGGCGACCCGGGTACGGTGCCGGGGACGACAGGGTGCACGGACGCCTCGTGCCCAGGGGTCCGGGCCAGGAGGAGGAACGGTGGGGGAGCAGGGATCGCTGGCGCACGTCATACCCGCCCCGCTGCGGTATGACGTGGAGCTGCGCGAGCGCATCACCGCCCACCTCTCCGGGCACGAGCGCCGGGTGGCGGACCTGGGGGAGCGGCGGCACGCCGCGGTCGCCCTGGTCCTCGTGGACTCGGCCCCGGAGACCGCACGCGCACCCTCGCTCGGGCCGGACGGTCGCCCGGCGCACGCCCCGGTGCTCCTGCACGAGGGACTGACGGCCGGGGCGGGAGGAGCGGCGTTCGTCCTCTGCCGTCGGCCGCTGACCCTGCCGCGCCACGCGGGTCAGTACGCCCTGCCCGGTGGCCGCCTCGAGCCGGGGGAGGACGTGGTCACGGCAGCCCTGCGCGAGACGCACGAGGAGATCGGCGTCGACCTCGGTCCGGACGCCGTCCTGGGACTGCTCGACGACTACGTGACGCGCTCCGGCTTCGTCATGACCCCGGTCGTCGTCTGGGCCGGTGAGGTCGAGCTGCGGCCCGACCCGGGCGAGGTGATGGCGGCCTACCGGGTCGGCCTGCACCAGCTGCTCCGGACGGACTCACCGCGCCTGGAGCACATCCCCGAGAGCGACCGTCCGGTGGTCTCCGTGCCCCTGGGATCGACCTACGTGCACGCGCCGACGGCCGCCGTCCTGGTCCAGCTCGGATGGCTCGGGCTGCTGGGCCGGAGCGACCCCGTCGACCACTTCGAGCAGCCGGTCTTCGCCTGGTCCTGAGGCCCGGCGGACCTCGCCGGCGAGGTCCGCGACTGGCATCACCCCCTCTGACGTGCTTGAATGCCGGTTCACGTCTCTCGGGGAGGACCTGTCCATGCGCCGACGTCGCACCGTCTCGACCACCCTGGCCGCCCTCGCGGCCCTCGCCCTGCCGCTGGGGCTGACGCCCGGAGCGGTCGCCCAGCCCGACGGCTCGGGGCCTGACGACCTGACGCCGACGGACGTCACCGGGCTCGTCGTCGAGGCCGTCCGGGAGGCGCAGCAGGAGCGCACGGGCACCGCGTCCGCGAGGTCCGCCGGTCCCGCCACCACGCCCACCGACCGGGAGCTCCGCCGCGCCCTCGACGAGGCCACGCGCGCGCTCGTCGACCAGGGGGCCGTGGGCGTCACCGCCCGGGTCGAGTCGCCGGTTCTGGACTGGCGCGGCTCCGCCGGTGTGCGCGAGGTTGGGGCCCGCCCGCCGGCCCAGCCGCAGGACCGCTTCCGCGTCGCCAGCATCACCAAGACGATGATCGCCACGCTCGTGCTGCAGGAGGTCGAGGCGGGCACCTTCGACCTCGACACCCCGGTGAGCTCGATCGTCCCCGGGCTGTTCCCGGGCCGCGGCTCGGTCACGGTCGAGCAGCTGCTCAGCCACCGCTCGGGCGCGCCCACCGCGACCGACCACGTGCTCCTGACCCGCATCCAGGACCCGAGCAGCTGGGACCAGTTCCTCGCCGCGATCGGTCAGGACTACAGCGACGAGGACCACCTGTGGGTCGTCAACAACCTGCCCTGGCACTTCCTGCCGGGCACCGACTTCTCCTACTCCAACGCCGGCTACGTCGCCCTCGGGGTGCTGCTCCAGGAGGTCACGGGGGAGGAGATCGACGACCTGCTGCGCGAGCGCGTGCTGCGTCCCGCCGGGATGCGCCACACGAGCTATCCCGACGACCCGGGCATCAACGGCCCGTTCCTGGTCGGCGCCGCCTACACCGGGCCAGCGTGGACGGGCGGTCTGGACTGGGTCTCGCTCGACGGCTTCGACCCGGACGTCTTCCGCTCGGCCGGGGCTGCGGTCAGCACGACCGAGGACCTCAACGCCTTCACCGAGGCGTTGCTGTCGGGCGAGCTGCTCGAGCCGGGGACCGTGGCCGACATGGTCGAGCCGCGGACCGTCGGTCAGGAGCTCTTCCCCGACTACGGGCTCGGGGTCTACCGCCTGCAGGACCCGTGCACGGGCGGGTGGCTCTACGGCCACGACGGCGCGAGCTACGGCACGGTCAGCCTGGCGCTGTCCTCGGCCGACGGCACGCGCCAGCTGTCGGTCGGCATCACCGGTCGTGACCTGACCGGGACGCTGCCGCCCTACGACCTCAACCAGCTGCTCGTGCCGATGCTGCTGGCGACCTGCTGACGCCCGGGCCGCTGGACGACTCCGCACGGCTGCGGTTGGATCGGGGGATGGACGACCCCCGGCACGACTCCCGATCCGCCGAGCCTGTGACCCTGGTCCCCGACGGGGCCCTCGCGCCCGCGGACCCGACCCCCGGCATGTCGCGACGCGTCGCCATGCACGCCGACGGGATGTGGACCGGCACTGTCGACACCGAGCCCGGCGCGGTGAGCGGCTGGCACCACCACGGGGAGCACGAGACGACGCTCTACGTCGTCTCGGGGCGCATGCGTCTGGAGTCCGGGCCGGACGGCAGCGAGGTCGTCGAGGCCGGGCCCGGAGACTTCCTGCGGGTGCCCGCCTGGGCCGTCCACCGCGAGTCCAACCCCGGCGAGGAGGGTTCGCGCGCCGTCATCGTGCGCTGCGGCTCCGGGGCGCCGACGGTCAACGTCGAGGGCCCCGCGCCCGCCCCGCAGGAGGACTAGCAGGTCGGCAGCGTCCAGTCCTGCTCCGCGCCGTAGCGGTGCCCGTGCCCCGACGGGGTGCTCAGCGAGACGCTGGTGTCGAGCCAGGTCGTCGCATAGCTGAGCCCGGGCAGCCAGGTGCCGGGCCAGTCCTCGGGGCGCTGGTATGCCGTGCGCGTGGTCAGGTGGGTGATCGGGTCGTCGGCGTTGAGCAGGGTCCGCTCACGCGGGTGGCCCGAGGTCGTGGTGCCGGGCGTGCCGCTCCACACCGCTGCGCAGACCTGGCCCGCCGGGTCCGGGAGCTCGGCGACCGCGGCCTGGCCGACGGTGGCACCAAGCGACTCACCCAGCACGTAGACGTCGGGGCGGTCGGCCGCCGGCACCTCGCCGACCACCTCGACGACCCCGTGCACCAGGGTCGACGCCGCCCGGCGGGCCGGGTCCTGGTCGAGGAGGAAGTAGTACCAGCTCGGCAGGTCGCCGGCCTGGGCGGAGACGACCGCGACGTCGCCGCCGAGCTGCGCCTCGACCTCCCTGACCGCGACGTCGTTGACCCAGCCGCTCCCGGTGGGCACGACGACCACCACGGCCCGGCGGGCGAGCCCGCCCGCGGTCACGAGCCGGTCCACCGCCAGCCGGGCGACCGCCTCCGGGCCGTCGGCCTCGTCGGCCAGTGCGAGCACGCGGGTGGCCCCGACGGGCGACTCCTGGAGCAGGATGTGGTTGGGGTGCCCCTTGCGCAGCCCGTCCAGCAGCCCGTCGAGCACCCCCGGCGCGGAGGCCGACGCCGTCGTCACGCTGGCTCCCAGCACGAGGACGGTGGCGACGCGGGCCGTCGAGGAGGTGCGCAGCGCCCGCAGGGCGGCGGTGACGCCGCGGGCCAGGGTGAGACCGACGCCCACCACGAGGAGGGTCCAGGCACCGGCCGTCAGCGCGTGGGCGAGCCCGGGTTCAGGCAGGCCGAGGGTGACAGCCTGCTCGGAGAGGCCGAGCCAGGAGAGCGTCCCTGCGACGAGGACCACGAGGGCGGTGGCTGCGAGGACGAGAACGCCCGCGCGCCCGCCGCCCGCGTCCGCGCCGGTCGCGCGCGGCCCCGTCGCGCGCCGCACCACGGCGACCAGCCCCACCGCCGCCAGCACCAGCACGCCCGCCAGCAGGCCCTGGGTCCAGGCCGGCCGGGGCAGCAGCGAGGGCACCGTGGAGGTCACCAGCGCCACCCCGATGGCGAGCGTGGTCGACGGCGCGGGCACCTGGGACGACAGCAGCGCGAGGGGGTGAATCCTCGTGCGGATCGTCCGGGGAAGAGCGTGGGGGAGCGGTGCGGAGAGCATGTCTCCAGTCCATCGACGCGAGGGCTCGGTGTCTGTGGTGCCAGACAGAGACTTCGCGGTGGCTGTCCCCGACCCGCCGGGGTGGGGACAACCCCACCCCGGCCCGCCGCCGCGGGCACGGCATACCCCGGGTCAGGCCGGTGCCACCGGCTGACGCAGGATGGTCCGCAGCCGCTCCGGCGAGGTGCGTCGGGCGTCGCTGAGATAGATCTCGTGGTGCTTCCCGGTGAGCCGCAGCCCCCGCCCGGGGATGACCACGTCGTGCAGCTCGGCGAGCACGGGGCCCTCGTCGTCGTAGGGCCCGACGTGCAGGGTCTGCAGGCACCGGCCCTCGGCGAGCGTCTCGCAGCGCAGCCGGTCGAGCGCGGGGGAGGCGTCGGGTCTGCGGGCCACGTCGGCGACGGCCTCGTCGACGAGGTCGGACGGGACCCAGTCCGGGACCAGGATCATCGTCGTCCAGCTCCACCGGCTCTTGTCACGTGCCGAGGTGAAGACGCGGTGGTCCTCGGCCCACCACAGCGCCTCCAGGGGCGGGACGACGTGGTCGCGCCCGAGCCGGTCCCGGGCGAGGAACTTCACGCGGTAGGCGACGGGGTAGAGCGCGGCCAGCGCCTCGGCATAGGCCCGAGCGGTGTTGGGGTCGCCGGTCCCGTCGACCATGAGGTAGCGCAGCGGTGGCACCTCGATCTCGCGGAACTCGCCGGCGCGGGCGCGGTAGGAGTCCATGGTCCGCCTGAGGTCCACCTTGTCCGTGGTGCCGCTCATGGTTGCCTGCCTACCACGGACCAGCAGAATGGCGGGATGACGACACGAGGCTCCGACCTGCTCGCCCTGATGCGGGGGCTGCGCCAGTCCCGCCGCTTCCTCGACCGTCCCGTGCCCCGGGAGGACCTCGAGCAGATCCTCGAGGTCGCCCGCTGGACGGGGAGCGCCAAGAACAGCCAGCCGTGGCACCTCGTCGTCGTCACCGACCGGGCCGACCAGGAGACGTTGGCCGGCTGCGGCGACTTCGCCGGCTTCCTGGCCGGTGCGCCGATGTCGATCGTCGTGGGGATCGAGGGCCCGGGGCGCCCGGGCGCCTACGACGACGGGCGGTTGCAGGAGCGGATCATGCTCGCGGCGGCGGCTCTGGGTCTGGGCAGCGGCACCGCCTGGTTCAGCACGCCCGAGTCGCGCGGCCGGGTGCGCGACCTGCTCGGCATGCCGTCCGCGCTGGAGCCGTGGTCGGCGATCGCCCTGGGCTACACCGATACCGCCAGGGCGCAGGCGGCTCCGCAGCTGTCCGGGCGCAAGCCGCTGGAGGAGATCGTCAGCTGGGGCCGCTACGGCGGTCGCGCCGGCTGACCCGGTCGCGCACGGCCCGGGTCACGGCGTTGACCACGACCGCCCCGACGGCGAGCCCCACGAGGAGCATCAGCGACCCGACCACGGCCAGGCCCGACTCGTCCTCCCGAACGGCCTGCACGGTCCACGGAAGCCAGAAGCCGAGCACCGTGCCTGCGACGACGATCCGGGACGGCCACCTCAGGGTGAGCAGCGCCACGACGGCTGCGAAGGTCAGCGCGCAGCCGACGACCTGCGCAGGACGGTAGGGACCCTGGTAGGCCCCGATCTCGGCGTCCCAGTAGTACTCGGTGTCCCACCCCAGCCAGGCGGCCCACGTGGCGGCGCCCAGCAGGAATGCCAGCACGAGGCCGAGCCACCAGCGGCGCCCGGCCGGATCACGACGACCGCCCTGCTCGACCATGACGTCCCCCTCACTCGTCCCCCGCGTCCGCCCGACGCTACTCGTCCCGACCGTCCGGCGACAGCCTTGAGCGGTCGGTTCCCGTCACCTGCTCATCCTGTCCCACGGCGCGAACCCGCCGCGGGACTACGCTGCTGACGTGATGTCGTCGGTGTCGGGCGGCCCGGTGGTCGAGGCTCGTGGCCTCGTGGTCCACCGTGGTCGGACGCGCGTCCTGGACGACCTCGACCTGGCGCTCGCACCCGGCACGGTCACCGGCCTGCTGGGTCCCTCCGGCTGCGGCAAGACGACCCTCATGCGCACCCTCGTGGGCGTCCAGCGCGTCACGGCGGGGGAGGTCCTGGTGCTGGGGGAGCCGGCCGGGTCGCCGGGTCTGCGGCACCGGGTGGCCTACACCAGCCAGAACCTCAGCGTCTACCCGGACCTCACGGTGCGGGCCAACGTGTCCTACTTCGCGCGGCTGGTCGGCGCGGGCGACGGGCAGGTCGGGCGGATCCTCGAGGCGGTCGAGCTCGGGGACCACGCGGACCGTCGGGTCGAGACCCTCTCCGGCGGCCAGGCCAGCCGGGTCTCGCTCGCCTGCGCGCTGGTGGGCAACCCCGAGCTGCTGGTGCTCGACGAGCCGACCGTGGGGCTGGACCCGCTCACGCGCGAGGCGCTGTGGACCTACTTCCACTCCCTCGTCGCGGAGGGCCGCACGCTGCTCGTCTCCAGCCACGTCATGGACGAGGCCACCCGGTGCGACGACGTCCTGTTGATGCGGGAGGGGCGCTTCCTCGCCCACGGCCCGATCGAGGAGCTGCAGGAGCGCACCGGCACGACGACGCCGGAGGCCGCCTTCCTGGCCCTGATCAAGGAGGGCCGGTGAGCAGCCGCCTCGCGACGGTGCGACGGATCGCCGCCCAGCTCCGGGCCGACCCCCGGACCGTGGCGATCGTGCTGGTCATGCCGCTGGTGCTCGTGACCCTGCTCTACCTGGTCTTCCTCGACGTGCCGGTGCCGCCGGGCGGCCGGTCGGTCTTCGACCGCATCGGGCCGGTCATGCTCGCGGTCCTGCCGATGCTGCTGATGTTCATCGTGACCTCGGTGACGATGCTGCGGGAGCGCCGGTCCGGCACGCTGGAGCGCCTGCTCACGACGCCGCTGAGCCGCTGGAACCTCCTCGCCTCCTACGGTGCCGTCTTCGGCATGCTCAGCGTGGTCCAGGCGCTCCTGCTGGGGCTGCTCATCCTCGGCCCGCTCGGCGTCGAGATCGACGGGCCCCCGGCGGTCCTGCTCCTCGTCGCCCTGCTCGACGGCCTCGTCGGCGTGGCCTTCGGCCTCCTCGCCAGCGCCTTCGCGCGCACCGAGTTCCAGGCCGTGCAGTTCATGCCCGTCTTCATCGGACCGCAGCTCCTGCTGTGCGGCCTCTTCGTGCCGACCGACCTGATGCCGGACGCCCTCGGGCTGATCGCGGCGTGCCTGCCGATGACCTGGGCCGTGGACGCGGTCGGCGACGTGCTGGCCGACTCGGTGGGTCCGGGGACGGTCGTGGACCTGGGGCTGCTGGCGGCCCTGGTGCTGGTCTTCCTCTTCGTCGCGTCCCGGTCGATGCCGCGGCAGACCCGCTGACTCAGATGTTGGCGTCGAGCGCCGGGAAGCCGGGCGGCAGGTCGGCGGCGCCCTCCTCGGCCTCCGACTCCGCCCGGCGAGCGGCCTCGAGGTCCAGCCCCAGGGTGTAGGCGGCCATCGAGATCGAGCCGGCCGCATGGCCGTCGACCAGCGGGTCCAGCGGCTCTCCGTCGGCGAGACCGGCGATGTAGAGGAGCGGAAGGTAGTGGTCGGGCGTCGGGACGGCCGCAGCGAAGTCGGGGTGGGAGTCGAGCGCCGCGACCTGCGCCGGGTCGTCCATGAGCGTCTCGCGCGCCACGTCGTCGAAGCGCCGCGCCCAGTCGTAGCCCTCGTCCGGGCGGGTGAAGTCGACGGCGTGCAGGTTGTGGACGACGTTGCCGCTGCCGACGACCAGGACCCCTTCGTCGCGCAGCGCCCCGAGCTTGCGGCCGAGCTCGAGGTGGTGGTCGAAGCTCTTGAAGGCGTTGAGCGAGAGCTGCACGACGGGCACCGAGGCGTCGGGGAAGGCGTGAAGCAGGACCGACCACGTGCCGTGGTCGATGCCCCAGCTGTCGATGTCCTGGCCGACCCAGGTCGGCTTGACGACGTCCGCGACGAGCTCGGCGACGTCGGGCGCCCCGGGCGCGGGGTACTGGACGTCGAAGAGCTCCTGGGGGAAGCCGTAGAAGTCGTGGATGGTGCGCGGCCGCGGCATGGAGGTGACGGCGGTGGCGTTGGTGTACCAGTGCGCCGAGACGACCAGGATCGCCCGCGGACGGGGCACCGACCGCCCGAAGAGCCGCCAGGCCTCGGTGTAGCGGTTGCGCTCCAGGGCGTTCATCGGGTTGCCGTGCCCGAGGAAGGCCGCCGGCATCCGGGTGGTCGCGCTCATGGCTGGTCCTCCTGACGACGTGGGGTCCAGCCTAGGGCGGCCCACCATCGCCGACCAGCACCGGGACCGTCAGGCGATGACGTCGACGCCTCTCCAGAACGCCACCCGGCCCGCGATCTGCGACGCGGCCGGCTTCGGGTCGCGGTAGGTCCAGACCGCGTCGGGGTTCTGGCGGCCACCGACCTCGAGGGAGTAGTAGGAGGCCGTGCCCTTCCAGGGGCAGACCGTCGTGGTCGAGGATGGGCGCAGGAGCTCCTGCCGCACGGACTCCAGCGGGTGTGTGGGAAGGAGAACCACTGTCGGGGCCGGGACCTTCCCCGGTATGACGTGCCGGCACCTCGAGCGCACCCGCGGCGGTTAGAGCTCCTCGCCGAGCCGACCGCTCAACCGGGCGTGGCGGGCGGCCGAGGCCTCGTTGAGGCCGACGATCTCGACCGTCTTGCCGACGCGTTCGTACTTGGTGCGCACGGCGTCCAGCGCCGCGACGGTCGAGGCGTCCCAGATGTGGCTGTCGGAGAGGTCGACGACCACGCGGGTCGGGTCGCCGGCGTAGTCGAACTGGTAGACGAGGTCGTTGCTCGTGGCGAAGAAGAGCTCGCCGGAGACCTTGTAGGTGCGCACGTCCGGGGCACCGTCTCCGTCCACGTCCCGGTCGCCGACCGCCACGACCGACGCGAAGCGGGCCACCCGGCGGGCGAAGAGGATGATCGCGGCGTTGACGCCGACGAGCACGCCGTAGGCGAGGTTCCCGGTGGCCACCGTGACCCCCATCGTCAGGAGCATGACGAGGTTCTCGCTGTGCGGCATACGTCGCAGGGTGGCGGGGTGGAGGCTGTGCCAGTCGATGGTCGCGACCGAGACCATGATCATCACCGCGACGAGGGCCGCCATCGGGATCATCCCGACCAGCGGCCCGGCCCCGAGGACCAGGGCCAGCAGGAAGACGCCGGCGAGGAAGGTGGAGATGCGCGTCCGGGCGCCGGCCACCTTGACGTTCATCATCGTCTGGCCGATGACCGCGCAGCCGCCCATTCCGCCGAAGAGTCCCGAGGTGAGGTTGGCGACGCCCTGGCCCCACGCCTCCCGGGTCTTGTCCGAGTGGGTGTCGGTGATGCCGTCGACGAGCTTGGCCGTCAGGAGCGACTCCAGCAGGCCGACGAGGGCCATCGCCAGGGCGTAGGGCCCGATGATTCGCAGCGTGTCGAGGGTCAGCGGCACGTCGGGCACGACGAGCCAGGGCAGGGAGGTGGGCAGCGCGCCCTGGTCGGCGACGTCGGGCACCCTCCAGCCGGTCGCGACGACGAGCGCGGTCACCACGACGATCGCCACCAGCGGTGCGGGGATGGCGGTGGTCAGGCGGGGGAAGGCCACGATCACGGCGATGCCGAGGGCGACCAGGGGATAGACGAGCCACGGGACGCCGACCACGTGAGGGACCTGGGCGATGAGGACGAGCATGGCCAGGGAGTTGACGAAGCCGACCATGACCATGCGGGGGATGAAGCGCATCAGCCGCGCCACCCCGAGCAGCGCCAGGACGATCTGCAGGACACCGGCGAGCAGGACGGTCGCCAGGAAGTAGTCAAGCCCGTGCTGGCGCGCCACCGGCGCGATGACGAGGGCGACGGCCCCGGTGGCCGCCGAGATCATCGCCGGCCGGCCGCCGACGACCGAGATGGTCACCGCCATGATGAAGCTGGAGAACAGCCCCATCCGCGGGTCGACCCCCGCGATGATCGCGAAGGAGATCGCCTCGGGGATCAGGGCGAGGGCGACGACCAGGCCGGCCAGGGCCTCGGTCCGCAGCCGGCGGGGATCCCGCAGCGCGGCCAGGGTCGACGTGTCACGCTCGCCGGCCTCGGGCACCACCGAGGGACGGGGCGCCTCGGGCGCGGGGCTGGCGGCTTCGGGCATGGCGGACCTCGGCGGGGCGGTGTGGCACGGGGGAGCGTCGCGACGGGGGGCGCAGGCCGCCCGGGACAGACGTCGGCGACGGCGGCGGGCCGTCGCACGGGGCGAAGTCTACCGGCGCGGGACGCCCTCGGAACGCTGCCGCACGAGCTCGTAGAGGGTGATCGAGGCGGCCACCGTGGCGTTGAGGGAACTGGCGGAGCCCACCATCGGGATGCTCACGGTGCGGTCGCAGGCCTCCTGCCAGAAGGCGCTCATCCCGGTGGTCTCGTTGCCGACGACGAGTGCCGTGGGCCCACGGAAGTCGTGGGCCCAGACGGTGGAGTCCGCGTCCTCGCTGGTGCCGACGATCTCCATACCCGGGTGGGTGCGCACCCAGTCCACGACATCCGCCGGGGCCGGGACCCGCACGGCGGGGACGGCGAACACCGAGCCACGGCTGGCGCGCACGGACTTGGGGTCGTAGACGTCGGCGGCGTGCCCGGTCACGACCACCCCGCTGACACCAAGGGCGTCGCAGGTCCGGATCAACGACCCGACGTTGCCCGGGCTGACCGGGCGGTCGAGGATCACGATGACCCCGGTCGGCCCAGGATCGATGCGGTCCAGGTCGTCCGGGGGCATCCGGACGACCGCGATCACCTCGACCGTGTCCTCGTCCTTCTGGCTCAGGTCGCGCAGCAGGTCGGGGGAGAGCCGGACCTGGTCCTCGGCGATCCCCGCGCGCAGCAGCTCCGTGGCCCAGCGCGAGGTGGCGCTCCCGTCGTGCAGGAGCGTCTGCACGGTCCAGCCGTGCTCGACCGCCTGGGTGATGGGTCGCACCCCCTGGACGAGGAACTGACCGAGGCGTTGGCGCTTGGTGCGGTTGTCCAGCAGGGCCTCCCACTGCTGGAAGCGGGCGTTGCGCGAGGCGAGCACACCGGGTCGGCCGGCACGTGGGCCCGGCCGGCGCGGGCCGCCGCCGTGGTCGTCACGCCTCGTGGGTCGCATGGTTCACCCCCTGGTCCGGAACCGTCCGTCCCCGACCCTAGGAGGGGCTGGGCGTCGGCGCCAGGGCAATTCGCTGTCGCAGTGGTTCGCCGGCGAGTGCCACCCCGGACGTCGTCAGACGGGTCGCAGCGGGCGGTGCGGCCCGGCGGGCAGCTCCACCTCGACCGGGTCGCCCGCACGGACCTCACCGCCGCGCTCCACGACTGACATCACCCCGGCCCTGCGTATGACGTGTGCCGAGGCCGCCCCCGGAGCCCCCGTGCCCGGAGCGGGACGGTCGAGGGGGGTGCCGTCGCCGCGGAACAGCACGACCTTGAGCAGGCCCGGTCGGAAGGTGTTGATCTGCGCGCAGGGGTTGCGCAGCCCGGTCACCCGCAGCACCGCATTCCCGACTCTCAGCCGGGTGTCCTCGGGAAGGGCGACGAGGTCGAGACCGGCGGTCAGGACGTTCTCGCCCAGATCGCCGGGTCCCAGCGGGTGGCCGGCCTTCGCCGCGTCGGCGAAGAGCTCGACGGGGATCAGGTGCACCTGACGGAGGTTGGGCTGCGTCGGGTCGCGCCTCACCCGGGAGCGGTGCTGCACCGTAGACCCCGCGTGGGCGTCGTCGACGACCCCGAGCCCCTCCACGAGCGTGATGGAGCCGACCGGCACCTTGCTGAAGCGGTGCTCGGCATCGCGGCTGACGGCGACGACGCGCGGCTGAGGCACGCCGTCAGCCTAGGCGGCCGACGCCGCGACGGGTCACCAGAAGACGGCGATCGCGATGTTGAGCAGCGCCAGCCCGCCGACGGCGTGGGCGAGACCGACCGAGACCTCCTGGCCGGCCTTGACCTTGCGGCGTCCGAGGATGGCCGCGACGAGGGCGCCGACGAGGACGACCAGCTTGACGGTGATCTTGACGTTGTTGACGTGGCCGTCCTCGCCCATCTCGATCAGGCCGACGAGCAGGACGCCCGTGACGAGCTGCACCCAGGCTCCCCAGAGCTGCACCTGCAGCACGGTGGGCCTGCGGTAGGTGGCGAACCAGCCTCCGACGAGCGCGGCGGCGCCAAGGATGTGGAGGAAGAGGGCGGCAGAGTGAGCGACGTCCATGAGGCGGGACCCTACCGTGTCCCGACAGTTTGTCGAAACAATGGCCGACCGCTGATGTGGCACACATCACACAACCGATCTGGGGGAGGGCGGCGTCTTCAGGAGCACAACGCAACGATGCGACTCACCCGAGGGGGACCCGATGAACCGCCAGCTCCGCACCCTTGCTCTTCCCACCGCTCTGACCGCCGCCCTGGTGCTCACCTCCGGCTGCGGGACGCAGCAGGACGGTGGCGCCGCCGAGGCGCCGATCACGGACACCAGCGCCGTGACGGTGGAGCCGGCCGGGACCGGGACCGACACCGAGCCCGAGGCTGCCGAGGACCCCGCCGAGGACAGGGGCGAGGAGGCGGGCGAGGCGGCCCCCGAGGCTCTCGACATCCCCACCATCGCGCAGACGGCCTCCTGGACCGAGACCGGGGACCTGGTCGACGTCTACGACGACGTCGCCGTCTTCACCCGTGGCGAGGACGTCGCGACCATCGTCGTCGGCCGCGCGGCCGACGGCACGCAGGTGTGGCAGCGGCCGATGGTGGTGCCGGAGGACCTCGCCGAGGCCACGGACGTGAGGGCGATGGCGGTCAAGGGACACCGGACCGTCCGGCTGGCCTGGACCGGGACACCTGCCGGGTCGAGCACCAGCCTCCTGGTCGTGGCGGTCGTCGACCCCGCCACCGGTGAGGACCTCGCCACCTCGACGACCGAGGTGCCGGCCGGGACCTACGCCTCCGAGCCCGCGAGCCTGGACCAGCTGTGGCTGGGCAACGACGTCACGCCGACCGGGCTCCTCATGGTCATCGACGACGACGCCACCACCGCCGTGGACGACCCCTACGACGACTCGGACCGGAAGGGGACGCACCGGGTGACCGAGGACCTGTGGATCAACCACGTGGACGGGACGATCCAGGTCGTGGGGGCCGACGGACCGGTGGGGGAGGGCGGCACCTGCGCTCCGATGGACGAGCCTGGCACCCTTCCGTTCGTGCCCTCCGTCCACGCCGACCGGAGCTCCACGATGCTCTCCGGCGACCTCATCGACCTCGTCGACGGGTCTGTCACGTGCTACGAGGCCGTCGAGGGCGTGGACGGCTGGGCGGCCAGCGTCCGGGACGACGGTCTGCAGGCGCTGCTGGCCCTCGAGGGTGACTACTCGGACTGGGACCAGATGACGGGCGTCGCCCTCGTCCGGGACGGCGAGGTCGCGATCAGCGGACCTGCCGGTCACGAGATCGTCTCCTTCCTCGGCGACGGCATGATCCTGCTGCGGACCGCGCCGTCGGGGAGCTGGGAGGACGGCTACGTCTACGCCGCCCATCCCCTGGGCTGACCCGGCTCACAGTCCCACGAGGTGGCGTACGGTGCACCGCATGACCGCAGAGCTGACGGCGCTCCTCGCCCATCTCGCGGAGGCGCGCGGGCACGTGCTCGCGGCCGTGGACGGCCTCGACGAGGACGACCTGACGCGACCCGTGGCGCCCTCGGGTTGGTCGATCGCCCAGCTCCTGCACCACCTCACCTACGACGACGAGATCTTCTGGGGCTGCGCGATCCTCGGGGGCGACGAGGAGGCGGCGGCGGAGATCCAGGACGGCTGGCGGCTGCCGGTCACCACGGGGGCCGAGGCCGTCGAGGGCTACCGCCGCTGGGTCAGCCGCACGGACGCCCTCCTCGCCGAGGTCGACCTCGACGCCCCGGCGCGCTGGTGGCCCCCGCAGGACGTCTTCCCGTTCCCGCCGTTCGCGGACGCCCGGGCCTGCCTCCTGCGCCTCCTCGTGGAGACCACCACGCACGCCGGCCACCTCGACCTGGCGCGGGAGGGCATCGACGGGCACCAGCACCTCGTCGTGCCCTGACCACGAGGACGTAGTGTCCTCCGGCGCGCGCCCGCTGTCCATGGGCACAACTACCCATACCCGCCCTCGGCGAGGCGCTGGTAGACCGGCACCATCCGGGGCGAGCAGGGGAGGGCCGTCATGGGTGGGACCACGATCCGACCGCTGATCCTGGTGCGCGGCTTCGGAGGGCTGGACGTCAGCGCGGAGCAGGCGAACGCCTACCAGGGCTTCAACGAGGGCACCGTCTACCCGGGGCGGCGCGGCGACAACTACATCTACGAGGGCTTCCTGCTGCGCGCCATGAAGTCAGGCGACTACCCCTACCGGGACGCGACCAACGTCGTCGGCTACTACTCCAGCCCCGTCACCTCGCCTGGCGGCGACCTCGACGGCTGGGGCGAGGGGGAGACCAGCGGCACGGTCGTCATCGACCACGAGGTCGCGCGGCGCGTGCTCCAGGAGGCGGCGCTCGGCACACTGTGGGTCTACCGGTTCTACGACCTCTCGCCGCGCTCGCTGGCGACCTACGGCGCAGGCCTGGTGCGGCTCGTCACCCTCATCCGGCAGGCCGTCGAGCGCACCGGGCCCGGCTCCTTCGACGGGGTGGACCTCGTCTGCCACAGCATGGGCGGGCTCGTGATGCGCGAGGCGCTGCTGCAGATGGACGCGCAGGAGGAGGGCTCGGCGCGCACCCTGGTCCACCGGGTCGTCACGCTCGGGACGCCCCACCGCGGGATCGCCTTCCAGGGCATGCCCCGGTGGTTGCTCGAGGCACTGCCCGGTGTGCGGGGCGGCGCCGACGAGCTCGTCGGCTTCTCCCCGGACAGCGTCCGACACCTGGAGCTGCTCGAGGTCTTTCCTCCCGAGCGCATCCTCACCGTGGTCGGCACCAACTACCGGGCGTATGGCGTGCGCCCGGCGAGCGTGCTCAACCGCCTCTCCACGTTTGCTCGACGAGGGCTCCCTGGCCACCAACCGCAGCGACGGTCTCGTCAAGCAGGCCTCCGCGCAGCTGCCCGGGGCCCCTCGGACCTTCGTGCACAAGAGCCACGGCGGGGCCGACTCGATCGTGAACTCGCGCGAGACCTACGAGATCGCCATGCGCTTCCTCCACGGCACCCACAAGGTGTCGCTGTGGCTGGAGGAGGCGGACGTCCGACGCGGCAAGGACTGGTTCGGCGACAGCGAGTTCTACTTCGGCGTGAGCATCAAGCCGCGCTACGTCGACTTCGAGCTCTTCCACCAGAGCGCCGAGGCCGAGAACTGCTACGGGCCCTTCGCCTCCCAGGCCCTCGACGACGACCTGGGCGACCTCGCGACCGAGCTGGCCAGGCCGTTGTCCGCCCCGGGGGACCGGACGACGGGGTGGGCCGGTCGGGACCGGCTGATCTGGGAGGGGTGGATCGACGGACGGGCGACGCCGAGCGAGCAGGCCTACGGCATGGTCTTCCGGCTCGACGTCTACGTCGGCGAGCGCGACAGCCGGGGCATCGGCTTCTCCGACAACGTCATCTTCCGCAAGCAGTACTACGTCCAGGTCTTCCCGGGCGAGACCGCCGCCGAGCTCTTCCTCCACACGGGGGAGGAGTACCTCGGCCGCCGCGACGCCAAGGACGCCGCCGCGCTGCGCGAGATCGCCGCCCAGTGCGCACCGCTGGGGACCAAGGCACCCCTGCAGCACCTGGAGGAGGTCCAGAGCCGTCCCGGGTGGTTCTTCGAGGTCGAGGGCACGGGCTTCTGGGCGCGGATGCGCGTCGCCATCGCGAAGAACCGCGACCCCTGACGGACGAACGGCCGCTGACCGAGCTAGTCGTTGCGGCAGCTGCGCAGCAGGCGCAGCTCGTCGCGCAGGCGGGGCGGGACCGGCATGCGGAGCAGGTGGAGCTCGGCGACGTAGGCCTCCGCGGCGTCCAGCAGGGCCGCCCTGGCCACGGCGAGCTCGGCCTTGGCCGCCGGCGGCGTCCGACGGGACTGGACGACCGTCCTGGCCTGCCGCAGCGCGGCCGCCAGCTGCGTGAGACGGAGCGGTTGCTCGGGGGGATGCATGAAACGGACGACCACGCTGGACGGCCTCCCTCGGCCCACCGGCGCCACGCGGCACCGGTCGGACCCCACCGTACCCGTCCGTGCTCGGCGCGTGCCGGGTCTTGACCGTCCGCTCCTCGCGCTGCGAGCCTGGCACCTTCCACCGACCGCGGAGGCACCTCATGGGCACGCTCGTCTACGCGGCCAACGTCTCGCTCGACGGCTACCTCGAGGACGATGCGGGGTCCCTGGACTGGTCCGTGCCGGACGAGGAGGTCCACGCCTTCTGGAACGAGCACGAGAGCCGCATCGGCACCTCGCTCTACGGCCGCCGCATGTGGGAGGCGATGCGGGTCTGGGAGGAGGACGACTGGCTGGATCGGCAGCCCCAGGTGGTCCTCGACTACGCCCAGATCTGGCGCGACGCCGACAAGGTCGTCTACTCCACCACCCTCGCCGGGGCCACCACGTCACGGACCCGCGTCGAGCGCACCTTCGACCCCGAGGCCGTTCGGCGGCTCAAGGAGACCTCGGACCGCGGCCTCAGCGTCGGAGGCGCCGCGCTCGGGGCCGAGGCCTTCCGGCACGGGCTCGTCGACGAGGTCGTGCTGGTCGTGCAGCCCGTGGTCCTGGGTGGCGGCAAGCCCGCCCTGCCCCACGGCATACGTCTCGACCTGGAGCTGCGCGAGGTCCGCCGCTTCACCGGGGGGTCGGTGGCTCTGCACCACGCGGTGCGGCGCACCTGGGACGCCGACCGATGAGTCCGGGCGCCGGGGCCGGTCGGACCTCGCATGACCCAGTACCTGCTGTCCGTCCCCCACGACTCCGCCGAGGAGCCGACCATGGCCACCATGGACCCGGCCGAGCTCGAGGCCGCGCTCGCGGCCACCGGCGCGATCCTCGAGGAGCTGATGTCCTCGGGCGCGTTCGTCTTCGCCGGTGGGCTCATGCCGCCCTCGAGCGCGGTCACCGTCGAGGCCACGGAAGCCTCCACGACCCGGACGCCCGGGCCGTTCGTCGAGGCGCCGGAGTATCTCGGCGGCTTCTGGGTGATCCAGGTCGCCGACCAGGAGACCGCCCTCGACTGGGCGGAACGCGCCTCGCGGGCGCTCGGTGGCCGGATCGAGGTCCGGGCCTTCCAGGACGCCCCGTCCGCATGATGGCCGGCTCCGTGCTCGACCGCTCCGACGGCCGGTCCGACGGCGAGGAGTGGACCGACAACTACGAGCGACTGCCGGGTGGGGTCGGGATCTCGCTCATCCTCGAGTCCACCACCCGAGCCGGCGTCGGGCCGCGCCTGCACCAGCACCCCTACGCCGAGACCTTCGTCATCCGCCGCGGCTCGGCGACCTTCACGATCGGGGAGGACACCGTCGAGGGACGGGCGGGGCAGGTGCTCGTGGTCCCCGCCGACACCCCGCACCGGTTCACCACCGGACCGCAGGGGTATGAGGCGGTGCACGTCCACGCCAACCCCGAGTTCGTCACGACCTGGCTGGAGTAGGGGTCGGATGCTACGCACGGCCCGCCTGGTCCTGAGGCCGCTGGAGGAGGGGGACGCCGCGGTCCTCCGCGAGCTGTGGAGCGAGCGGGACCCGCGCGTGCCGCCGCACCGGCGCATCGACGCCGAGGGACGGCCGACCGTCTCCGACCTGGCTCGGCGGGTCCAGGACGCCGTCGGACCTCCGCCCGGTCTGCTGGCCGTGGAGGTCGCGGAGACCGGGGAGGTCGTCGGCTACTGCGGCATCGTCCCCACCGATGACGGCGAGGATCCCGAGCTGGCCTTCGAGCTGCTGCGTGGGCACCAGGGCAGGGGCTACGCCACCGAGGCGGCGCTCGCGGTGGTCGACGCGGCGCGCGCGGCGGGGCACGAGCGGCTCGTGGCCAGCGTGTGGGACTGGAACGGCCCGTCGCTGCGGGTGCTGGACAAGGTCGGCTTCCGCGAGACCGGTCGGCGGGCGCCCGACCCCGAACGCGGGACGACGATCCTCACGGCGCTGGAGCTGGGAGATCGGTGACGCGCCCGGTCGAGCTCGCCCCTCCCTTCTCCGGCCGCTGGCTGGTCCAGAACAGCCCGGCCGACCGCGTGCCCAGCCACGGCACGCACCTCTTCGCCACCACCTACGCGATCGACTTCGTGCCCGTGGACGAGGTGGGCCGGTCCGCCCGCCTCGGGCTGCGGGGCCTGGTGCGCCCGGAGCCGCCGCAGGCCTTCGTCGGGTTCGGACGACCGGTGCTCGCCCCGTCCGATGGCGTGGTCGCTGCGGTCCACGACGGGGAGCCGGACCATGACGCCTACCGCGGCCTGCCGTCGGTGGGCTACGCCCTCACGCAGGGCAGGCGGGCTCACGGGGGGTGGGTGGCGCTCGCCGGCAACCACGTCGTCGTAGAGGTCCGCATCGGGGTGTTCGTGGCGCTGTGCCACCTCGCCGACGGCAGCGTCGGCGTGCGACCGGGGCAGGAGGTCGCCGCCGGCGAGGAGCTGGGCCGGTGCGGCAACTCGGGCAACAGCACCGAGCCGCACCTGCACCTGCAGGTCATGGACCAGCTCGACCCCGGCCGCGCTCGTGGGCTGCCCCTGACCTTCGGGAACGGCATACCGCATAGCGGGGAGATCGTCGACGCTCCCTGAAGGCCCGGTCGCGCCTCAGCCCAGCTGGACCGGCAGCAGACCCCACCGGGTCAGGGGAGCGATGGCCGCAAGCGCCTCGTCGAGGGTGGGGTGGCGGAAGGCGTAGCCGGTGCGCAGCAGCACCGCGGGGTGGACCCAGCGGCTCTTGAGGACGAGCTCCTCCTCGGTGCGGATGATCCGAGCGCCCGCACGCAAGGACCACGCCGGCAGGGGGAGACCGACCGGCGCACCCAGGTGGCGCCGGACGGCCGCCATGAGCTGGGCGTTGGTCACGGGGTGCGGCGTCGCCAGATTGACCGGACCACTGATGTCGGGACGGTCCATCACGTGGCGGATCGCGCCGTGGACGTCGTCGACGTGGACCCAGCTGAACATCTGGGCCCCGTCGCCCTGCGCCCCGCCGAAGCCGGTGCGTGCCAGGTTGACGAGCGGGCTGAGGGCGCCGCCGTCCGGACCGAGCACGATGGCGATGCGGAGGGCGACCTTGCGGACCGGCGTGGGGGCGTCATACAGCTCCCGCTCCCAGGCCCGGGCGACGGCGACCGAGAAACCGCTGCCCAGCTCACCGGTCTCCTCGTCCTGCGGGCGGTCGCGGGCGTCGCGGTAGATCGTGCCGGTGCTGGCGTTGATCCAGACCGGGGGAGGAGACGTGCATCCCGCAAGCGCCTCTCCGAGGGCGCGGGTGGTCTCGGTGCGCGAGGAGAAGATCTCGTCAGCGGTGCGTCTGGTGTAGCGGCAGCTCACCGAGCGTCCGGCCAGGTTGACCAGGGCGTCGGCGCCCTCCAGCACCGGGCGCAGGTCCTGGCCCCACGTCGCGTCCCCCGTGGTGCGGCCGATGGTGCGCACCTCGACCCCCTCGGCGGCGAACGCCCGCCGGAGGTGCTGCCCGAGGAAGCCGGAGGCCCCGGCGAGGACGACGGTGCTCATGGGGCGCTCCTGTCGGAGGAAGGTGCCGCCAGCCGGTCGACCAGGGCGAAGACGTCGGCGGCCAGGCCCCGGCCGACAGGCAGCCGGCTCAGGGAGACCACGCGCGAGATGATCGGCGCCAGGCCGTCCGCCAGCTCCCGCGTGCGGCGCTGCTGGGGGGAGGAGTCGGTGACCCAGTGCAGCGTGACCCCCAGGTAGGCCATCCACAGCAGCTCGGCCAGCCGCGGGTGCACGGTGGTCGTCCGGGTGCCGCGGGAGGCGGCGAGCACCTGCCGCATGAGGTCCGTCGCGGCCGCGCGGGCCGGCCCGGACTCCGTCGAGAACGGGCTCACGGCCGAGGACCGCGAGAGTGCGACGTGCAGCATCGTCGCCCCGAAGGAGTGGTATGGACTCATGGTGTCGAGGCCGGTATGCAGCACCGTGCGCAGGTTGTCGGCCAGCGACGCCCCCTCGCGCAGCAGCGGCAGGGCGCGCTCACGGTGCTCCTCCTGGATGCGGGCGTAGAGCTCGAGGACGAAGGCGTCCTTGCCGTCGAAGTAGTAGTAGGCGGAGCCCTGGGAGACCCCGGCCTCGGTGGCGACCAGGCGCATCGTCGTCGCCTCGTAGCCGCGCTCGCGGAACAACCGCAGGGCGGTGTCGACGAGGAGCTCGCGCGTGCGCTCCGCCTTGGTGGTCATGAGGGCAACATACACCTGTTTTGAACGTGTTCAAAGAACGTTTGTCGTCGGCAGGACGCGCCCGGGAACATCGCACTGCCGTCGCACGTCTGAGGCGTATGGACGCGAGGACAGCGGGTGCGGCGGTGACGGTGTGGGCATCGGTTCTCGTGGTCGCCGGGTGCGGCACGGCCACCAGCGGTGATCCCCCCGCGGGACCGCGCTCGGGCGTCACGGTCAGGGAGGTGCACGCAGACGTGCCCTTCTACCCAGCCTGCGGCAACGAGGTCCTCGAGCTGGACGGGACCACCTGGTACCAGCTCTACCGCGACGAGCAGCGCGCGCTGGACGCCGAGCTCGACGGCGGAACCGCCGGGGGAGCGAACGCCCTGATGGTGGTCACCGACGTCTCGGCCCCTAGGGTGGTCGCCCCGGGGCCCGGCGACGACGTGGGCGACGTCACCGTCTTCTCCGACGGGTTCGCGCGCTTCGAGTCCGACAGCGGCGACCTGTCGACCTGGTTGACGACGGAGGTCCGCACCTACAACTGGGAGTGCTGAGACGGGCCTGCGGGTCCGGACCCGGAGGTTAGGGTCGGGACCGTGACCGACCCCGCAGATCGCCTGACGGCCCGGCAGCGGGCCCTCGTCGACACGTGGCTGGGGGAGTGGTGCGTCCTCGCCGACCACACCTGGGGCCAGACCGACACAGTGGTGCTCGAGGTCCGGTCCGCCCGTGGTCACGTCGTCGTCAAGGCGGGCGGGCCCGCGAACGGTCACATCGGGCGAGAGATCCGGGCCCACCAGGGGTGGACCGCACGATGGGTGGAGGCGGGGCGGGCCGCCCGGATGGTGGCCGCCGACGAGGACGCCCGGGTCCTGGTCACGTCGTTCGTCCCCGGGCGTCTGGTCGAGGGGACGTCCGCGCAGGACGACCCGACGACATACCTGCAGGCGGGGCGGTTGCTGGCGGCCTTCCACAGTCAGCACGCAGAGGTGGATCCGGACTGGAACGACCGGCTCCGGCAGCGGGTGGACAACTTCCTCGCGAGACCCCACCGGATCGACGGGGAGGTGGAGGCGCGAGTTCGCCGGGAGCTCGAGGACTGGCCCGGCGGGGGAGCCGCCGTCGTGCCCACCCACGGCGACTGGCAGCCGCGCAACTGGCTGGACGACGACGGGACGCTGCGGGTGATCGATCTCGGTCGCTTCGATCTCCGCCCGCCCGAGGAGGACTTCGTGCGGCTCGCTCGTCAGGACTTCCTGCGCGACCAGCGGCTTGAGGTGGCCTTCCGGGAGGGTTATGGTCGCGACCCGCGCGAACCGGGGATGTGGCGACGCATGAACGTCGCCGAGGCGGTCGGCACGGCCGTGTGGGCCTTCGCGGTCGGGGACGAGCCGTTCGAGGCCGTCGGCCACGCCCAGCTCGCACGGCTCTTCCCGACCGGGTGACGCCCGCCGGCCTCGATCGCGACGCGGGAGCTGGAGCTCGGGCGTGTTTCGTCCAGCCCTCCATCCTGCCCGTTCAGGGGGCTAGGGTCTGGGAAGCATGAGGCCTACGCCGGGGGACGTCGCAGCGCAGATCACCGCGATCGTCGGGTCGACGTGGCCCGACGGGCTCGACGACGGGATCCCGTGGCTGGGGTCGCTCGGCGTGTCGACGGAGACTGCCGAGGAGACGTCGTGCGAGGAGGACAGCGGCGCCTGGGACTTCGCCACGCTGCCGGCGTGGGGCGCGGCGAAGGTCGGATGGAGCACCTACCGCGGGCGGTTCGCGGGCGTGTCGTGGTGGCTGTGGAGCGACCTTGAGTGGGAAGACGTGCGATCGGCCGCGGCGGCCCTGGCCGAGGAGATCTCGACCGTCCACGGAGCGCCATCGGAGTCCACCGCGGAGGCCGAGGGCCGGGGCCCCAGCTGGCTCTGGCGCCTGGAGGGCCACGATATCGAGATGTACGCCCACAACGGCGCGATCCGGCCGGAGGGCTTCGCCGCCGGGCCGTCGGTGGTGCAGCTGCACGTCGACCTGCGACCCGTGGCGGAGCTGCGCGAGGACGAGGCGCAGCGCCGCGCGGTCTGGAAGCCGCAGGCCTAGCCAGCGGACACTGGGCTGATCCGGGGGCACCGGGTCACCTTGTGGTGTGAGCGCTACTGTGATGAGCGTGGCGCCCGCCCTCTCGCCCCGCCTGGCAGCCGTCGTGGACGCCCTGCCGATCATTCCGCACTCCCGGGTCCTGGAGATCGGCTGCGGGACCGGCGCTGCGGCCCGCGCGGTCGCCGCTCGGCTGACCGACGGGCGCATCCTCGCGATCGACCGCTCGGCCAGGGCCGTCGAGCAGACGCGTGCCAGCTCCGCCAGCGAGATCGCGTCCGGCCGGATGAGCGTCCGTCAGGCCGCGGCCGAGGAGTTCGTGCCCGAGCCGGGGGAGGGCCCGTTCGACGTGGTGTTCGCGGTCCGGGTGGGCGCCCTGGACGGTCGGCACCCCGACGCCGGGGCCTTGGCGCTGGAACGCATCCGGGCCGCCCTGGCCTCGGGTGGGCGGGTGTTCGTCGACGGCGGTCAGCCCCTGCGCGAGCTCGACCTCGGCTGACGCGTCGCCGCCCATGAGAACGATCTGCCACACGCGGCGATGATGCAGTGACCTCGCGCGCGGACCCACGGTCCGATGATGAACTGTGGGCATGACCACGGTCCTCGTGGGCGGCGGCCCGGACACCACCCGCAGCTCGACCTGTCTCCAACCGTTCGTCGACGCCTGCCTGGAACGTGGAGTCGCCCGTGTCGGCCTGCTCCTGGCAGGTGCGGCCGACAACGCCAGAATGTTCGCCCCCGACTACACGAACCTGCTGCCCGCGCTCGCCGGGCGGATCGACGTGGTGCCGCTCGCGGACGGCGTCCCGGACGTGGCCAGGTTCGAGGCGCTCGTCGTAGGTGGTGGCCCGACCCCCGCGTATCACTCGGCGCTGCGCCCTGTCTATCCCGAGATCCGCGCGATGGCCGCCGTCGGCTGTCCCTACCTCGGCTTCTCGGCCGGCGCGATGATCGCCGGAGACCGGGCACTCGTGGGGGGCCACCGGGTGGATGGGGTCGACGTCTGCCCTGTCGGGTGGTCGGAGGGCTTGGACGAGGTCTCCCTCGACGAAGGGATCGGTCTCGTCCCCGGCGTGGTCGAGGTGCACGCCGCCCAGGCCGGGACGGTCGGCCGAGCCGTCGCGATCGTTCTGCAGCGAGGTGCGGAGGTCGTCGTGGCCCTTGACGAGGACACTGCCGTGCGCCCCCGAGGTCAACAGTGGGACGTCCTCGGGACGGGTCGAGCCTGGAGGGTCAGCGCCGACGATCGCGGGCGGGCGGTCGTCGACCCCGTGCGCGCCGGAGGGGTCATTCCTGTCCCGGCGCCCGATCACACGCGTTACTGATCGACGGAGGGCGGCGGTGCACGGGCCCCGGCGATCCTCAGGACCCGCGCGACTCCTCGCGCAGCCGGGGCTCGACGCGGCTCTCCGGACGGAAGCCGGCCTTGTCGGCGTAGAACTCCCGGATGCGGTCCATGTCGGCCGACACGTTCCCCGTCAGCTCGATCGTCGGACCCAGACCAGTCGTCATGGTGGTGCGATCCACATACCCGAGCGTGACCGGCATATCGCTCTCCTGCGCGATCCGGTAGAAGCCCGACTTCCAGTGGGTGTGACCCTTGCGGGTGCCGTCGGGGGTGACCACGAGGCCGAACACCTCGCCCGTGCGGATGCGCTCGAGCACCTCGTCGACGACCCGGAAGGGGTTGGACCGGTCGACGGGTATGCCGCCCAGCCGACGCATGATCGGACCGCGCCAGCCGCTGAAGAGCGTGTGCTTGCCCAGCCACCTGAAGTCCATGCCCAGACGCCAGGCGATCGCCAACATCAGCACGAAGTCCCAGTTGGACGTGTGGGGCGCCCCGACGAGGACGGTGGGGCGGTCCGGCGCGGGCGCCGAGACGAGCTTCCACCGGCTGACGGCCCAGAAGGTGCGGGCGACGAGGCGTCGGAGCATGGCCCAACGGTAGGGCACGTGGCTCGACGGGTCGGGGCCGACCACGGGTTCGTCCCCGCGGCCAGGACAGCTCCGCCGGTGGAATCACTCCGGGGCGACCAGCTCCAGCTCGAAGCCCTCGTGGTTCTCGATGAACAGGGCGGTGTGCTGCGGTCCGCCGGCATGCGGGTAGCGGTCCGCGAAGAGCTCGGTCCAACCGTGCCGGCCGCAGTCCTCTCGCAGCCGGTCGAGCTGGTGGCGGTCGGCGACGCGAAGGGCCAGGTGGTTCATCCCGGCGCGGGTGCGCTCGTGGGCACCGGTGACGTCGGGGGACTGCTCCAGCACCAGGTAGACACCGCTCGGGTGGGTCCACACCCGTCCCGCCGGCCAGTCCCGGTCATCCTCGGCGTGCCAGCCGATCGAGGTGAGGAGCCAGTCGAACGACGGCACGGCACCCGCGAGGTCGCAGGTCCACAGCTCGACGTGGTGGACGCCGTTCTCCATCTAGGAGTCCTCGTCGGACCTCGGGCTGGCTAGCTCTCCCTGGTCCTCGGGGAAGCCGACCGTGGGCCAGAGGGCGGCCGACCCGGCGTCGTCCAGCCACTCGACCGTGAAGTCCGTCTCGTCCTCCCCGGTGAGGTCGAGGGCCTCCCGGATCGAGTGCTGGCGGACGAACCAGGGCAGCCGGCCGGCCCGCACCTCGCGCGTCAGGGAGAACGGCTGGGGGTCCTCGGCGATGAGCTCGTGCGACCCGTCGTGCCAGGTGATGAGGAAGGTGGGGAGCGGACGCAGCCGGAACACCCCGGCCCACTGCACGTGCGATGCGACATGTCCCACCTGGGCTCCGTGGTGCAGGAGACGCCCGACGCGATGGTCGAAGAAGCCCAGCTCGGACTCGAAGGGGTCCTTTCCGGGGGACCGGCGGATCAGTGGCATTCCTGAAGTGTGTCGCACGTGCCGCCCGCGGATGGTCCCAGCCCGCTACGGTGTGGCACCCAGGGTGCGTGCCAGGCTCGGCGGCGGCGCCAGGACGAGAGCGAGAACGGATGAAGAGGCGTGCGACGACCTGGTGCGTCGGCCGGTCGACGAGGTCTTCGACTACCTGGCCGACGTGACGAACGAGGTCCACTGGCGCCGGTCGGTCGTGGAGTCCTCGTACACGACCGACGGGCCGCTCGCCGTCGGCCGGCAGGGCCTGACCGGCGTTGCGATGGGGGACAAGCGGGTCTCGATGGGCTGGACCGTCGTCGACCACGTCCCCGGACGGCACGTCCGGTGGCAGCTGACGGACGGGCCGTGGCGCGGAGGCGGCTCCTACACGGTGGACGCGGCTCCGGACGGGGCTGCCGTGACCGCCGCGCTGGAGGTCCGTCTCGCAGGTGCGTCACGACTTCTCGAGCCGGTCCTCGGGATCATGCTCGGACGGGGTCTGCGACAGGACCTTGACCGCCTGGGAACGGTGCTCGAGGGGCAGCCCCAGCGAGGTTCCGCCAGCTCGTGACGGGGGCCACGGCCTACCTCGGTAGGTTGACCGGATGACCCGGGACCTGTGGGACGACGAGGCCGCGCACTTCGACGACGAGCCGGACCACGGGTTGGCGGATCCGCAGGTGCGGTCCGCGTGGCGGGAGCTGCTGCTCGAGGTCCTTCCCGCGGCTCCAGGACGGGTGGCCGACCTCGGGTGTGGCACCGGGACGCTCACGCGGCTGCTCACCGACGAGGGGTATGTCGTCGACGGGCTCGATCTCTCCCCGGAGATGATCCGTCGGGCGAGGGTGAAGGTCCCGGAAGCGGAGTTCGTCGTCGGGGACGCCGCCCGTCCTGCGCTCGAGCCCGGGGCGTATGACGTGGTGCTGAGCCGGCACGTCCTGTGGGCGATGCCCGACCCCGCCGAGGCGTTCGCACGCTGGGTCGAGCTGCTGCGTCCGGGCGGCGTCGTGGTCCTCGTGGAGGGCCGGTGGTCGACGGGGGCCGGTCTGACGGCGGCGGAGTGCGAGGAGATCGTGCGCCCCCTGCTCAAGGACGTCTGGGTGCGTCCGCTGCCGGAGCCGGTCTACTGGGGCAAGACCATCGAGGACGAGCGCTACCTGCTGGTCAGCCGGTCCTCGTCGCGAGGGGCTCCTGCTCCTGACGATTCCAGCCGCGGATCTCGGAGGGGCGTAGGGTCTCGACCGTGACGGGGTTGGGTGACCTGAGCGCCGAGGTGGCTGCACGCTACGCCCGCCTCGACCTGCCCTCCTGGCCGAACCCTCATCCCGATGGGGCCGAGGCCCGCGAGGAGGAGTACTCCCGCGTCACCGCGCCGGAGCGCTACCGCATCGTCCACGCCCGGGCCCGCGTGTGGATCGACGTCCTGACCGACCTGCTCGACGTCGACACCGTCCCTCTACCGGCCGCCCCGCTGGACGGGACGGAGCCGTCCCAGGGGTCCTTCGACCGCGGCACCAAGCTCGTCCCGCGTCGACCGGACACGCTGCCCCTGCTGCTGCTCGAGCGGGACGCGCCGCAGCCGGGGCACCAGTCGACGCTCGCGGTCCTCCACATCAGCGCCGCCGAGCCGCGGATCACCCTCATGTCGGTGCCGGACTGCGGGTGCGACGCGTGCGACTGGGGGTCGGAGGACCTCCTGGACGCCATCGACGACACGGTCGGTCGCGTCGTCGGAGGACCGTTCGTGGCGCTGCTCGGCCAGGGGTGGTTCGCCCAGTGGCACCCCGACGGTGGGGCCTCAGGAGGGACAAGAAGCGACACCCCGCACGACACGCTCCTGGACTGGTGCCGACGAGCCGCGACGGGGGAGAGGGGCCACCTGCCAGACGGCGTCGAGGTCCACGTCGGCCGGTCGTGGCTCGACTGAGCACCGCGCGGGCTCGGTTCTGCGCGTCGGCGTCGCGGGCCGGGCCGGCGATGGCCTAGCGTGGCCTGTTGCACCGAACGCCCCGACGCCCCGTCCCACGAGCGAGCACAGCCGAGGTACACCATGATCCCCACCACGCCGTTGCTGGAGCGCCTGCGTGACGACACGCGGGAGGCGCTCGTCCACCTCGAGGGGCTGCCTCTCTGGGCCGCGCTGAAGGACGGGACCCTGCCGCGGGAGTCCTACGTGCTCTTCCTCGAGGCGATGCATGCGGTGCACGAGCCGCTCCGCGAACCTCTCGGTGGCCAGCCGGACCCGAGGGTCACCGCGTTCTGGGACGCCATGGCCGCGCGGATTCCGCTGCTCGAGGAGGACCTGACCTACCTTCAGCGCGACCGCCCGGGCAGGACGACGGAGTCCCTGCTCCACGCCATCATGCTCTCCGAGGAGACCGTTCTCCGCGGCCGGCGGGACCCGGCCTCGCTGGCGGGCTTCCTGTACGTGCTGCATACCTCTCCGTTGGGAGACAGCCTTCTCGCACCCCTGCTCAGCCAGCCCTACGGGCTGCCGGGCACGGAGGGCCTCGCGTTCGTCCAGGGCAGCGCCCCTGCACAGCAGGCCTGGGGTCCGTTCGCCGAGGCGTTGCAGGCGTCCACGCTCGACCGCGACGGCCAGGCGCGCGCAGTGGACGCGGCCCTGGAGGCGGTGGAGGGCCTCGAGCGCATCGCGGAGCAGCTGCACCCGCTCGTCCTGGAGGACGACCCCGACACCCTGGGGCATGTGCTCAACCCGGGGGCTGGGCGGCACGTCGTCGCCGAAGACCCACGCGAGCTGCGTGCCGCGCTGCGGGCCGGTGTGCGCTCGTGGGAGCGGTTTCCCTACTACGAGCGGCGCTACGGTCGGCGGGGACGCCGGTTCACCCGCAGCGACAGCGCGTGGCTGGTCACGCTGGCGAGCCTGCCGCAGAGCGAGGTCGACCGCCAGATCCGCTGGCTCGGGCAGGTGCTCGCGGCACGGGGCATGCCGCGCTGGATGCTCGAGCTGCACCTCGAGGTCCTGCACGAGGAGCTCGTCCTGTCCGTCCCCGAGGCCGGGGACGCCTACGCGCCCCTGCTGTCGGCTGCCCGGCACCTGCGCGACCAGCGCCACTCGGTCCTCGAGGAGCGGGTATGGGGTGAGATCGGCGCGTCCTTCGACGCCGCCGTCGGGAGCCGGTGGGCCCGGCAGCTGCCGGGGATCGGCGGCCTCCTCGTGGCCGCGGTCGCCGACGAGGCCCTCGGCGTGCGGCACGCGGTGTCCAGCCTGGAGGGCTGGCTCACCGACCCGGGCAGGTTCCCCCCGGCGTGGGCGACGGCTGTGCGGCAGACGCTGGACCAGGCCTGGGAGCTGGTGGATGCGGCACGTCCGGGACTGAGCACCGGCTCCGGCGCCTGAGCCGGAGCCGGAGCCAAGCGTGCCGCGGCGTCAGCTGACCCGTCGCCGTGCCAGGGCGAAGTGCTCCTGGACGCTGCTCAGGAACTCGTAGAGCCCGGTCAGGAGCAGCAGCAGCCCGACGACCTCGGCGACCCCGCCGGCCCACAGCCAGCCGTTGGTCGTCGCGTTGCCGAACTCTTCGGTCGTCGGTTGGGCCATTCCGACGAGCACCATGAAGATGCCGGCCACGCACAGGGCCACGCCCCACGACAGGGCGACGGCGAAGGGCCTGCCCGTGTGTCCGCTCCGCGTCTCCGCCATGGCCGGACGTTACTGGGAAACGCGACGCCGGTGGGGGAGGAGCAGCCAGGCGCGCCGCGCTACCAGGACCAAGCGCCGGTGACACCTATGCTCCATCGGGTGCAACCGTGCAAGGTCCACCGCTACGGGAACCCTGACTCCCGCGCCGTCGTGCTCGTGCACGGCCTGACCGACGCGGGCACGGCGTGGCCGGACCTCGTGCAGCACTGGGGTGACCGGTGGGACGTGCACGCCGTCGACCTTCGTGGACACGGCGAGTCTCCCCGCTTCACCGACGCCGAGCTTGCGGACGCTCCGGCGGTGATGCTCGCCGACCTCGTCGCGGTCATCGACGACCTGCCCGAACCTGCTGCACTGGTCGGGCACTCGCTCGGGGGTCTTCTCTCGTTGCGCGCCACCCTCGCCCGTCCGGACCGGGTATGGGCGCTGGTCCTGGAGGACCCGGCCAGGCCGACCGGGGCGCAGCCCGACCCGGACTTCCTGGCCCACAACGAGGAGTTCCTCGAGAGCGTGGACGCCGATCCTGAGAAGGAGATTCGGCGCATGGCGGTCGAGACGATCTGGAGCCGCTCGGAGATCGAGGCGTGGGCGGCCTGCAAACCGCTGGTCGACCGTGACTACATCCGCCGCGGCCTCCACCTGGGTGACCCAGTCTGGGAGGGGCTCTTCAACGCGCTCATGGTGCCCACCCTGCTCGTCCTGCCGCCCGACGCACCCATGGCGCCACGTGCGGAGGCCGTCCACAACCCCCTCGTCCGGACGGCCGTCGTCGCAGACGCGGGGCATTGCGTCCGGCGGGACCAGCCGGGGGAGTACCACCGCCTGGTCGACGATTTCCTAGCGGAGGCGGCACCCCGCTAGGCACGACGTTCGGCGGCCGGCGGCCGCCCTCCCCGGTCGATCCTCAGAACTTTCCAACCCTGTCGGCCTGAGCGGCGTCATGAACAGCACACGGGCACCGACGACCGGAGCCCACTCAGGACAGGGGATCCATGATGATCAGCATTGCCAGCCTGGCTCTCGCGCTCGCCGCTTCGCTCCCGACGGCGGCCGCGGTCTCGACCGCTGCTCCGGACGACACCGCGGCTCAAGGACGCGAGGTGATCCAGTTCTCGATGGTCGGGGCAGATGCCGAGTCGATCCAGGTGATCGGGAGCGAGGGTGACCTGGTCCTCTGGGAGGAGGTCCTGGTTTCCGTCTACCAGCGCAGCGACGAGGCCGCCGGGACGATGCTGATGGGATCGACCGTCTACGCGTGCCCGGAGGGGACCGAGTACGGCGACCTGGCCTGCGAGTTCCGCTCGTGGACAAACCGGAACGGCTATGACATGACGGTCACCGCCGACAACGCGCTCAACGCCGTGAGCGTGTCCGGGGCTCTGGACGTGTACGACCCCGAGACCTTCGAGATCATCGGCCAAGAGGACGTCGAGCTGACCTTCACGGGGGTGGGGAAGCAGTCGAGGCTCATCCAGGACAACGGCAAGGGGTGGGAGCGCTCGTCCCTGGCAACCGGGCACATCGGGGCGGCCGCGTGGGTCGACGTCCCGTCCAGCATCTTCTCGGTCCGCTACCACTACGTGCTCTGAGTCTGTCTGGGACACGCATCACCGGGGGAGGAGCTCCACCGGAACCGTGGGCGGTCGGTCAGCGTGCCGACCGCCCACGGACGGTCCGGGAGGCCCCCGCCGCTGGCATGATGGCTCGTCGTGATCGTCGAACTGCTGCCGCCCCACACCGGACGTGCCTTCGAGGCGATGCGTGAGCTCCGGCCGCATCTCGCATCCGAGGAGGAGTTCGTCCGACGCGTGGATCAGGGGCAGCGACCTGACGGGTACCGACTGGTCTGCTCCGTCCCGGACGGCAGGGCTTCCGCGCTTGCCGTTGCTGGTTTCCGCCTCGGGGAGAACCTGGCCTGGGGCCGCCATCTCTACATCGACGACCTGTCCACGGTGCCGTCAGCACGCGGGCAGGGACACGCACGAGCCCTCTTGGCCTGGATCCACGACGAGGCGTACCGGCTGGGGTGCAGTCAGGTGCACCTGGACTCGGGCGTCGGACCGGATCGCGTCTCCGCCCACCGTCTCTACTTCAACTCGGGCTACCGCATCAGCTCGCATCACTTCAGCGCGGACCTCTGACCGCCAGCGCCGCGACTGCGACACGGTCAGGGGAGGCCTCCACGGAGGGCGGCGCTCAGCGGCCAGTCGGGGTTACTTTACATAATGTGACTTATCGGCGTTCTACACAGGAGGGCTGAGAACCTGGAAAGCCCCGTGCGACCACGTCTACCAATCCCGTCTACGGAGATCCCTAGACAGAGCCGCCCGGACGCGATCCCCAGGTCGCCAGCACCTCGTCGGCGAGCTTCTGCGGAGCCTGCACGCAGTACGACGCCACGAGCAGCTCCTCGACCTCGTCCCAGTCCGTGGCGTGGTCGATGATGAGGCCGACGGCATTCGTGCCCCAGCCGGCACGGAAGTATGGATCGCCCATCGCCTCGAAGGCTCGCACCTCGTCGGGCTCGGCCCGGACGACGAGTCGGAACTGCTGGTCCTCGCCTCCGAACAGGTGTGCGACGGTAGCGTTCCGCACCCGCCAGCGGACACCGACCCAGGCGTCCTCGCCCGTGCACTGCGGCAGGGCGGACAGGATCCGGTCGCAACGCTGCACCCACTCGTCGGGCACCGGGGGTCGTTCCGCCATGGCACCGTCCTAGCACGCCGCGCCGACAACGCAGGACTCAGCGCCAGCCGAGCCCCGGAGCGACGTGCTCGACCACTGACCGCAGCAGGTGGGCGTTGTAGTCGACGCCGAGCTGGTTCGGGATCGTGAGCAGCAACGTGTCTGCCGCGGCGATCGCCTCGTCCTCGGCCAGCTGCTCCACGAGCTGGTCCGGCTCCCCCGCATAGGTCTTGCCGAAGCGGGCCTTCCCGCCGTCCAGGAAGCCGACCTGGTCCTGGCTGCGGGTCTCCAGACCGAACAACCGTCGGTCGAGGTCGTTCACGATCGGGAAGATGCTGCGGCTGACCGACACCCGCGGCTCCCAGCCGTGGCCCGCCTCGGCCCAGGCGTCGCGGAAGAGCTGGATCTGCTCGGCCTGCAGCCGGTGGAACGGCACGCCGGTGTCCTCGGTGAGCAGGGTCGAGCTCATGAGGTTCATGCCCTGCTGGGCCGTCCAGATCGCGGTCGCGCGCGATCCGGCGCCCCACCAGATCCGGCGGCGCAGCCCAGGCGAGTGCGGCTCGAGCCGCAGCAGCCCTGGAGGGTTGGGGAACATCGGCCGTGGGTTGGGCTCGGCGAAGCCCTCCCCCTCCAGCACCTCGAGGAAGCGCGCGGTGTGACGACGGGCCATGTCGGCGTCGGTCTCCCCCGGCTCCGGCACGTGGCCGAAGTACTCGTAGCCCTTGATGACCTGCTCGGGCGACCCACGGCTGATGCCCAGCTGCAGCCGGCCTCCGGAGATCAGGTCGGCAGCCCCGGCGTCCTCGACCATGTAGAGAGGGTTCTCGTAGCGCATGTCGCGGTTGTGACGTTGGCGGGCGAAACGTTGACCTGTAGGCCCGGGACGTGCGTGCAGCGTCGTCGCCGATGCTCAAGCGGCGCTACCCCGACTGAATATGCGGTGCCATGTCAGTGCGTGACGTGAAAGAATGGCTTGCCTATGCTGCTTATAGTTTCTGGCGCATCCGGAGTGGGTAAGACCACGGCCCGACTGAACGCCGCTCCGCTGCTCGGCCCGCAGTTCGAGCCGGTCGAGCTGGGATGCTTCGGCCCCGTCCCAGCCACTCCTACAGTGGCATGGCGGCAGGAGACGGTGGAACGAATCGCCCAGCACGCGATCGAGCTGGACGCAGTCGGCCGACACGTTCTCCTCGCGGGCGATCCAATCCCTGCGGGAGAAGCTCTCGCAGTTCCCTCCGCCGACAGGCTCGATATCGCTGTCTGCCTCCTCGACGTGTCAGAGGCCGAGCAGAATGCTCGGCTTGATACGCGCCACGACCCGCCGGAGATGCGACATCTCCACCTCGCGTTCGCCGAGTGGATGCGTCGACACGCGGTCGACCCGACGCACCTCACCGAGGTGGTCACAAATGACTCATGGCCCCGAATGCAGTGGGATCGGTGGGTCGGGGCAGACGTTTCCGAGCGATGGGCCATGTCAATCATCGACGGATCGGCTCTGTCTCCAGAAGAGACAGGCGCGGCCATCGCACAGTGGGCCCATGCCGCTACCTCAGGCCGGGCTCCCGTCTTCAGCGCCGGCTGGTTCCGCTAGCGCATGTCGATCACGCCCGTGCCCAGCTCGATCCGGCTGGTCCGGGCGGCGGCGGCGGCCAGGAGCGGGAACGGCGAGGCGAGCTGCCGCGCGAAGTGGTGCACCCGGAAGTAGGCGCCGTCGGCGCCGACCTCCTCGGCCGCCACGGCCAGCTCGACCGACTGCAGCAGCGCGTCCGCGGCGGAGCGGACCATCGACTGCTCGTGCGGCGTCCAGTGCCCGAACGAGAGGAACCCGATCTTCTTCACGACGGAGTCAACGCCCTGCACGCCCGGGCATTCCTCAGCGCTCCCGGACGAGCTCCAGCTCGAGCATCCCGGCCAGGCTGCGCAGCTCGCGCTCGACCGCCTCGCTGCGGGTGCGGCTGAACGGCTCGTCCTCGTGGACCGCGTGCACCACGAACCGTCCGGTGCGGTGGTCCGCGGTCGAGTCGACCTTGCCCACGAGCCGGCCGCCGTCGAGCACCGGCAGCGCGAAGTAGCCCCAGCGTCGCTTGGCCGCCGGCTTGTACATCTCCAGCTGGTAGTCGAACTGGAACAGCTCGGTCATGCGCTGGCGGTCGAAGACCAGCCGGTCCAGCGGCGAGAGCAGCGCGACCCTCCCCCTGCAGGTCCTCCGGACGGTATGCGGTGCCGAGCCGGCTCCAGCAGACCAGGTCGACGTTGGGCGCGACGCGGTCGGTCAGGTCGACCTGCATCGACGTCAGGTGCCGGAGCATCTCCAGCAGGTCGGTGGGCCTTGGCGAGGACAGCAGCTGCGCCCGCACCGCGATGCGGCGTGCGTCCCTGCGGCTGAGCTCGAGCATGCTCCCGACCCTAGACCCGCCACCGGACACGATCGGTCCTCAGCGGGGTCGTCCACACCGGGCCCGGCCGCCCGCACCGGTGTCCACAGCCCGTCACGGACCCCTCCCCTCCCCCGCCGCCGACCGGCAGGGTCGGGTCATGGCAGCACGGACGGCGGCACCGGCCAACGAGGTGCATCTGGTCGGACGCGTCAGCGGCGAGCCGGCGGCGCGGACGCTCCCCAGCGGCGACGAGCTGGTGCAGTTCCGCCTGGTCGTGCCACGGGAGGGGCGTCGGGAGGACGGGGGCCGCACGCGCGTCGACACCATTGACATCGCCTGCTGGGCCGCCGGCGTCCGCCGCACGGCCGGCCGCCTGCCCGACGGTCAGGCGGTCGAGGTCCTCGGGCAGCTGCGACGGCGCTTCTTCGCGGCCGGCGGTGGTCGTGCGTCGCGCTACGAGGTGGAGGCCACGCAGGTGCGGCGGGTGGAGCTGGAGTGAGCAGCTACAGGACCTGCCGCACGACGGGGGCCCGTCGCAGGAGCAGCACGAGGACCGTGGTGACGACGCCCACGACCAGGGCACGCCCGAGCAGGACCGGCCACGTCGCGACCGGCTCCCCGAGCAGCCCGAGGTCCAGGCCGACCATCAGCACCAGGAAGTGCAGCGCGAAGATCCCCATCGTCGCCGTCGCCAGGGGATGCACCACCCGCACCACCCCGGGACCGGCGAGCACCGCGAGCGCGCCACCGGGCCGGACCGTCGTCTGGGCCAGGAGCAGGACGAGCACGCAGAGCACGGCGACGGAGGGCCCGTAGTAGTGCGCGCCCACCCAGGTCTCCAGCCAGGCAGGGGCCTTCGGGTTCTGCCACTGCCAGACGAGCAGCCCCGTCAGACCCAGCACCGCAGCGACCGCCGGAGCGACCCACCGGCGGGGCAGCACGACGCCGTGCAGCGCCTCACCCATGAGGTAGGCCCCGAGGTAGGGCAGCCACCAGGTCCAGGCGACCGTCGCCAACCCCACCGGCTCCCCGTCCGGGCCCAGGGGCCAGGTCGAGAGGACCGGCACCATCCAGAGCCCGGCCGCCGCGAGCACCCTCGCCGTCCGGGAGGCGCGCGCGACCCACGGCACCAGCAACGGGGTGAGCAGCGAGAGACCGAGGACGATCCACAGGAAGTACAGGTGGGGTGCGACCGAACCGGTCAGCACGTCCTCGAGCGCCGCCCGCGGGCCCCGCCACCAGCCCTCCTCCGCGGAAGCCCGGTAGGCGACGTACACGGCGTTCCAGACGACGATCGCGGGCAGCAGCCGCAGGGCGCGGCGGCGGAGGTAGTGGCCGTCGCCGCGGTAACGGTCGGGGTCGAGCGAGACGGTCCCCGCGAGCATGACGAAGACCGGCACCGCCCAGAGGAACGCCAGGTCCAGCGCCCGGGCGACCCAGCCGTCGACGGTCGTGGTCGACCCTGGTCCGCTCGCCGTGGCGCCGGTGACGTGGACGAGCACGACGCCCGCGATCGCGACGACGCGCAGCCAGCTGATCCACGCCAGCGGCTGTCGGGGTGCGGACATGGCGGCCACGATGCCACGCGACGCCTAGCCTGGGGAGATGAGCGAGACCGCGCCCACGCTGGTGCCCCACGTCCACGAGTCCGACCGATCCCGCCTGGTCGCCTACGACCACGGCGCGCACCTCGTCGAGTGGACGGTGGACGGGCGGCGGGTGGTGTGGGTCAGCGACGAGGCGGTCCTCGACGGCTCCGCGCCGATCCGCGGCGGCGTGCCGATCTGCTTCCCGTGGTTCGCCGGCGGTCCGCAGGACGACCTCACGCCGTCCCACGGCGTGGTGCGCACCGCGACGTGGCGTCCGACCGAGACGGACGGCGCCGAGGTCTGGGCCTGGGAGCTCGACTCCTCGGACGTGATCGAGGCTCCGGGCGCCGAGCACCTTCCCGGACCCTTCCGGGCCCGCTACGCGGTCGCCCTGGAGCAGGAGGACGGCACCGAGACGCTCGTCCTGCGCCTGCGGCTGACCAACACCGGCCCCGACGACTACCGCGCCGAGGCGGCCCTCCACACCTACCTGGCCGTCGACGACGTCCGCCAGGTCCGGGTGCTCGGGCTCGAGGGCGCCGGCTACCTCGACAAGGTGACCGGCGAGCACGAGGTCCAGGACGGTCCGGTCACGATGGAGGGTGAGACGGACCGCGTCTACGAGCGCAGCGGGCCGGTGACCCTGGCCGACGCCGACGGGCGGGCGCTCCTCGAGCTGCGACCCGGCGGCGCCGCGCAGACCGTCGTGTGGAACCCGTGGGCCGACCAGGCCGTCCGACTGGCCGACCTCGGGGACGAGGAGTGGACCCGCTTCGTGTGCGTCGAGACCGTCGCGCGCGGCGAGCGGGCGCTCACCCTCCGGGCGGGCGACACGACGGAGGTCTCCTGCCGGATGGTGCCCCTCCTCTCCCCCACCGCGTGAAAAGGTGAGCGACGTGACTGACAGACCCTTCGATCCCGAGCACGCCGACGCGTCCCCCGAGCTGGTGGTCGGCCGTGACGCGACCGGCCGCACCTACGTCGAGCGCGCCGAGACGGTGCCCACCCCCGGCGCCCACCCCGACCAGGTCGGCGGGGTCGACCGCGGCGCACTCATCCTCGAGAGCCTCAAGGGCGCCGCCGCCTGGGCGTGGCGCTTCCTCCTCCTGGCCGCCGCCCTGGCCGTCCTCTTCTACGTGCTCGGCAAGCTCTGGGTCGGCGTCCTGCCGCTGCTGCTCGCCCTCATCGTCAGCACCGTGCTCTGGGGGCCGGTCCGCTTCCTCACCCGTCGCGGATGGCCCTCCGGACTGGCCGCGGGCCTCGTCCTCCTCCTCGGCCTCGGCGCCTTCGTCGGCAGCCTCGCGGCCATCGCGCCGGGCATCGTGGCCCAGGGCCAGGACATCGTGAAGCAGGCGAGCCAGGGTCTGCAGCAGATCCTCGACTGGGTCGAGGGCCCGCCCCTGAACCTCAAGAACGAGCAGGTCAGCGAATACGTCGACCAGGCCAGCGACTGGCTGCAGCAGCAGTCGGCCAACATCGCCTCCGGGGTCCTCACCGGTGTCACGACGGCCGGCTCGCTGCTGGTCACCCTGGCGATGGTCCTGGTGCTCACCTTCTTCTTCCTCAAGGACGGCGAGCGGTTCGCGCCGTGGGTGCGCCGCTTCACCGGACCGACCGCCGGGATGCACCTGACGGAGGCCCTGGCCCGGATGTGGGTCACCCTGGGCGGCTTCATCCGCGCCCAGGCGCTCGTCTCGCTCGTGGACGCCGTCTTCATCGGCATCGGCCTGCTCATCCTCGGCGTGCCGCTGGCCTTCGGCCTAGCGCTCATCACCTTCTTCGCGGGCTTCATCCCCATCGTCGGTGCCGTGACCGCCGGTGCCCTCGCGGTCCTCGTGGCCCTCGTCTCCGAGGGCTTCGTCACGGCGCTGTGGGTCCTGGCCATCGTCCTGGCCGTGCAGCAGATCGAGGGCAACGTGCTCTCCCCGATCCTGCAGAGCAAGGCCATGGACCTGCACCCCGTGATCATCCTGCTCGCGGTCGCCGCCGGCGGCACCCGGTGGGGCATCGTCGGGGCCTTCCTGGCCGTGCCGGTCACGGCGACCGTGGTCAGCGTGATCCGCTACGCCAGCGAGCAGCTCGACCTGCGCACCGGCACCGTCCGGGCCGACGAGCTGCGGCAGCTCACCCCCGAGGGGCAGCGTGCCGCCGTCCTCGCGGAGGAGGCCGCCCCCGTCTTCCAGCTCCGGGCCCGCCAGGCCCACGAGAGGGTGGAGCAGGAGCGCACCGTCGCCAAGCAGGACCGGGTCCGACGGGCCGGCTCGCTGGCCGCCGCCTTCCGCGAGCGGGTGCTCCGCAGCCGGGCCCAGCACGTGCCCTCCGACGACACGCCGGTCACACCGTCCACGGCGCACGAGGCGAGCTCCCCGCCGGAGGACGACCGCTCCTGAGCACGCGAGAGGCCGGTCGGGCGTTCTGCCCCGACCGGCCTCGCTGCGTCTCCCCAGCCCGCGCTCACCGTCCGTCGCGGACCCCCGGGGGAGACGGGTCCGCGTCAGTCGCCCGTCGCGTCGTTCCAGGCGTCCTTGACCTTCTCCCCCGTCTGCTTGACGTCGGCCTGCACCTGCTCGGAGCGGCCTTCGGCCTCCATGCGGTCGTTGTCGAGGGCGTCGCCGAGGTGTTCCTTGCCCTGACCCTTGGCGCCCTCGGCGGCGTTGCGGATCTTGTCACCCAGTCCCATGATCACTCCTGTCGGTGGGTTGCGGACTGTCCACTCTTGGTCGACCCGCCCGTCGCTGCAACCTGAACCGGCCCGACCGTGGCACGCTCTCCCCCATGACGACCACGAGCCAGGTGCTGCGGGCCGATCCCGCCGTCGAGCGCACCCGCGGCCACCAGCGGGCCTGGGGCTGGTACGACTGGGCGAACTCCGCCTACGTCACCACGACGGGCACCGTCCTCATCAGCCCCTACCTGACCTCCCTGGCGCGCAACGACGCCTGCCCCGACCTCGCCGCCGGCGAGACCTGCGACGCGATGCTGTCCATCCTCGGCGTCCCGGTCGCCGTCGGCTCGCTCGCGCCCTACACGATCACGGTGGCGACCATCGTCTCGGCGCTCGTGCTCCTCTTCGTCGGCGCCATCGCCGACCGCCACCCACGGCCCGTCTGGCTGCTCGGCGGTCTGGCCTGGACCGGTGCCGCCGCCGCCTCCCTGATGTTCTTCCTCGAGGGCACCAACTGGCAGCTCGGCGTGCTGCTCATCGTCATCGCCAACCTGTGCCTGGGTGCCTCGACGGTCGTCTACGACGCGCTGCTCAACCGCATCGCCCATCCCGACGACCGCGACAAGGTCTCCTCACGGGCCTGGGCGCTGGGCTACCTCGGCGGCGGCCTGCTGCTCGTGCTCAACCTCGTCGTGCTGCAGACCTACGAGAGTCTCGGCCTGTCCTACGGCATGGCCATCCGCCTGTCGCTGCTCTCGGCCGGTCTGTGGTGGGCGGTCTTCACCCTCATCCCGGTCATCGGCCTGCGCCGCATCCGCGGCACCACGGCCGTCCCGGTCGAGCGCGACGCCGGCGTCGTCGGCGGCACCATCAGCCAGCTGCGCGACACCTTCGGCGAGGTGCGCCGCTACCCCCACACGCTGACCTTCCTGCTCGCCTACCTGTTCTTCAACGACGGAATCCAGACGGTCATCACCTCGGCCAGCCTCTACGGCACCGAGGCACTCGGCTTCGACACCGCCCAGCTGACGATCACCATCCTCGTGGTGCAGTTCGTCGCCTTCTTCGGCGCGCTCTTCTTCGGGTTCGTCGCAGGACGGATCGGGGCCAAGAAGACGGTCCTCGGCGGCATCGTCATGTGGACCCTGGTCGTGGCCTTCGCCTACTTCGTGCCCCGCGGGGCCTTCACCATCTGGCTGATCTGCGCGGTGCTCATCGGCACCGTCATGGGCGGCACCCAGGCGCTCTCCCGCTCCCTCTACTCCCAGCTCGTGCCCAAGGGCCGGGAGTCGGAGTTCTTCAGCTTCTACCAGGCGATGGAGCGCGGCACGAGCTGGTTCGGAAGCCTGGCCTTCGGCCTCACCTACCAGCTCACCGGCTCCTACCGGCCGGCGATCCTCGTCACGATCGTCTTCTTCGTCGTCGGCGGGCTCATCCTCACCCGGGTGCGGATGCGCGAGGGCATCGCGGCGGCAGGCAACGAGCAGCCCCGCATCGTCTAGGCCCCGCGCGCCCCGGGCAGCACGACGACCCCGGTCCTGCCAGGCAGGTCCGGGGCCGTCGGTGCGTTCGGGGGGTGCGTCCGTCAGGCGGTGCGCTTGCGGCTGGGCTTCTCGCCACGGCTCGTGCGCAGCAGCTCCAGACGCTCCTCCAGCAGCTCCTCGAGCTCGGGGATCGAGCGGCGCTCCAGGAGCATGTCCCAGTGGGTGCGCTGGGGCTTGGTCGCCTTGGCCTCCGGCTCGGGGCCGTCGACGAGCTTGGCGTCCTTGCCGCAGCGGCACTCCCACAGCGAGGGGATCTCGGCCTCGACCGAGAACGGGAGCTCGCTGATGTGGCCGTCCGGGCACACGTAACGGGTGATCTGGCGCTCGCTGAACGTGACCCCCTCGTCGCTCTCGAAAGACAGCCAGCTCAGGTTCGTGCCGCGCAGGGACCTCTCAGCCATGTGCACTCCAATCGTGTCCAGGACACGGAAACTTCGTGTGGTCGGTCGAACTGTGACGTCACGGGGTAGAACGCCCCCCGTGGCCACCATGTTCCCGTCCGGTGCGCGCGAGCAGAACCGGAGAGAACCGGACGGCGCGCAGAGAATGGGAGAACCTCCACGATAGCGAGGTCCGACGATAAGGGCCAGTCGAGCAGGTGGGGGCGGGTATGTCGTGCACGGCGCCGCGCGCGCCGCCCGCCACCTCCGCGGACACCGGGTGGGAACTTCCCCCGAAGGGGTGTGGCCGCGGGGCGTCAGGCCTCGAGGCGCCCCCGGCCCTCCTCGGGACGGGTTCCCGGCGCCGGCTCCTCGGCGATGATCTCGCCCTCGATCACCACGCCCTCCGCACCGGCGGAGGTGCGCCGGTAGCTGGCACCGGCGGTCGTGGCGCCGAGCCGGGCGGCCTGCCGCGACACGACCCAGGTCAGCAGCCTGCGCGCCGCCGGGCGGGTGATGGGCAGGACGAGCAGCAGCCCGAGGACGTCGCTGAGGAAGCCCGGCAGGATGAGCAGGAAGCCGCCGAGGGCGACCAGGATGGCGTCGGTCGCCTCGCGCGCCGGCATCCGGCCCGTCTGCACCGCCTCCTGCAGCGCCCGCACCGTGCGTCCGCCCTCGCGGCGGGACAGCCAGGTGCCCAGCAGCGCCATCGCCACCAGCAGGCCGATGGTCCACAGCACGCCGATGGAGCGGCCGACGGCCACCAGCACGACGATCTCCACCAGGGGCAGCAGGATCACGGCCGCGAGCAACCAGCGCAGGATGCCGACACGGCGCCGGGGCGCGGGTCCAGGTGTCACAGGTCCTCCTCAAGGTGGTGCCACCCCGTCGAACGTCCGACCCGCCCCAGGCGTTCCCGCAGCTGGCGGGAGCGGCGCTGCACACCCCATACCCCGACGCGGACCGCGGCCTCGCGCACGATCGAGTCGTCCATCTTGGAGGTGCCGACCTCCCGCTCGACGAACGCCACCGGGACCTCGACCACGGTCAGGCCGCGGTCGAGGGCGCGCAGCGTCAGGTCGACCTGGAAGCAGTAGCCCTGCGAGGCCACCGCGTCGGTGTCCATCTCCCCCAGCGCGGACAGCCGGTAGACACGGAAGCCGGCGGTGGCGTCGCGCACCGGGATGCCGAGCGCGAAGCGGGCGTAGGTGTTGGCGCCGACGCTCAGCGCGCGACGGTGCGCTGGCCAGTTGTGCACCGACCCGCCCGGCACCCAGCGCGACCCGATGACCACGTCGGCGTCCGCGGCGGCGGCGAGCAGCGAGGGCAGCTGCTCGGGCTGGTGCGACCCGTCCGCGTCGATCTCCACGACGGCGTCGTAGCCGCGCTCGCGCGCCCAGCGGAAACCCGCCAGGTAGGCGGGGCCCAGGCCTTGCTTGCCCGCCCGGTGCAGCACGTGGACCTGCGGGTCGTCCGCGGCCAGCCGGTCGGCGACCTCGCCGGTGCCGTCGGGGCTGTTGTCGTCGAGCACGAGCACGTCGGCGGTGGGCACCGCGGCGCGCAGCCGGCGGACGATCATCTCCACGTTGCCGACCTCGTTGTAGGTGGGCACGCAGACGCACACGCGCTCCAGCGCGGGTCGGCTCCTGGTCACCGGGGCAGCCTATGTGCCGGACCCCGCCCGGCCCCCAGCAGCATCCCGACCAGGACGACCGCCAGGGCGGTCGGCACGACCCACGGCCCGGTGCGCACGGCGAGGGTCTCGGCGGTGCGCAGCGGCAGCTCGCCCAGCAGCGTCGCCTCGGTGTAGAGCCCGGTCCGCTCGTGCACCTCGCCGTCGGGGGTGATGAGGCCGGAGACGCCGACGTTGCTGATGTGCACGACCGACCGGCCGTACTCCACCGCGCGCACCCGCGAGGCGGCCAGGTGCTGGACCGACTGGTCGCCCTCGCCGAACCACGCGTTGCTGGTGGGCACGACGAGCAGCTCCGCTCCCCCGGTCACCGCGTCGCGGATCGCGGGGTCGACGACGACCTCGAAGCAGATCGCCAGCCCGAGCGTGACGGTGCCGCCGTCCGGCAGCGGGACGGCCATGACACCCGGCTCGGTGCCGGGCACGAAGTCGGTGATGCGGTCGACCCAGGGGCTCAGGTGCCGCATGAGCGGTCGCAGCGGCATCACCTCGCCGAAGGGCGCGAGGTAGACCTTGTCGTAGGTCTGGTCCAGCCCCTCCCCCGGCAGGTAGCTGAGCTGCATGTTGAAGGGCGCCTCGCCTCCCCGGCGCGAGGTGGCGCCGAGCACCACCGGCACGTCGACGTCGTCGACCGCGGCCATGACGCGGCGCTCGACCTCCTCGCCGCGCGTGGGGTGGAGGGGGTCCAGGTCGCTGGCGCCCTCGGGCCAGAGCACGACGTCGGGGCGCTCGACCTCGCCGTCGCGCACCTGCTGCGCCAGTGCGGCGGTGCGGTCGGTGTAGCGGCGCAGCATCGCGCCCGGCTCGGCGCTCAGGGTGCGGGTGAAGCCCTCGGGCAGGTCGCCCTGGACGGCGGCGACCGACAGCGGCTCCCCGTCAGTGGGCCGGGGCACCAGCGCCGGGGCGAGGGTGAGCGCGACCGCCGCGAGCACGGCGCCCACGGCGCGCGGCACGGCGACCCGGCGCGGGTCCAGCAGGCGCTGGGCCGCGACCGCCAGCAGGCCGCCGACGAGGGCCACGAGGAAGCCGAGACCGGTCACCGCGGCGAGCGAGGCCACGCCGAGCATCGGCGAGTCGGCCTGGCTGAAGCCCAGCCGCGCCCACGGGAAGCCGCCGAAGGGCGTGACCGCACGGGCGTACTCCATGAGCACCCACGCGGCGGCGCCCACGAACGGACGCACGGCCCCGCCGCGCTGCAGGAGCGCGAGCACGATCCCGAGCCCCGCCGGATAGAGGGCGGAGGCCACGCTCATGGCCAGCCACGGCGCGGTGCCGGCGTAGGTGCTCGCCCAGACGAACATCGGGGCGAACCACGCCAGCCCGAGGAGCAGGCCGCACAGCGCGCCGACCCACCAGCGGGCGCCGGCCGTGGCCAGCCCGAGGGCCGCGCACCCGACCGGGGCGAGCCACCACACGTCATACCCCGGGAACGCGAGGAGGAGCGCCACTCCCCCGAGCAGCGCGAGCATGAGGCGGTGGGGCAGCACGCGCCCAGCCTACGGCGTGGGTGCGGCCTCCCCGACGCATCCCGCGGCCGCATCCAGGGCCTGGGAGGGGCCGGTGCGGCGGCGGAGGGGGCGGCCGGGCCCCGCTGCACCTTTGGGGCCGGTCCGCGGCGGCTGGAGGCCGCCCACGGGTCCGTTGTCTACTCGGTGCGCGGGGCCCTGGCACCCCCTGGTACGTCTTCGACGTGTCACGGGGACGCCCCCGAAACTATGGCCGCGGAGCGGCCCGTGTCAACCGCCCCCTGACCTGCACGGACGGGGAAATGCGCAGGTCAGGGCCCGGATCGGCAGATGTGACCCATCAGTCACATCTGCCCCCCGGCGTGTCGCTCCCGACACGCCGCGGGGACGGCGACGGAGCGTCAGCCGGCGGCCGGCGGCACCACGACGGTGCCGCGGGCCCGGGTCGCGACGACGGGCGGGTCGAGCACGTCGGCGGCCGAGGCGCCCCGGGCCGGGTCGTCGGCGCCCCGGGCGGTGACGAGCACCTCGAACTCCATCTCGCGGCTGCGCGAGCCGACCCGCACCAGCCGGGCACGGACCTCCAGGCAGTCGCCCGCGCGCACCGGCGCGAGGAACTGCACGTCGGAGTAGGAGGCGAACAGGCCCTCGTCGCCGTCGGTGCGGATGCACAGCTCGGTCGCGACGTCGCCGAAGAGCGCCAGGCTGTAGGCGCCGTCGACGAGGTTGCCGGCGTAGTGGGCGTGCGAGTAGGGCACGTAGCGGGCGTGTGTCACGCCCATGCCCACGGCGGCGGGACGGGCGGCCGGCTCCGGGGCCGGGCCGGGGCTGACGGGGGCGGGGCTCATGCGCTGGTCCTCTCGGTGCGGGCAGGGCCGGTCAGGGCGTGGACGAGGTAGGAGGCGACCTCTCCGGGGGTGGTCCCCCGGCCGAAGATGCGGTCGACGCCGAGGGCGTCGGCGGAGCCCTCCTCGAAGCGCGGGCCGCCCGCGATGAGCAGCGGCACCTTCCCGGCCGGATAGGCCTCGCGGAAGGCGGCCGACATCTGCGTCACGTTGTGGATGTGCGCGTCGCGCTGGGTGACCACCTGGGACACCAGCACCGCGTCGGCCTTCTCCTCGCGGGCACGCTCGACCAGGTAGGGCACGAGGACCTGGGCGCCGAGGTTGACCACGTGGATCTCGGAGTAGTACTCCAGGCCCTTCTCGCCGGCGAAGCCCTTGATGTTGAGGATGGCGTCGATGCCGACGGTGTGCGCGTCGGTGCCGATGCAGGCGCCCACCACGACCAGCGGGCGGCGCAGCTTCTTCTTGATCGCGGCGTTGACCTCCTTGGCCGACAGCAGCGGGAAGTCGCGCTCGACGACCTGCACCTGCGAGAGGTCCACCAGGTGGGTGACGCTGCCGTAGACCACGAAGAAGGTGTGGGACGGGCCCATCGCCTTGGCGTGCACCAGCAGCGCGGGCGACAGGCCCATCTTGCCGGCGAGCTGCAGGGCGGCGCCCTCGGCACGCTTGTCGTGCGGCACGGGCAGCGTGAAGGACACCTGCACCATGCCGTCGCCGGTCATGTCGCCGTAGGGACGGATGACGGTGGGCTGCTCGCTCATCGGGCACCCTCCTCGAGCATCGTGATCGCCGGGTTGTCGTAGTCGTCGGCGCGGCGGGCGACGCCCTCCAGGCCCTTGCCCTTGTCCTTGGGCCGCTTCATGAGCCCGAAGGTGCCGTCACCGATGGCCTCCAGCAGGGGGGTCGAACCCTTCGGCGCCTTCTCGTCGGTGATCCGCTCGAGCAGGTCGACGGCCTCGGAGAGCACCTGGCGGGCGCGGGTCTGGATGAAGCCGTCGCGCGGCGGGTGGAAGTCCTCGGTGAGCCCGCCGGCCGCCCGCTGCACGTAGCGCACGTTCTGCAGCGCCAGGTCGCGGTCGGACAGGAAGGGCGTGACGACGGCCTCGGTCATCATCCCGACGAGCAGGATCGACTGGCCGGTCATCGCGCCGGCGAGGTTGAAGAAGCCGTCGAGCAGGTAGCCCTTGAAGATGTCGCCGGTCATGTGCTTGGTCGGCGGCATCCACTTCAGCGGCGCGTCCGGGAAGAGCTGGCGCGCCAGCAGCGCGTGGGCCAGCTCCATCCGGAAGGAGTCCGGCAGGTCGGGGTTGATCTCGAAGGCGTGACCCAGGCCCAGCTGCCAGTCCTCGAGGCCAGCCTCGCGGCCGAAGTACTCGTTCATCAGCTGCGAGACGGTCACGGTGTGCGCCGCCTCGACCGCGTCGGCGGTCGTGAGGTAGTTGTCCTCGCCGGTGTTGATGATGATCCCCGCGCGGGCGTGGATCTGGCGCGAGAAGCGCTGGTCGACGAAGGTGCGGATCGGGTTGATGTCGCGGAAGAGGATGCCGTACATCGAGTCGTTGAGCATCATGTCGAGCCGCTCGAGACCGGCCAGCGTGGCGATCTCGGGCATGCACAGGCCCGACGCGTAGTTGGTCAGCCGCACGTAGCGGCCGAGCTCCTTGCTCACGTCGTCCAGCGCGGCCCGCATGAGCCGGAAGTTCTCCTGCGTGGCGTAGGTGCCCGCGAAGCCCTCCCGGGTCGCGCCCTCGGGGACGAAGTCGAGCAGCGACTGCCCGGTGGACCGGATCACCGCGATGATGTCGGCGCCCTCGCGGGCCGCGGCCTGCGCCTGCGGGATGTCCTCGTAGATGTCGCCGGTGGCGACGATGAGGTAGACCCAGGGACGCTGCGGCGGGTCGCCCAGCCTGGTGATGAGCTTCTCGCGGGTGGCGCGCTGGCGGTCGATCTGCTTCAGCCCGCCCCGGACGGCGGCGCGGGAGGCGCGCCGGGCCGCGGACAGCTCGCCACGGCGCTCGGGCATGCGGAAGGTGACCGAGCCGGCCGAGGCCTTCTGGGCCAGGGTCAGCAGGTCGGGGGCCTCCTCGCGGCGCAGGGCGTCCCAGACCGGCGTGGTGACGCCGTGCTCCAGGCCGACCTGGTCGCGGACCGCGTCGACGAGGTGGTTGACCCACGGCACGCGCTCGTGGTCGGCGCCGGTGAGGCCGGCCAGGCGCAGCGTCGCGCGCTCGACCGAGACGGTGGTGTGGCTGCGCGCGATGTCCACGACCGGCTTGCCGAGACGCCGGGCCAGCGTGCGCGCCTTGCGCACGACTCGCGGGTCCAGCTCCAGGCGCGGGGGCGGGGCGACGGTGGTGGGGCTCACTCAGGCTCCTTCTCGCTGGTATGCGGTGCGGCCCGACACGACGGTGCGTCGCGCCACGGGCAGGGGGTGGTCGGGGGCGTCGAGGACGGGCAGCCCGTCGGGGCCGGTCTCGACCGGCCCCCCGGCGCCGTCGTCCCAGACGACGTAGGTGGCGGGAGCGCCGGCGACGAGCTCGCCGCCCTCCAGGCCCGCGAGCTGGTAGCCGGCGCGGGTGTGGGCGTGCACGGCCTCGGCGACTGTGAGCCGCTGCTCGGGGTTGTGGTGCCAGACCCCCGCACGGACCGCGGCCCAGGGGCCGAGCGGGGTGACCGGGCTGTCGGAACCGAGCGCCAGGGGCACGCCCGCGTCGAGCAGGGTGCGCAGCGGCACGGCCCGCAGGGCGCGCTCGATGCCCAGGCGGGCGGCATACATCCCGTCCTCGCCGCCCCAGAGCCCGTCGAACATCGGCTGCACGCTGGCCCAGATGCCGAGCTCGGCCATGACCGAGACGACCTCGGCGTCGGGCAGCTCGACGTGCTCCCAGCGGTGGCGGCACGCACGCACCGCCTCGACGCCGACCACCTCGGCCGCGGCGCGGAAGCCCTCGGCCATGGTGCGCAGCGCGGCGTCGCCGATGACGTGGCCCCCGGCCTGCAGGCCGGCGCGGGTGCAGGCGATCGCGTGGTCGCGGACCTGCTCGACGGTGAGATAGCCGTAGCCGGTGTGCGGCTGCTCGGCGTAGTGCTCCTGCAGGTGCGCGGTGAACGAGCCGAAGGATCCGTCGGCGCACAGGTCGCCCGCCAGGCCGAGCACGCCGAGGAACTCCGCCACCTCGGAGGCGGTGGCCGGGTCGTCGGCGAGCTCGCCCCAGTAGGTGACGACGTCGGGCACGCCGGGCCGGCGGCCGACCTCGAGCACGTGGCGGATGTCGTCGTGGCTGGTCAGGTGGGAGGCGCCGGTCTCGTGGAGCAGGGTCAGGCCGCGGCTCGCCGCCGAGCGCAGGGCGAGGTCGAGGTAGCGCTCGCGGTCGACGTCGGTGATCGCCGAGGTGAAGGCGTTGGTGACGGCGGCGAAGGCATCCCGGCGGACGACGCCGACACCGTCCCAGCCGTCGAGGTCGCGGACGCGCGCGACCGTGGCCATCGCGCTGGAGACGCTGGCGGAGTGGGCGTCCACCCGGGGCATGTAGACCACGCCGCCGTAGGTGGCGCGGTCGAGCTCGGCGGCGGTCACCGGCCGCTGCTCGACCCAGCGGGTCTCGTCCCAGGAGTGGGCGTAGATCGGGCGGCCACGGGTGCGGCGGGCGGCCTGCTCGACGAGCGAGAGCGCCTCGGCGACCGAACGCGTGCCGGACAGGTCGACCCCGTCCAGGCCCTGCCCGGTCATGGTCAGGTGCACGTGGGCGTCGCTGAAGCCGGGGGTGACCAGCGCGCCGTCGAGCTCGACGACCTCGTCGGCGTCGTCGGCGCGTGCCTCGGCCTCGGGACCGACGGCCAGGACGCGGTCGTCGTCGACGAGCAGGGCGGTGGCGACCGGCGCGGCCGGGTCGGCGGCGGTGGCTGGGGACAGGATCGACGGCGTCAGGACGACGCCGCCGCGCAGGAGGGTCTTCACGCCTGCCCAGTGTCCTCGTCCGCGAGCCGCGACTCGAAGAGGGCGCGCAGCGTGTCGTCGCCGCGCACCAGCTCCAGGGCGTAGTCGGCGTGCCCGGGCGTGTAGCCGTTGCCGACGAGCATGGTGACGTCGGCGGCCAGGCCCTCGGCCCCGAGCGCCGCGGCGGCGAAGTTGGTGGCCATCGAGAAGTAGATGACGGTGCCGCCCTGCGCGGTGACCAGCAGCGCCGGCTGCTCGCACCCGGGGACGTCCACGCACACGACGGTGACGTCCACCGCTCCCCCGGCCGACTCGACGGCGGCCTGCAGGCCCAGCGGCGAGCGGGCGTCGGCCAGCACGATCTCGTCGGCGAGCCCGGTGCCGCGGAGCAGCTCGGCCTCGCGCTCGAAGGGCACGACGGCGACCCGGCGGCCGGCACCGGCGTCGCGCGCGGCCGCGAGCGACAGCGAGCCGGACTTGCCGGCACCGCCGAGCACGGCGACCGAGGGCACGTGGCCCCGGGCGAGGTAGCCCTCGACGACGCGGCGGACCAGGGCCGGCGCGCCGCAGACGTCCATGACCATGAGCGAGAGCTCGGGGTCGAGGTCCTCGGGCAGGACGGCGGCGATGGAGCGGCCGAAGAGGATTGCGTGCCCCTGCGCGGGCACGCGCTCGGACATCCCGTCCCAGGAGGCGAGGCCGTCGGTGATGGCCAGCGGGGTGAGCGAGAGGGAGACGAGGGTGGCGACGCGGTCACCGACCTGCAGTCCCAGGGTGCTCTCGGGGCCGACCTCGGCGACCGTGCCGATGAGCATGCCGCCGGAGCCGGTCACCGGGTTCTGCATCTTGCCGCGCTCGGCGACGATGTCCAGGACCTCCTGGCGCACCGCGGCGCCGTCGACCCCGTCGGGGCCGGTGTGCTTCTCGCGCAGCTGGCGGTAGGAGGCGGCGTCGAGGTTGAGCACCTCGACGTCGATGCGCACCTCGTCCAGGCCGATCTCCGGCGAGGGGTCGAGGCGGCGGGCCGTCTGGGGCAGGGTGACCTGCTCCCCCGAGGGCTCGAGCACGCGGTGCACGCCGAACGGGGAATGGGGGGTGGTGGCGGGCATCTGTCCTCCTGATCGCCGGTTTCGCCGGACATCTTCCGTTGATACTTCACATTTCCGGGATGATGTCCGTATCCTGCCATGCATGAGTGTCGAGATCGAGCAGCCCTACGTCTACCAGCGCCGCGAGATCGTCGAGCCTGACTGGACCCGGTTCCCCGGCTGGCGGGAGATCACCGCGGACCAGTGGCGCGACGTCCAGTGGCAGCGCGTCAGCTGCGTGAAGAACATCCGTCAGCTGCGCACCGTGATGGGCGACCTCCTCACCGAGGAGTTCTACGCCGACCTCGAGCGCGACCAGGCCGAGCGCGCGACCATGTCGATGCTCGTCCCGCCGCAGATGCTCAACACCATGGTCAGCGAGGTGACCTGGGCCGAGGGCCGGATGCCGGCCGCCGGCGAGGAGTTCACCCGCGCGTTCTACGCCGACCCCGTGCGCCGCTACATGCTGCCGGTCTTCTCCGACCGCCGCACCGACTGGGCCTCCCACCCCTACGCGGCGCGCGACTCGCTCCACGAGCACGACATGTGGGTGGCCGAGGGCCTGACCCACCGCTACCCCACCAAGGTGCTGGCGGAGATGCTGCCCACCTGCCCGCAGTACTGCGGCCACTGCACCCGCATGGACCTCGTCGGCAACTCCACCCCGACGATCACCAAGCTCAAGCTCGCCGGCAAGCCGGTCGACCGCCACCAGGCGATGCTCGACTACCTGCGCTCCAACCCGGGCGTGCGCGACGTCGTCGTCTCCGGAGGCGACGTGGCCAACATGCCGTGGAAGAACCTCGAGGCCTGGCTCGACCAGCTGCTCGAGATCGACTCCATCCGCGACGTGCGCCTGGCCACCAAGGCCCTCATGGGTATGCCGCAGCACTGGCTCGCCCCCGAGACCGTCGAGGGCGTGGCCCGGGTCGCGCAGAAGGCGCGGGCCCGCGGCGTCGGCCTGGCCATGCACACCCACGTCAACGCGGCCCAGTCGGTCACGCCGCTGGTGGCCGAGGCCTCGAAGGCGATGCTCGAGGCCGGCCTGCGCGACGTCCGCAACCAGGGCGTGCTCATGCGCGGCGTCAACGACACCACCGAGCAGCTGCTCGACCTGTGCTTCGCGCTCTCCGACGAGGCCATGATCACGCCGTACTACTTCTACATGTGCGACATGATCCCGTTCAGCGAGCACTGGCGCGTCTCGCTCTCCCAGGCGCAGCACCTGCAGCACTCGATCCTGGGCTACCTGCCCGGCTTCGCCACGCCGCGCATCGTCTGCGACGTGCCGTTCGTCGGCAAGCGCTGGGTGCACCAGGTCGACACCTACGACACCGAGCGCGGCATCTCCTACTGGCGCAAGAACTACCGCACCTCGATCGAGGGCGAGGACGTCGACGTGACGAGCGCCGAGTACGTCTACTACGACCCGATCGACACCCTGCCGCCCTCGGGCCAGGAGTGGTGGCGCCAGCACGCCGCCGAGCAGCAGCCGGGCGCCGACCAGGCCGCCTACGAGCAGGCGCGCGCCTCGCACGCCGCCTCGGTGGACCAGCTGGCCTGAGCCGCCCCGCCCCCGCGGCGCGTACGGCATACCTGCGGCCCGTCGTCCCCTGCCCGGGGACGGCGGGCCGTTCGGCACCCCCCCGCCGTCGGACCCCGCGTGTAGGTTCGGGAACCGTGACGACCTCGACCCACCCCGCCGACAGCCACGACCTCATCACGGTCCAGGGAGCTCGCGAGAACAACCTCCAGGACGTCAGCGTCCAGCTGCCCAAGCGGCGGCTCACGGCCTTCACCGGCGTGTCCGGGTCGGGCAAGAGCTCGCTGGTCTTCGAGACGATCGCCGCCGAGTCGCAGCGGATGATCAACGAGACCTACTCGACGTTCGTGCAGGGCTTCATGCCCACGCTCGCCCGCCCGGACGTCGACGTGCTGGAGGGCCTGACGACGGCGATCATCGTCGACCAGGAGCGGATGGGAGCCAACATCCGCTCGACCGTCGGCACCGCGACCGACGTCAACGCGATGCTGCGCATCCTCTTCAGCCGGCTCGGGGAGCCCCACGTCGGCAGCGCCAAGGCGTTCTCCTTCAACATCGCCTCGGTCTCCGGCGCGGGTGCCGTCACCCTCGAGAAGGCCGGCAAGAAGGTCAAGGAGCGCCGGGAGTTCAGCATCGCCGGCGGCATGTGCCCCCGCTGCGAGGGCACCGGCAACGTCACCGACTTCGACCTCACCGCCCTCTACGACGCCTCCAGGAGCCTCGCGGAGGGGGCACTGACGATCCCGGGCTACAGCATGGACGGGTGGTACGGCCGCATCTACCGGGCGTCCGGCTACTTCGACCCCGACAAGCCGATCGCGCAGTTCACCGAGACCGAGCTTCACGACCTCCTGCACCGGGAGGCGACGAAGATCAAGGTCGAGGGGATCAACGTCACCTACGAGGGGCTGATCCCGCGCATCACCAAGTCCTTCCTGTCCAAGGACCGGGAGGCGATGCAGCCGCACATCCGGGCCTTCGTCGACCGGGCCGTCACCTTCACGACCTGCCCCGACTGCGACGGCACCCGCCTCAACGAGCGGGCGCGTTCGTCCAAGGTCCGGGGCATCAGCATCGCCGACGCCTGCCGCATGCAGATCAGCGACCTGGCGGTCTGGGTGCGCGAGCTCGACGAGCCGTCGGTCGCGCCCTTGCTCGCGGGGCTGCGCGAGACCCTCGACAGCTTCGTCGAGATCGGCCTGGGCTACCTCTCCCTGGAACGCCCCACGGGGACGCTCTCCGGCGGTGAGGCCCAGCGCACCAAGATGATCCGCCACCTGGGGTCCTCGCTGACCGACATCACCTACGTCTTCGACGAGCCGTCGATCGGCCTGCACCCGCACGACATACGACGGATGAACGACCTGCTGCTCCGGCTGCGCGACAAGGGCAACACCGTGCTCGTCGTCGAGCACAAGCCGGAGATGATCGCGGTCGCCGACCACGTCGTGGACCTCGGTCCCGGGGCGGGCACCGCCGGCGGTCAGGTGGTCTACGAGGGGACGGTCGAGGGGCTGCGCGCCAGCGGCACCCTCACCGGGCGCCACCTGGACGACCGCGCCCGCCTCAAGGACACGGTGCGCGAGCCCACCGCTGCGCTGGAGATCCGCGGGGCCTCGACCAACAACCTGCAGGACGTCGACGTCGACGTCCCGACCGGGGTCCTCGTGGTCGTGACCGGTGTCGCCGGCAGCGGCAAGAGCTCCCTGATCCACGGCTCGCTGGCCCGCAGGGAGGGCGTGGCCGTCATCGACCAGACCGCGATCAAGGGCAGCCGCCGCAGCAACCCGGCGACCTACACCGGCCTGCTCGAGCCGATCCGCAAGGCCTTCGCCAGGGCCAACGGCGTCAAGCCGGCGCTCTTCTCCCCCAACTCCGAGGGGGCCTGCCCGGTCTGCAACGGCGCCGGGGTCGTCTACACCGACCTGGCGATGATGGCCGGCGTCACCACCCCCTGCGAGGAGTGTGAGGGCCGCCGCTTCCAGGCCGCTGTCCTGTCCTACACGCTCGGGGGCCGCAGCATCGGCGACGTGCTGGAGATGCCGGTCCAGGAGGCGGAGGCCTTCTTCTCCGAGGGCGAGGCCCGGATCCCCGCGGCGCACACGATCCTGCAGCGCCTCGTCGACGTCGGCCTGGGCTACGTCACCCTCGGTCAGCCCCTCACCACCCTCTCCGGCGGGGAGCGCCAACGCCTCAAGCTCGCCGCGCAGATGGGGCGAGAAGGCCGAGACCTACATCCTCGACGAGCCGACGACCGGGCTGCACCTGGCGGACGTCGAGAACCTGCTCGGCATGCTCGACCGGCTCGTCGACTCCGGGCGCTCCGTGGTCGTCATCGAGCACCACCAGGCGGTCATGGCGCACGCCGACTGGATCGTCGACCTCGGCCCCGGGGCCGGGCACGAGGGGGGACGGGTGGTCTTCGAGGGCACACCGGCCCAGCTGGTCGCGGACCGTTCCACGCTCACCGGGCAGCACCTGGCCGACTACGTGGGCGCGACCGGCCCGGCCTGAGGCCCGGTCGTCCCGGCTCAGGCCTCGCGCGCGACCGGCGCGGTGCTCCCCCGGGTGACCTTCACGAGATCGCCGGGCGCGAGCTCGATGTCGAGCCCGCGCTTGCCGCCGCTGACCAGGATCGTCGCGTGCTGCAGGGCGGAGGCGTCGAGGATGGTCGGGAGGGCCTTCTTCTGGCCCACCGGGCTGATCCCGCCGACGACGTAGCCGGTGACGCGCTCGGCCACCGCGGGATCGGCCATCGTGGCCTTCTTGGCGCCGAGGGCGGCCGCGACCGCCTTGAGGTCCAGCAGCCGGTCGACGGGCACGATGCCGACGCCGAGGCCCTTGTCGGTGTCGACGAGCAGCGTCTTGAAGACCCGCTCCGGTGGCACGCCGAGCGCGCTCGCCGCCTCCAGCCCGTAGCTCGTCGCCGCAGGGTCGTGCTCGTAGGCGCGCACCTCGTAGGCGATGCCGGCGCGGTCCAGGGTCACGGTCGCGGGGGTCCCGCCCGAGGTCCTCTTCTTGGCCACGAGGACGAGGGTAGGGCCAGCCGCGCGGCCGCGGACGTCAGGGGGTGCCGTCGTCGACGGGCAGCGCGCCGAGCCGGTCCTCCCACGGCGTGGAGAGCACGATCGTGGTGGTCGTCGAGCACGAGCCCTGCTGACGGATGCGGGCCAGCAGCTCCTCCAGGTCCTGGGGCCGCCCGACGCGGATGAGCAGGATGTAGTACTCGTCGCCGGCGACCGACCAGCAGGCCACGATCTCGTCGATGTCGGCCAGCCGCTCCGGGATGTCGTCGGGCGCCGAGGGGTCGAAGGGGGTGACCGACATCAGCGCCGTCATGGGCAGCCCGACGGCCGGGTAGTCGACGACGGCCCGGTAGCCCTTGATGATCCCCCGCTCCTCGAGCCGCTTGACCCGCTGGTGCACCGCCGAGGTCGACAGACCCACCTGCCGGCCGAGGTCGGCGAAGGAGATCCGGCCGTCCTGGGCCAGGATCTGCACGATGTGGCGGTCGAGGGGCTCCATGGCGATCAGCGTAGTTGCCTTCGGACCGTAGCGGTGCAGGTCAGGACCGGTCGGGGGCGGCGGGCACGTGCGGGTTGCTGCCGCGACGCAGCGAGAGCCCCCAGCCGAGCACGGAGAGCAGCAGGGCCGGCGCGAACCACCAGGTCTGCGAGCCGGGTGCGAGGACGACGGCCGCCGCCTGGGCGAGCAGGAGGAGCCCGGCGCGCACGTGCCACCGCCCGGTGCAGATCGCCACGCCCAGGGCGGCGAGGACCACCAGCGTCGGCATACCGAGGGCGACCACCGCACCGAGATCCGGCTCGGGGTCGCGCTCGAGGGGGTTCTCCCCTGCGGCGCTGTCCCAGAGCGGGCCGAGGAGGAGCAGCGCGGCGGCGACGAGCGCGGCCAGCGCCCCGGCCCACGCGAGCCGCTCGGCGAGTCGGTTCCCCAGCACGTCGTCACGCTAGCAGGGCCTACCCTGGGGCCTCATGAGCGCACCGGACGACCTCGCCAGCCCCCGCAAGCTCCTCCTCCTCGACACCGCCTCCCTCTACTTCCGGGCCTTCTTCGGCATGAAGGACCTGCGCGAGGCGCCGGACGGGACACCGACCAACGCCGTGCGCGGCCTGCTCGACATGATCAGCACGCTGGTGACCCGCTTCTCCCCCGACGACCTGGTCGCCTGCTGGGACGACGACTGGCGGCCGGAGTTCCGGGTGCGCGCGATCCCTTCCTACAAGGCCCACCGTCTGGTCGAGGGCACCGAGCACTCCGAGCAGACCCCGCCCGAGCTGGAGGTGCAGGTCCCGATCCTGCGGCGGGCGCTGGAGTCTTTCGGCATCCCGGTCCTCGGCGCGCCGGGCTACGAGGCCGACGACGTCATCGGCACCCTGACGGCCCGGCACCGCGGCCGGGGGCCCGTCGCCGTGGTCACGGGCGACCGCGACCTCTTCCAGCTGGTCGACGACGAGGCCGGCGTGACGGTGGTCTACACCGCCCGCGGTGGCGTGCGGGACGCCGAGGTGGTGCGGGAGTCGGACCTGAGAGAGCGCTACGGCGTGGCGGGCGGCCGGGCCTACGCCGACATGGCCGTGCTGCGCGGCGACACCAGCGACGGGCTGCCCGGGGTCAAGGGCATCGGCGAGAAGACCGCCGCCCAGCTCATCGCCCGCTACGGCACGCTGGAGGGCCTGCGCGAGGCCCTCGCCTCCGGCGACCCGAAGCTCAAGGGCGCCCGACGGGCCAACCTGCTCGCCGCCTCCGACTACCTCGACGTGGCACCGGAGGTGGTCCTGGTGGCCGCCGACGCCCCCGTGGCCGACGTCCCGCTCGCCCGGCCGAGCGAGATCGCCGACCCCGAGACGCTGCAGCAGCTGGTCGAGACCTACGACCTGGGCAACCCGGTCGCCCGGCTGATGAAGGCCCTCGACCTGAGGCCGGCGTGACGGCCCACGACGCCGGCCGCACGGGCCGCACCGGTGCCCTGCTCCTGGCGGTGTCGACCGCGCTCTTCCTCGGGGCGTGGCTCTGGGCGTGGGTGGTGCTCCCCGCGGACGGCGTGGTGCAGCACATCGGGCCCGACGGCCCCGACCGGACGGGGAGCCGGGGCGGCCTGCTCTGGCCGCTCCTGGTCTTCGGGCCGGTGGTGGTCTGCGGCCTGCACTGGCTCGTCGCGGCGATCGTCCGGTCGGGGGACGGCACCGGCCTGAACTACCCGCACAAGACCTACTGGCTGGCTCCCGAGCGGCGCGAGGCCTTCCGCCGCCGGGTCGTCGGCGAGTTCGACGTCTTCCTCGCGGCCACGATGCTGCTGCTCGTGGTCGTCCTCGTCGAGGCCGTGCGGGTCACCGACGACCCGGGCTCGCGCAGCCTGATGGTGCCGACGCTCGTGGCCTACGGCCTCTTCTGCGTGTGCTGGGTGGTGTGGCTGCTGCGACGCTCGCGTCCGCCGGCGGACGACACCCGCGTCCCGACCCGCCGGAGGCGCTGACCGACCCTCAGCCCCGGCGGCGGGGCGGCTCGTTGGGCGGCCACTCGCCGTCGTCGGAGCCGTCGTCGTAGGAGTAGAGCAGCTCCTGGAGGCGGACGTGCACCTGCTCCACGCGCGGGACGTCGTGGAGCACCATGCCGGCCTTCTCGGTCGCGTCCGAGACCACGAGGGTGCCGCAGCCGAGCAGCCTGTCGAGGAGATCCTTCTCCAGCGAGATGTCGTTGATGCGGTGCAGCGGGATGTCACGCCCGCGACGGGTCAGGACGCCGTAGCGGTGGCTGACCCGGCGGGTGGTGACGGTGAAGCTCTCGGTGCTCCAGCGCAGGACGGGCACGCCGACGAGCCAGGCCGCCAGCACGAGGGCGACGGCCCCGGCGATCCACATCGTCAGCACGTAGGCGTCGCTGTCGCGCAGGAACCACCACAGGACGGTCAGCACGAGGACCAGCACCAGCGCCCACAGGGCCGCCCCCACGAGCGCCTTGGGGTGGGTGCGCAGGCGCATCACCACCTGCTCGCCCGCGGTCAGGTGCTCGTCCTTGAGTCCCATCTGGTCAGACCACCCTCTCGAAGACGGCGGCCAGCCCCTGGCCACCTCCGATGCACATGGTCTCCAGAGCGTAGCGGCCCTCGCGCCGGTGCAGCTCGTAGGAGAGGGTGGCGAGCATGCGGGCGCCGGTGGCCCCGACCGGGTGGCCCAGGGAGATGCCCGAGCCGTTGGGGTTGAGCCGGTCCCAGCTCGCCGGGTCGGTCATGCCCCACTCGGTGAGCACCGCCAGCGCCTGGGCGGCGAAGGCCTCGTTGAGCTCGACGAGGTCGAGGTCGTCCATGGTCAGGCCGGCGCGCTCCAGCGCCAGCGCGGAGGCCGGCACCGGCCCGATCCCCATCGTCTCGGGCGCGACGCCCGCGACGGCCCACGAGCGCAGGGCGACCAGCGGCGTCAGCCCCTTGGCCTCGGCGGTCTCGCGGGTGGTGACCACGCACAGCGCGGCGGCGTCGTTCTGCCCGCTGGCGTTGCCCGCCGTGACCGTCGCCTCCGGGTCCTGGCGTCCCATGATCGGGCGGAGCCCGGCGAGGGTCTCCAGGTCGGTGTCGGGACGGATGTGCTCGTCGGCGTCGACGACGACCGGACCCTTGCGGGTGGCGACGGTGACGGGGGCCAGCTCCTCGGCATACCGGCCCTCGGCCTGCGCGGCCGCGGCCCGCTGGTGCGAGCGCACCGCCAGCTCGTCCTGCGCCTGGCGGGAGATGCCGTAGTCGCGGCGCAGGTTCTCGGCCGTCTCGATCATGCCGCCGGGGATCGGGTGGCGGTCGCCGCCCGCGGTGGCCCGGGCCCGCGCGAGCCGGTCCTCGAGCTCGACGTTGCCCCGCACGCCGCGACGCAGCAGCGCGTAGTGCTCGACCTGGCTCATCGACTCGGCCCCGCCCGCGATGACGAGGTCCGCTCCCCCGCTGGCGACCTGCGCCGCGGCGGTGAGCACGGCCTGGAGCCCGGAGCCGCAGCGGCGGTCCAGCTGCATGCCGGGGGCCTTGTCCAGCCCGGTGTTGAGCGCGAGGATGCGCCCCAGGGCGGGGATCTCGCCGCTGGGGTTGGCGTTGCCGACCACCACGTCGTCGACGTCGCCGTCCTGCAGCCCGGTCCGCTCCAGCAGGGCGGTGAGCAGCTGCGTGCCCAGGTCCGCGGCGGACAGGTCGGCCAGGCTCCCGAGGAAGCCTCCGACGGGGGTGCGCAGGGGCGAGCAGATGACGATCTCGGACACGGTGCATGCTCCTTCGGGTCGGCCGGGGCCAGCCTATCCCCGGCCTCGGTAGACTCCGGTGGGAGCATGTTCCGACAGGGCCTGGCTCGCTAGCATCGACCAGTGCGGCCCGGCTCGCCCGGGCCGGGCGTGGGGACCACGGAGCAGGGCCGTGGCGGGCACGCGGAAGGGGCAGGGCAATGACGCGACCCATCACGGGCGGAAGGCGCCGTGGCGCGGTCCTCGGCCGCACCCTGGCGGTCCTGTGCGCCGCCACGCTGGTCACCGGGGCTGCCTCTGCCGCACCCCTCGCGGACCCCACCGCCGAGGCCCGCGCGAAGATCCGCCCCGACGTCACCGCCGAGCTGAAGGGCGGTGAGCGACCTACCGTGCTCGTCCGCTTCGCCGAGCGCCCCGACCTCACCGCCCTCGCCGAGATCGACGACTGGGCCGAGCGCGGCAGGGCCGTCCACCGGGCACTCGTGGACACCGCCGAGGAGAGCCAGGCCGAGGTGCGCGAGCTGCTCGAGGCGGAGGGGCTCGACTACACGAGCTTCTTCATCACCAATGCGCTCGCGGTGCCCGGCGATCCCGACCTCCTGACGGAGATCGCCCGGGACCCCGAGGTCGAGGGCGTCTATCTGCAGGCGTCCTACGAGGCTCCCGAGCCCACGGTCGAGCCGGCCGCCCTCGCTCCGGCCGCGGCCGCGTGGGGCGTGGCCGACATCAACGCCGACGACGTCTGGGCCCAGCACGGCGTGACGGGCGAGGGCATCGTCGTCGGCAGCATCGACACCGGTGTGGAGCACACCCACCCGGCGCTGCGGCGGCAGTATCGCGGCACGCAGCCGGACGGCTCGTTCTCCCACGACTACTCCTGGTTCGACACCAGCACGGCGCGGGCCACGTCCCCGTGGGACGGTGACGGCCACGGCACGCACGTCGCCGGCATCATGGTGGGCGACGACGGGGCCGGGGCCCAGATCGGGGTCGCCCCCGGCGCCCGGTGGATCGCCAGCAACGGCTGCTGCGCCAGCGAGGTCACCCTTCTTGCCTCGGCGCAGTGGATGCTGGCGCCCACGACCCGGACTGGCACGCAGCCCCGCCCCGACCTGCGCCCGCACGTCGTGAACAACTCCTGGGGCACGACCGGCCCCTCGACCAGTCCGTTCCTCGTCGACGTCACGCGGGCCTGGGAGGCGGCCGGGATCTTCGCGGTCTTCTCCAACGGCAACTTCGGCAACCGCTGCCAGACATCCTCCTCCCCCGGCAGCCTGCGGGCCAACTACTCCGTGGGCGCCTACGGGGCGGACCACTCGATCTCGCTGCTGTCCTCCCGCGGCGCCGGGGAGGGCGGCGAGACCAAGCCCAACATCGCGGCGCCCGGAGTGGCGGTCGTCTCCTCCGTCCCCGGCGACGGCTACGCCACCTCCAGCGGCACGTCGATGGCCGCGCCGCACGTGTCGGGGGCCGTGGCCCTGCTGTGGTCGGCGGCGCCCGAGCTGCTCGGCGACGTCCAGGCCACCCGGCGGTTGCTCGACGGGTCGGCGGTCGACAGCCCCGACCTGCAGTGCGGGGGCACGCCGGGCGACAACAACGTCTTCGGCGAGGGCCGGCTCGACGCGCTCGCGCTGCTCCAGACCGCGGGCGTCGGACGGCGCGACCTGCTGCGGGTCTCGGGGCCCGACCGCTACCGGACCTCGGCCGCGGTGGCCGCGCGCTTCCCCGCCGGGGTCGACACGGTCGTGGTCGCGGCCGGCCACGACTTCCCCGACGCCCTGGCCGGCGCCGCGCGGGCCGGGGGCACCGGAGGGCCCGTGCTCCTGTCACGGCCCGGCTCGCTGCCGGCGGAGATCGCCACGCAGCTGGCTCGGCTCGATCCTGCGCGGGTCGTGCTGGCCGGCAGCCCCGACGTGCTGTCCACCGTCGTGGAGCAGCAGGTCCGCACCCTGCTGCCGACGGCCGAGGTGGTGCGCCGCGCGGGGGTCGACCGCTACGCCACGGCGGCCGCGATCGCCGCCGACGTGCCCACCGCGACCCGGGTCGTGGTCGCCGGCGGCACCACCTATCCGGACGCCCTCGCGGGTGCCGCCCTCGCGGCCGACACCGGCTCCCCCCTGCTGCTCGTCCGGCCCACCGGCGTGCCCGCGGTCACCCTCGCCCAGCTGGAGCGCCTGGCCCCCACCGAGATCGTCGTGCTCGGCGGCCCGGGCGCGGTGTCCGAGGACGTGGTCGCCCGGCTGCGGTCGCTCGACCCGGCACCGCTGGTGCGACGCATCTCGGGCGGCGACCGCTACGCGACCGCGGCCGCCGCGGCCGAGGACCGGGGCACCACCTCGACCGACCTGGTCCTGGCCGGGGGGCAGGCCTTCCCGGACGCGCTCTCGGGGGCCGCCCTGGCCGGCGCGACCGGGGCACCGTTGCTGCTCACCCGTCAGGACCTGCTGCCGTCCGCCACGGCGCAGGCGCTCGGGCGTCTCGACCCGGGTCGGGTCGTCGTGCTCGGCGGCGAGCTGGCGGTGGGCCGCACCGTCCTGCAGCGGGTGCGCCAGCTGCCCTGAGGAGCGCTCAGTCGAGCCGGTCGGCCGCCACCACGCCACGGAGGATGGCGTCCGAGGCCCGGCGGGCGGTCCTGGTGATCGCCGGATCACCGGCCTGGGCGATCTGGCCCAGCAGGTCGACCACCTGCTTGCACCGGCGCACGAAGTCGCCCGCCGACATACCTCCGTCGCGCAGCACCTCGTCGAGGCCACGTCCGGAGGCCCACCGGTGGACCATCCAGGCCAGGCCGGCGTCGGGCTCACGGTCACCCTCGAGCTGGTGCGCGCTCTTGCGGGCGGTGATCTCCCGCCAGATCGCCCCCATCTCGCCCAGCGCCTCCTCGACGTCGACGGTGGGCATGCGCGGGTCGATGATCTCGTCGCCCCGCGACTCGTGCACGAGCGCGGAGACGACGGCCGCCAGGTCCGCCGGCCCCAGGCGGGCCCAGGTGCTCCGGCGCAGGGACTCGGCGACGACGAGGTCCAGCTCGGTGTAGATCCGGCGCAGCCGCTCCCCCTCCAGGGTGACGGACCGGCCGTCCGGGCCCAGGTAGCCCAGCTCGGAGAGGAGGTCGCAGATCCGTTCGAAGGTCTTGGCGACGGTGTTGGTGCGCTCGGCGACGCGCCGCTGCAGGTCGTCGGTCTCCTTGCGGAGCTGCCACCAGCGGGCCGCCCACCGGGCGTGCTCCTCGCGGTCGGGACAGCCGTGGCACGGGTGCGCGGCGAGGCGGCGCCGCAGCTCCTCCACCTTCGCCTCCCCCGAGCCGGGCCCGAGGGAGCCCGCGTCCCGGTCCTGACCTCGTGCACCGGCGCGGCCGGGCAGCGGCTCTCGCACCGTCGACCGCATCGCGGCGGCCAGGTCCTTGCGTGCCTTCGGGCTGCGGGCGTTGAAGTGGCTGGGCACCTTGAGCGTGCCGATGACCTCGGGCACGTCTTTGAAACCGGCGATCGTCAGCTGCTGCAGGCTGCCGTTGGAGGTGAGCACGGAACGCTCGAAGGAGGCCCGGTTGCCGCGGGTCGGCAGCACGACCGCCATCGTGCCCTTGCGCCCGCCCTCGAGCTGGATGACGTCGCCGACGGAGAGCTCCTCGAGCGCCTGGCCGATGTCGGCGCGCCGCTGCGCCTGGCGGCGCCTGGCCTGCTTCTTCTCCAGCTCGGCCAGCTCGTGCCGCATCCGGCCGTAGTCGCGGAAGTCGCCGCGGTCGCACTGCATCGCCTCGTCGTAGCCCTCGAGGGCCCGCAGGTTGTCGCGCACCCGGGTGGTGAGGCCGACGACGGAGCGGTCGGCCTGGAACTGGGCGAAGCTGCTCTGCAGCAGCTCGTGGGCGCGCTCGCGGCCGTACTGCGCGACGAGGTTGACCGCCATGTTGGAGCTCGGCCGGAAGGACGAGCGCAGCGGGTAGGTGCGGGTCGAGGCCAGACCGGCGACCTCCATGGGGTCCACCCCGCGGCGCCACAGCACCACGCCGTGCCCCTCGACGTCGATGCCCCGCCGGCCCGCCCGGCCGGTGAGCTGGGTGTACTCGGCCGGCGTGACCGGCGCGTGGGTCTCGCCGTTGAACTTCACCAGCTTCTCCAGCACCACGGTGCGGGCGGGCATGTTGATGCCCAGCGCGAGCGTCTCGGTGGCGAAGACCGCGCGCAGCCGGCCGTGGGTGAAGAGCTCCTCGACGATCTCCCGGAAGAGCGGGAGCATCCCGGCGTGGTGGGCGGCGTAGCCGCGGGCGAGGCCCTCGACGAAGTCGTGGTAGCCGAGCACCCCGAGGTCGGCCGGGTCCACCTCGGCGGTGCGCTCCTGCACGAGGTTGCGGATGCGGCGGCCCTCCTCCTCGGGGACGAGGCGCACGCCCCGCGCCAGCAGCTGCTGCACCGCGGAGTCGCACCCGGCCCGGCTGAAGATGAAGGTGATCGCCGGGAGCAGGCCCTCGCGGTCCAGCCGGTCGATGACCTGGGCCCGGCTCGCCGCCCCGCCGGGCAGCGCGCCGCGCTCCCCGAAGGGGACGGCGTCGTCGCCCCGTGGCCCCCGGTCGGAGACCGGACCGCGGTCGTCCCGGCCCCGGCCCCCGCGGCGGGGACCCGCGGGACCGTGGTTGGCGTAGCGTCCGCGCACCGAGCCGCGCCGCCCCCGGGGCGCACCGGCGTCCTCGCGCGACCAGCCCGAGGAACGCTCCGCCTGGGCGATGCGGTCGAGCAGCTCGGGGTTGACGCGCGTCGTGCCGTCGCGACCGGCGGGCCCGCCCTCGGTGACGAAGAGGTCGTAGAGCCGGGTGCCGACCATCATGTGCTGCCACAGCGGGACCGGCCGGTGCTCGGCCACGATCACCGCCACCGAGTCCTCGTCGTCCTCCCCGCGCCCGCGCACCGAGCGCAGCCAGTCGCCGAACTCCTCGGCGTTGCTCACCGTCGCCGACAGCGAGATGACCTGGACCGACGGGGGCAGGTGGATGATGACCTCCTCCCACACCGCGCCACGGAACCGGTCGGCGAGGTAGTGGACCTCGTCCATGACCACGAAGCCGAGCCCCTGCAGGGTGGGCGAGGCGGCATACATCATGTTGCGGAGCACCTCGGTCGTCATGACGACGATCGGCGCCTCGCCGTTGATCGAGGCGTCGCCGGTCAGCAGGCCGACCCGGGAGGTGCCGTGCCGCTCGACGAGGTCGTGGTACTTCTGGTTGGAGAGCGCCTTGATCGGGGTGGTGTAGAACGCCTTGCGCCCCGTCTCCAGGGCCAGCGCGACCGCGAACTCGCCCACCACCGTCTTGCCCGCGCCGGTGGGCGCCGCGACGAGCACCCCCGCGCCGTCCTGCACCGCCTTGATCGCCTCGAGCTGGAAGTCGTCGAGCTCGAAGCCCAGCGACTCGGCGAACCGTCCCGCAGGTGTGCTGGCCCAGGCCGCTCGGGCGCGGGACATGGCGTAGCGCTCTGCGGGGCTGGACATGCCTTCAGGCTATGCCAGGGGCGGCGCGATCACCTGCAGTGACGACGGGCGCACCGTGACGGTGAGCGGCAACGGACCCAGCGGCTCGCCGTCCCCGTGGGCGAGCACGTCGCCCGGCCCCTCGATCCGGACGGAGGCGGCGCGCACGACGTCGACCTCGGGGAGCTCGGGGTGGCGCCCGGCGCGCACGGCCGCGAGCACCCGCAGTGCGTCGAGGGGCCCGACCGGCCGGACCACCACGAGGTCGAGCAGGCCGTCGGCCGGGTCGGCGTCCGGTGCGATCTGCAGGCCGCCGCCGACGAACGCGAGGTTGGCGGCGACCACGACGTAGGCGTCGAGGTCGCGGCTCTCGCCGTCGATGGCGAGGCGGTAGTGCAGGGGCTCCTGGCGCGGAAGCCGGGCGATCTCGACCAGCGTGGCCACGGTGTAGGTGGCGGGTCCGAGCCGACGGGGCAGCAGGGTGGCGCGGTGGGCGATGCGCGCGTCGAGGGCCCCGAGGACGTTGGTCAGCACGGAGCGGTCGAGCTCGGGGACGTGCAGCGTGTCGAGGGTGCGCGGTGCCCCGTGGAGGAGCACCTCGAGCGAGCCCTCCGGGCGCAGGGGTATGCCGAGCGCGCGGGCCGCGTCGTTGCCCGTGCCCGCGGGCAGGACGGCGACGGCGGTGCCGGTCCCGGCGCACAGGTCGGTGGCCAGGCTGACGATCCCGTCACCACCGGCGACCGCGAGCACGTCGACGCCGTCGGCGACCAGCGCCCCGCAGGCAGCCCTGGCCTCCTCCAGCGTGCCGGCGGTGACCTCGACCACCTCGTGGCCGGTGGCCCGCAGTCGGGTGACCGCCCTGGCTCCCAGCTCTGCCGCTCCCCCGCGCCCCGCACGCCGACCGTGCGCGACGGCATACCTCATGACAGGGGGGTGGCCTGGTCCGGCGAGAGGCCGGCGTAGCGGTCGGCGGGGTCGTCGCCGCGACCGCGGCGGCGCCGCTCCAGGAGGAAGGCCGTGCCCACCGCGCACCAGTAGAGGAAGAACACCGGCGCGGCCATCGCGAGCATCGTCCAGGCCGACGGGTCGGGTGTCATGAAGGCGGAGAAGACGAGGATGAGGAAGAGCGTGATGCGCCAGCTGCGCAGCATGTTGCGTGCCGACAGCACACCGATCTGGTTGAGCGCGACCAGCACCACGGGCAGCAGGAACGCCAGCCCGAAGGCCAGCATGAAGAAGAGCACCAGGGAGAGGAACTCCGCCATGCCGGGCAGGTTGCCGACCCCCTCGGGCGTGAAGCCGAGGAGGATCGCCACCAGGCGCGGGAAGGTGTAGGAGGCGAGGCCGGCGCCGGCGAGGAAGAGGGGGATGCTGACGAAGAAGTAGGCCAGCGCGACCTTCTTCTCCTTAGGCCTCAGGCCCGGCAGGAGGAAGGCCCAGATCTGCCACAGCCAGATCGGGCTGGCCAGCAGGATGCCGCTGAAGATCGCCACCTTGAGCTGGGTCGCGAACGGCTCGGTGATGTTCTGGAAGCGGAGTGCGACGAGCTCGTCGCCCCGCTCCTCGGCGACGGCCTGCACCGGGGCCGCGATGACGTCGACGATGTCCTGGTAGAAGTACCAGCCCACCGTCGAGAGCACCGCGATCGCGATGCAGGAGATCAGCAGGCGGTTGCGGAGCTCACGGAAGTGCTCCCCGAGGGACATCCGGCCCTCGGGGTTCTGCTTCTTCCTCGCGCGCGCCATGGACGACAGCGGCGGCGGTCAGGCGCGCGGGGTGCCGTCGTCGCCGCGCTCCTGGAGGCGGCGGTAGTCCTCCTGCGCGGTGTCCTGCGAGCCGGACTCGAGGGTGCCGGGCGTCGCGTCGTCGGCCTTGCGGTCCTTGCGGGCCTCGTTGTCGTCCTTCATCTGGTCGACCTCGGACTTGAAGACCCGCATGGACTCACCCATCGAGCGCGCGATGTTGGGCAGGTTCTTCCAGCCGAACAGCAGGACGAAGGCGATGATCAGGACGACGACGTGCCAGATCTGGATGCGCATGGTGGGTGTTTCCCCTTCGCGAAGGACGGTGGCGGCCGCGGGCGGTCGCGTATTCGCCCGTCAGTCTAGACCGGCGCCGGGTCGTCTCCCGCCGACGCACCGTCGAGCGCGGCGCGCGCCTGGCGCACCACCTCGGCGACGACCTCGGGCGGGCCGACGACGCGCACGCCCCCGCCCTGGCGGCGCACCAGGCGGTGCAGCCAGCGGGGGTCGCCGACGCGCATCTCGACCTCCAGGCGGCCCTCGTCGAGCTCGGTGACCGACTCGACCGGGAAGCTCTCGGCGACCCACGCGGAGGACGCCTCCAGGTGCAGCGTGACCGTGAGGTCGTCGGGCGAGCCGAGGAAGGCGCCCCGGCTCAGGTCGCGCTCGGGGAGGTCGGCCGGCGGGGTGGACGGCGCGTCGAGCACCTGCAGGTCCTCGACGCGGTCGAGCCGGAAGAGGCGGACCCCGCGGGCGCGGTGGCACCAGCCCTCGAGGTACCAGCGGCCGTCCACGGACACGACCCGCAGCGGGTCGACGTCGCGCTCGGTCGTCTCGTCGCGGCTCGCCACGTGGTAGCGCAGGTGGACGCGCCGACCTTCGGTCAGCGCCCGGCGCACGGAGGCCACGAGCTCCTCGGGCAGGCTCGGCTCGAGGTCGACGCTCACCTGGCCGGCGGCGCCGGCGGCGTCGCCCGCGGCCTGCTCGAGCTTGGCCAGCGCGCGCTCGACGGCGTCGCTGCGTGCCAGACCGGGCGTGTGGGCCAGTGCCCGCAGCGCCACGACCAGCGCCAACGCCTCGTCACGCCCCAGGCGCAGCGGTCGGGCGATGGTGTCGGCGTTGGAGACGAAGACCTTGCCGCCCTCCCACTGGGCGTCGATGAGGTCGTCCGGGTAGTGCCCGGGCGTGCCGCAGACGAAGAGGACCTGCAGGTCGTCGACGACCTGCTGCTCGCTCACGCCGAGCTCCGCGGCGGCGCTGGCCAGGTCGATGCCCTGGCGGTTGAGGAGCCAGGGCACCATCGTCAGCAGGCGGGACAGGCGCGCGGTCGCGCTCTCGAAGGTGCTCACGCGCCCTCCTCCTCGTGGGCCGCGACGACGGCCTGCAGCAGCTCGGTCACGCGGGCGGCCAGCTCTGGCGGGTCGACCACGCGGACCTCCGGCCCCGCGGCGGCGACCTCCTCGGCCAGCCCGCGCAGGCTGCGGATCGTCACCGCGAGCACGTCCCAGCCCTCGGGCGCGGCCGGGCCGTCGACGACCTCGGCACCCCGGCGCAGCGACCAGGCGGCACCTTCGCGGACGAGCAGGCGGGCGGTGCCGCCGGGCGGGGCCTCCTCGCCGGAGGAGGCACGGATCATGGCGAGGGCGTCGTGGTCGGAGGGCACGTCATACCCCCCGGGCCGGCCGGCCCGCCGTGGCACCCCGCTGACGCGGTCGAGACGGAACACGCGTGGCGCGTCGCGGTCGAGGTCGTGGCCGGTGAGGTACCAGCGGCCGTGCCAGCTGGTCAGCGACCACGGCTGCACGTGCCGCTCGGCGAGGTCGCCGCTGCCGCCGCGGTAGTCGAAGCGGATCGGGGCGCGGGAGAGCACGGCGTCGCGGACGGGCTCGAAGGCGGGCTCGTTGGTGCGCAGCAGCGGCTCGATGCCGGCGACCGAGGACTCGTCACGGACCACGCCCGCCGCCTCGAGCTTGCGCATCGCCTGGGCCGCGGGGCCGGCGAGGCTCGCCTGGCTCCAGGCGCGGCTGGCGAGGCCGATGACCGCCAGCTCGTCGGGCTCGAAGGCCAGCTCGGGCAGGGCGTACTCGCGCTGGTCGATGCGGTAGCCGAGCTCGTCGTCGAAGAACGGGTCGATCGGCTCGGTCCGCAGCGGGATCCCGAGGGCGCGCAGCTCGTCCTTGTCGCGCTCGAACATCCTCTCGAAAGCCTCGTCGTTGTCGCTGTAGGCCGGGACGGCCTCGCGGATGCGCGCCTTCGACAGCGGCTGCCGCGTCGAGAGCAGCGCGATGACGAGGTTGAGCAGCCGTTCGGTCTTGGCCGCCGCGGGGCTGGGCCCCTTCGATGCCGCGCTCTTCGCCATAGGCAGGCACGCTACAACACGCGCTGGACACCTGTGCGATAACCCACGGCTGCGCGCCGCGGTGACCTACCCTCGTCCCGTGATCCAGTGGCGTGAAGGCACCGTCGTCGAGGTGCTCCCCGGCTGGCCGGGGGTCGAGGCGGTGTCCGTCGAGGTGCCCGACCTCGGCACCGTGCGCGCCCTGGCCTATCCCGACGTGGTCGGCACGCCGGTCGTCGGCGACCGGGTGCTCCTCAACGTCACCGCGCTCGAGCGCGGGCTCGGCACCGGTGGGTATGCCGTGGTCGTGGCGGTCCCCGACCGCCCCGCGGCCTGGCCCGACCGGGCGGACGACGACGCCGGCCACCTGGTCAAGGCCCGCTACACCCCGCTGCAGACGATGGTGCTGGGCGCCGACGACCCCGAGGGCGCCCACCACGCCCGGCTGCAGGACGCCGACGACGTCGAGGGCATGCCCGTCGTCGCGGCCGACCTGCACTCGGCGCTGCCGGCGGTGCTGGCGGGGATCCGGATGGTCCGCCCGACGGCGCGGGTCGTCTACGTCATGACCGACGGCGGTGCGTTGCCCGCGGCCTTCTCGCGGACGTGCGCCGAGCTGCGGGTCGCGGGCTGGCTGGCCGCGACCGTGACCGCCGGGCAGGCCTACGGCGGCGACCTCGAGGCCGTGACGGTGCACAGCGCGCTGCTGGCCGCCCGGCTCGTCGTGGGCGCCGACGTCACGGTCGTCGCCCAGGGCCCGGGCAACCTCGGCACCGGCACCCGGTGGGGCTTCTCCGGCGTCTCGGCCGGCGAGGCGCTCAACGCCGCGGCCGTGCTCGGCGGTCTGCCGGTCGCGGCGCTGCGGGTGTCCGAGGCAGACCCCCGCGAGCGTCACCGGGGCCTCTCGCACCACAGCGCGACGGCCTACGGGCGGGTGCTGGCCCACCCGGCCGACGTGCCCGTGCCGACCGGCGCGACCGGGCGGGCGTCGACCGACGAGTGCCTGGTCGCCGTCGCGCGCCAGGTGGAGGCGCTGGTCTCCTCCGCCCCGCACCTGCGCCCGCTGCCCGTGCCGGTCGACGGGCTGCTGGAGGCCCTCTCCCAGACGCCCGTCCCGCTGCGCACCATGGGCCGCGGCCTCGAGGACGACGCGGCGGGCTTCCTGGCCGTCGCGGCCGCGGGCGTCCACGCCGCGACCGCGCTCGGCTGAGCGGCTCGCGCACCGGGACGCGTCACCTCTCCCCCGCCGCGTCCCGCCCCTAGGGTGATCCCGTGCCGAGCGACGACGACGACCTCACCGCCTACCTCGAAGAGCTCCTGGAACGGGTCCGCGACCAGGACGACGGCGAGCCGCACGAGCTGCCGGTGCATGCCGAGACCGACCTCGACCGCCTGGCGGTCGCCGTGGTCGACGTCGACGGCCGGGTATGGAGCGCCGGCGACGCCGAGCACCGTTACCCCATCCAGTCGATGAGCAAGGCGGTCGTCTACGGCCTGGCGATCGACAGCGTCGGGATGGACGAGGTGCTGCGCCACATCGACGTCGAGCCCTCGGGCGACGCCTTCAACCGGATCAGCCTCGACGACGGGTCCAACCGCCCGGCCAACCCGATGATCAACGCCGGTGCGCTGACCGCCCACGGCCTGGTCGCGGGTGACGACGCCCCGCACCGGTTCGAGCGCGTCAAGGAACTGCTCTCGGCGATGGCCGGGCGCGAGCTGGAGGTGCTCGAGGAGTGCTACCTCCAGGAGATGGCCGACGCGCACCGCAACCTGGGCATCGCCCACCTCGTCAAGGCCCTGTCGGAGCTGCCTGACGAGCCGCACGACGTCGTCGAAGGCTACACGCGCCAGTGCGCGCTCGAGGTGAGCACGATCGAGCTGGCGCGCATCGGCGCCACCCTGGCCAACGACGGGATCCTGCCGGGCACCGAGGAGCGCGTGCTCAGCCCGCAGGCGACCCGGCACGTGCTGTCGGTGATGCTCACCTGCGGCATGTACGACTCCGCCGGCGACTGGGTCTCCACGGTCGGCATCCCGGCCAAGAGCGGGATCAGCGGCGGCATCCTGGGCGCGGTCCCCGGTCGCCTCGGCATCGCGACCTACTCGCCCCGGCTCGACGGTCACGGCAGCTCGGTGCGCGGGATCCTCGCCTTCGAGGAGATGACCGTCGACCTCGACCTGCACGTGCTGCGCCCCCGTCACCGCGACGGGTGACGGGGGCGCTCGCTGCGGATCAGCGGGAGGGGATCAGCGCACGTCGACGAGGTCGACGACGAAGATCAGGGTCTCGCCACCCTTGATGGCGCCACCGGCGCCCCGGTCGCCGTAGCCCAGGTGCGGCGGGATCGTGATCTTGCGACGGCCACCGACCTTCATGCCGAGCAGGCCCTGGTCCCAGCCCTGGATGACCTGACCGACGCCGACCTGGAAGGTCAGCGGCTGGCCGCGGTTCCAGGAGGCGTCGAACTCCTCGCCGGTCGACCAGGCGACGCCGACGTAGTGCGCGGAGATGGTGCGGCCCGCGGTCGCCTCCTCGCCCTTGCCGACCTCGATGTCCTCGACGACGAGCTCGGAGGGCGGGTTCTCCCCGGGGAAGTCGATCTCGGGCTTGGCCTTCTTGACCTGGCCGAACGGTGAGTCGCTCATGGGTTCTCCTGTGGTGGTCGTGCGGTGGTCAGTAGGCGCCGAGGATGTCGACGACGAAGACGAGCGTCTCGCCGGCGAGCGGGCTGGCCGGCGGCGCGGTCTCGCTGTCGGTGTCCTCCGGTGCCTCGCCGTAGGCCTGGTCGGCCGGGATGACGAGCAGCACGCGGGAGCCCACGGGCTGGCCGACGAGGCCGGAGTCCCAGCCCTCGATGACGCTGCCGACGCCGATCGGGAACTGGGCCGGCTGGCCGGCGCTGTAGGAGTCGTCGAAGATCTCGCCGTCGGACCACTTCACGCCGGTGTAGTGGACCTTGATGGTCTGGCCGGCCTGGACCTCGGGGCCCTCGCCCTTGATGAGCTGCTGGGCGACCAGGTCGGTCGGCTCGTCGGCGCCCTCGGGGATGGTGATGTCGGCGGCGTTCTCGCCGTCGGCGTCGACCTCGGGCAGGCCGGCCTCCGGCTCGACCTCCTCGCCGGTCGCCTTGGTCAGCGGCGCGGACGAGTCGACGATCTCCATGAAGAAGACCAGGGTGTCCTGCGGGCCGACGCCCAGCTGGTCGTTGCCGGCGGAGCCGAAGCCCTCCTCGGCGGGGATCGTCAGCAGGAAGGTCTCGCCCACGGAGCGGCCGGGCAGCTCGTTCAGGAACGCCGGGAAGAGCATCTCGTTGCTCAGGTCGATGACGACGGTCTCGTCGTTCTGGTAGGTCGACGCGAACGGCTCGCCGGTGGCACCGTTGACCGCGACGTAGCGGACGCGCACCTCGTGGCCCTCCTCGACCGCGTCACCGTCGCCCTCCTCGACGGTCTCGGTCTCGGTGCTCGCCACGACGAAGGGCAGGTCGCTGTCCGCGAAGGCCGACCCGTCGCGCTCGATGACCGGCTCGTCGCCGCTGGTGTCCACGGACAGCTCGGAGATGTCACCGGTGGGAGCCAGCGAGGTGGCCGCGGCGTCGTCGGAGGTGGCGGTCTGGTCGGCCTGGTCGGCGTCGCCGTCGGTAGCGCAGGCGGACAGGAGGAGAAGGGGAGCGGCAGCCAGGGCGGCCAGCCGCAGTCGGGGAGAACGCACGCGCGATCCTTACGTCGAGGTCAAGTCTGAGCCGGAGCGCGCCGCATACGGTGCGACCGACCGGGACAGACTATCCATGCCTGGCTGGACGTCCGGTGGGAACCGGCCCTCAACGACCCCCGCCGCCGCGCACCGAGGCGATGAGCTCGTCGACGCGGGCGTCCACGCTCGCGAACGGGTCCTTGCACACGACCGTGCGGGAGGCCGAGTCGTTGAGCTTGAGGTGGACCCAGTCGACGGTGAAGTCGCGCCGGTGCTCCTGCGCGGCGCGCACGAAGTCACCGCGCAGCCTGGCGCGCGTCTCCGGCGGCGTGTGCATCGCGGCCCGCACCCGCTCGTCGTCGACGAGGGTCCTCGCGGCCCCCGAGCGCTGCAGGATCGGCAGCAGCCCCCGCGTCGGGTGGACGTCGTGCCAGGCCAGGTCCAGCTGCTGCAGCCGCTCGTCGTGCGGGGCCAGCCCGTGCTTCGCCGCGTAGGAGTCGAGCAGCTTCTTCTTCATCACCCACTCGATCTCGGTGTCGACCAGGCCCAGGTTGCCGGTCTCGACGGCGTGCAGGGTCCGCTCCCACAGCTCCAGCACCTGGTCGTAGGGCGCGGTGCGCGCCAGCCCGCTGCGCTCTGCGTGCCGCGACGCGAGCTCGAGGAGCGTGCGCTGCAGCTCCAGGGCCGTGATCGTGCCGCCGCTGGCCAGCGCCAGCGGGCGCCGCCCGCTCGGGTCGCGGCTGACGTCCCGGATCGCCTGCACCGGGTTGGCCAGGCCGAGGTCGGGCACGACGGTGCCGGCCTCGAGCATCTGCAGGACCAGGTCGGTCGTGCCCACGCGCATCAGGGTCGTGGTCTGGCTCATCGTCGAGTCGCCAACGATGACGTGCAGCCTGCGGTAGCGCTCGGGGTCGGCGTGCGGCTCGTCGCGGGTGTTGATGATCGGCCGCGACCGGGTCGTCGCCGACGACAGCCCCTCCCACATGTGGTCGGCCCGCTGCGAGACGAGGTAGGTGGCCCTCTCCCCCACCACGTGCAGCCGGCCCGCGCCGCTCACCAGCTGGCGGGTGACGAGGAAGGGCACGAGCGTGTCGGTGATCCGCTCCAGCCGCGGCGTCCGGGCGATGAGGTAGTTCTCGTGCGAGCCATAGGAGTTGCCGCGCGAGTCGACGTTGTTCTTGAGCACGTAGACGGTGGCGTCGAAGCCCTCCTCGGCGAGCCGCTGCTCGGCGTCGTCGGCGAGGTCCTGCACGACCAGCTCGCCGGCCTTGTCGTGCGCGACCAGGTCGAGCAGGTCGGTGCACTCGGCGGTGGCGTACTCCGGGTGGGAGCCCACGTCGAGGTAGAGCCGGGAACCGTTGACGAGGAAGACGTTGCTCGAGCGGCCCCAGGCGACGACCTTGCGGAAGAGGTAGCGGGCGACCTCCTCCGGGGACAGCCGTGAGGTCCCCCGGAACGTGGCGTTGACGCCGAACTCGGTCTCGATGCCCATGATCCGGCGGTCCACGCGCTCAGCCCTCCTGGTCGGTCGGGGTGGTGCCGGACCCGTCGGCAGCGGCGAGGTGGGTCTCCACCTCGGGCCCGGGTATGCGGCGGAAGGCCCGACGCGGGCGCGCCCGGTCGAGCAGGGCCACCTCGAGGTCGGCAGCGCCCAGCTCCCGACCACCGGCGCGCGCCAGTCCCGCGACGGCGCGGCGCAGCGCGACGTCCAGCGGGGCCGTCGGGTCGAAGCCGTCGGCCAGCGCGGCCGCGACACCCTCGGCGGCACCGCCCATCGCCACCAGCCCGGGCTCGTCCGACACTGACCCGTCGTAGGTCAGCCGGTAGAGCTGGTCGGCGGCCGGGTCGGGCCCCACCTGCGCGACGGTGATCTCCACCTCGTAGGGCTTGCTCTCGGTGGTGAAGACCTGGCCGAGGGTCTGGGCGTAGGCGTTGGCCAGCGCCCGGGCCGTGACGTCGCTGCGGTCGTAGGAGTAGCCGCGCAGGTCGGCATACCGGATCCCGGCCACCCGGAGGTGCTCGAACTCGGTGTACTTGCCCACGGCGGCGAAGCCGATGCGGTCGTAGATCTCGGAGACCTTGTGCAGCGAGCTGGACGGGTTCTCGGCGACGAAGAGGATGCCCTCCCGGCAGCTGAGGACGACGACGGAGCGGCCGCGGGCGATGCCCTTGCGGGCGTAGTCGGCCCGGTCCTTCATGAACTGCTCGGGCGAGACGTACATCGGGATCGTCATCGGGCACCTCCCGGGTTGTCGCGCCGGGCGGCGACGAGGTCCGTCACGATCCGCTCAAGGTCGGGGGCGGGGACGAAGCGGGTGCAGTCCGCGGTGACCACGGCGCAGGTCGGCCAGATCTGCCGGCCCAGGTCGGGGCCTCCGGTCGCGGAGTCGTCGTCGGCCGCGTCGTAGAGCGCCTCGACGGCCACGCGGACCGCGTCCTCGGGCGCCAGCGCGGGACGCCAGAGCTTCTTCAGCGCGCCGCGGGCGAAGAAGGCGCCCGAGCCGATGCTGTGGTGGGCCGCCTCCTCGTAGCAGCCTCCCGCGAGGTCGTAGGAGAACACGCGGCCCTGCCGGGCGGTCAGGTCGTAGCCCGCCAGCACCGGGAGCACCGACAGCCCGCGGAAGGCGTTGCCGAGGTTGCCGCGGATCATCGCGGAGAGCCGGTTGGCCTTGCCCTCCAGCGACAGCAGCGTGCCCTCGATCTTCTCGTAGTGCTCGAGCTCGACCTGGAGCAGCCGCACCAGCTCGACGGCGATGCCGGCCGTGCCGGCGATGCCGACCACCGAGTAGTCGTCGGCGGCGTAGACCTTCTCCATGTCACGGCTGGCGATGACGTTGCCCATCGTCGCCCGCCGGTCACCGGCCATGACGACGCCGTCGGCGCAGGTCAGGGCCACGATCGTGGTGCCGTGCGGCAGCTCGGGCGCGCCGGCGACGGCCGACTCCCCCAGGGCCGCTCCCGGCAGCAGGTGCGGTGCCTGCTGGCGCAGCAGCTCGGTGAAGGAGGAGCCACCGGCCCCGTGGGTCAGGGAGCGCAGGTCGCCCATCCCTCCCGGCGACCCGGGCTCGCGGCTCACTGGCCGCCCTTCTGCACGAAGCCGTGCACGAAGTCGGTGGCGTTCTTCTCGAGCACGCCGTCGATCTCGTCCAGGAGCGAGTCGAGCGCGTCGTCCCGCTCGGTGCTGCTGGCCTGCGGAGCGGCCGGAGCGGGCTCCGGCGCCTCCGGGCCGGGCGCGTCGTCGTCGCGGCGCCGGGAGTGGAACTGCTGCGAACCTGCCATGACGGGATCCTCTCAGACGTCCTCGCTCGCCAGCTCGGTGAGGAGGGAGGCGGTGGTGGTGTGCCGTGCCAGCAGGCCCGAGATCCGCTCCCGGGTCGCGGCGGTGGGCTCGGGCACCTGGACCCGGCGGAGCTTTCCACGCTCGTCGAGCAGCACGACGGAGTCCCAGGAGGCGGCCCGGACGTCGCCGCCGAAGCGACGCACGCACTCGCCGCGGAACCAGGCGCGGGTGTCCTCCGGCGGATCGGTGACCGCGCTGGCGACCTCATCCACGGGGACCAGGCGCTCGAGCCGGCCGGCGGCCCGCAGCTTCTGCGCGAGCCCGCGGGCCGGGTCGAGGTCGTGCCACTGGATGTCCATCGCGGCCAGCCGTGGGTCGTCCCAGCCGGCCCCGGTGCGCTCGCGGAAGCGCTCGAGCAGCACGAGCTTGGCGACCCACTCGACCTGGGCCGCGCACTCTGCCGGGTCGCGACGCAGGGCGTCGAGCACCGACCGCCAGCGGGTCAGGACCTCGGTGGTGTCGGCGTCCGGCTCCCAGGCCTCGTGGCCCGAGGCCGCGGCCCGCTCGACCGCCTCGAGGTAGGACTCAAGCAGGTCGGGACCGGTGAGATCGCGCCCGTCGGTCAGCGGCACCGTGGTCCGCAGGCTCGGGTCGTGGGAGATCTGCTTCACCGCCGTGACGGGGTCGGCCAGCCGCACGTCCGGGACCCAGCCGGGGTGCGTCTCGACCAGCCGCAGCACGGCGCTGAGGGAGCCGAGCGCCAGCAGCGTGGTGACGTCGGCCATCGTGGCGTCGCCGACGATGACGTGCAGCCGGCGGTGGACGTGCGGCGTCGCGTGCGGCTCGTCGCGCGTGTTGACGATGGGCCGGCGCAGCGTGGTCTCCAGCCCCACCTCGGCCTCGAGGTAGTCGGCCCGCTGGCTCAGCTGGAAGCCGGACCGCTCGCTGACCTGCCCCAGCCCCACGCGTCCAGCGCCAGCGATGACCGGCCGGGCCACGAGGAACGGGATGAGCTGGGCCGCCAGCCGGTCGAAGGGGACGGTGCGGGGCACGAGGTAGTTCTCGTGCGTGCCGTAGGAGGCGCCCTTGCCGTCGACGTTGTTCTTGTAGAGCGAGACCGCGCGGCCCTGCTCGGCCAGGGTGCGGACCGCCGCGAGACCGACCAGCTCCCCCGCCCGGTCGTAGCGGACCGCCTCGCGGGGCGAGGTGACCTCTGGCGAGGAGTACTCGGGGTGGGCGTGGTCGACGTAGAAGCGCGCCCCGTTGGAGAGCACCGAGTTGGCGATCGTCGGGTCGAAGGTGTCGGTCAGCTGGGAGACGTGCGCCAGGGCTCGGGCCATCTCGTAGCCACGGGCGTCGCGCAGCGGCGTCTCGTCGGCGTAGTCCCAGCCGGAGCCGGTCGGCAGGGCTGCGGTCGGGCCGGCCCCCGCGGCGTAGGCGCGCACCACCTGGCCCGAGAGGACCATCGGCGTCAGCGGCTCGCCGCGCTGGTCGACCTGGGTGCTGGTGATGCCCAGCTCGGTCTCGATCCCCATGACGCGGCGGACGCTCATGACCTCACCCTACGAGGCGGGAGAGCACCGTCTGGACCAGGGCGCCGTACTCGCGCACGACGGCCTCCTCCTCCTCGGGCCCGCGGTCGAGCAGCCGGAAGGTCCGCACGCCCGCGGCGAGGCCGATCATGAGGCAGGCCAGCTGCTCGGCGTGCCGGACGTTGTGCTCGTCGAGCGGGAAGCGCCCGAGGAAGCGCTCGCGGAAGTCGGCCAGCGCGGCGGCCCGGTCGGGCGCGTCCTGCAGGAGGTACATCGCCCGCAGCCAGGGCTCGGCGGCGTCCTTGTCGCGGCGCGTCAGCATGCGGCGCACGAGCAGCTCGCCCATCCCCTCGATGGGGGTGTCGGGCAGCAGCGGCGACGGCTCGGCGGGCGTCGCGAGGGCGTGGAGCTGCTCCTTGGAGCCGGCGATCTTCATGACCATGGCGGGCGAGACCCCGGCCTGGGCGGCGACCTCGCGGATCGTCACCGCGGCATACCCCCGCTCCCCGAAGAGGCGGCGGGCGACCTGGAGGACCTCCTCGCGGGTCTGGCGGCCCCGGGCCTCGCGGTCCTCCCCGCAGGAGGACCCGCTCACCGGGACTCCCCGGCCAGCACCGCCGGCTCCCGGGGTGTGCCGGTCTCAAGGTCGATGTCGAGCGTCGCCGAGGTCGAGTGCACGGTGAGGGCACGGGAGCGGGTGCGTCCGCTCGGGTGGTCCACGGCCGTGAGCACGTAGCGCCCCGGCGGGGGCAGCCCGATCTCGTAGGCGCCCTGCTCGTCGGCGGTGGTGGTGCCGACGTACTCGCCCGAGTGCCGGATGAGGGAGATCATCGCCGAGCCCAGCGGCCGGCCGGAGTCGGTGACGTTGCCGGAGAGCAGCAGCCGCCGGGTCATCGTCACCGGCGCCACCTCGCCGGACTCCAGGTGCACCAGGCTGGACTGCGGGGCCCAGCCGTCGGCGGAGACCACGAGAAGGTACTCCCCGCTGGCGGGCAGCGCCAGCGCGAAGCGACCGTCGTTGTCGGTGCGGCCCCAGTCGACGTGCCGGCCGTCGGGGTGCAGGACGGTCGCGACCGCCTGGCGCAGCGGACGTCCCTCGTGCGAGAGCACCTGGCCGCGCACGAGCACCTCGGGCCGCTCGCCCTCCACCTTGACGTGGGTCCGCTCCCCCGCCGGCGCGGGCGCGCCCGCCCGGTCCGCGACCACCTCGGGGACCCGCTGCGGCCGACGGATGAAGGCGGCGATGAAGGCACCGCCCAGGGCGGCGGCGGTGCCCGCCCAGAAGACGGTCTGGTAGGCCCCGAGCGTGGGCACCTGCGCGCCGCTGGCGGTGGTCATCGTCCAGGCGGCGAAGACGGCGGCCACCATCGCCGAGGCCGACGAGGTGCCGATGGAGCGGAGCAGGGTGTTGAGGCCGTTGGCCGAGGCCGTCTCGGTGATCGGCACGGCCCGCATGATGAGGGTCGGCATCGCGGCGAACGCCAGCGCCGTCCCGAGCGAGGCCACGCCCGAGGTGACCATGACCTCCAGCACCGAGCCGTGCAGCAACGCACGGGCGACGAAGCCGACGGCCAGGACCAAGGACCCCAGGATGAGGATGAGCCGGGGGCCGTGGCGCCGGATGAGCGCGGCGGCCACCGGGGACATGACCACCATGAGGATGCTCGCCGGCAGCATCCACAAACCGGTGGCGACCACCGAGAGGCCGAAGCCGTAGCCCGTCTCCTCGGGCATCTGCACCTGCTGCACCGAGGTGAGGAAGTTGGCGAACATCGCGAAGCCGACGAGCACCGAGGCGGCGTTGGTGAGCAGCACGGTCCGCCGCGTCGAGGTGCGGATGTCGACGAGCGGCTGCCCGGCACGCAGCTCCCAGGGGACCCAGGCCGCCAGCACGATCGCCGCGGTGGCCAGCAGGGTGAGCGTCAGGGGCGAGAGGAAGCCCCACGTGCCGGCCTTGCTCACCGCCAGCAGGAAGCACGTGAGCGCGATCGAGAGCAGCAGCGCGCCGACGTAGTCGAAGCGGCCGCGGGTGCGGACCTCCGACTCGGGCACGACCCGCAGCACCGCGATCAGCATGACCACCGCGAAGCCGCCGGAGACGTAGAAGAGCGTGTGCCAGTCCCAGCGGTCGTAGATCACGCCCGCGAGCGGCATACCGACCGCACCACCGATGCTCAGCGTGGCCGACATCAGCGCCACGCCCGAGCCCACCCGCTCGGCCGGGAGGTGGTCGCGCATGATGCTGATGCCGACCGGCACCAGGCAGGCCCCCAGGCCCGACAGCCCGCGGCCGAGCACGACGAGCGCCAGCTCGGTGCTCAGCGCCGCCACGATCGAGCCGACGATGACCGCCCACATGCAGACGACCAGCATGAGGCGCTTGCCGAACATGTCGGCCAGCCGCGACACGATCGGCGTCCCCACCGCGGCGGTGAGCAGCGTGACCGTCACCAGCCAGGACGCGTTGTCGCTGGTCGTGCCCAGGATCTCGGGGAAGTCCGGCAGCAGCGGCAGCACGAGGGTCTGCTGGAGGGAGACGAGGGTGCCGCAGAGCGCGAGGACGGCGATCACGAGGGTGGTGGAGGGTGCTCGCCGGGGCGCCGCCCCCGGCTTCGGTGAACGCATGTTCACCATGATAGGGCGTGGGAGGATGCGGTCGTGTCGCGAAAGGCCTACCTCCTCGACGTCCTGGTCGTCCTCGCCTTCGCCGCGGCGGGGCGGGCCAGCCACGACCTCGACGGCGACGTCCTCGGGGTCCTGACCACCGCCTGGCCCTTCCTCGTGGGTATGGCGTCCGGCTGGGCCGTCGTCCGGCTGCTGCCGCTCCCCCTGCGCCGCTGGTGGGCCGAGGGGCTCTTCGTCGTCGGCGACACCTTCGTCATCGGCATGGCCCTGCGGTGGATCACGGGCGGCGGGACGGCGCTGCCGTTCGTCCTCGTCGCGGCCGGCGTCCTGACCGCCGGGATGCTCGGCTGGCGCCTGGTCGAGGACCTCGTCAGCCGTCGGCGGCGGGCAGCCTGAGCAGCGTGCCGTCGACGAGGGCCTCGAGGCCCGCCCGGTAGCCGTCCCGGCCGGCGATCTCCGGCCAGCGTGGCCCGACCGCCGCCAGGTGCGGGGTCTCGGGGCGGGCGAAGGCCTCGGCGAAGAGCTCGGCCCGCCGCTCGGGCGCCTCGCTGCGCTCCCGCGACCGGGTGCGCACCAGCAGCTCGCCGACGGTGTAGAACCACGACGCCCGGAAGAGGGAGACCGCCTGCTCCGGGGTGCAGCCGAGGTCCACCGCCGCCCCCACGACGGCCTCCACCATGCGCAGCGCCGGTCCGCCGACCCGCGCGAGGAAGCCGTCCACCGTGAGGACCTCGGCCGCCCGGGGCCAGTCGTCCAGCGCGTCGTGGATGGCGACCAGCGCGACGAGGATCCGCTCCCTCGGGTCCTCCGGCAGCTCCACCGCGCCGAGCGCCCGCTCGACGTGCTCGTCGAGGAGCTGCAGCAGCAGGTCCTCGCGGTCGCGGACGTGGTGGTAGAGCGTCGTCGTCCCCACCCCGAGCTCGGCCGCCAGGCGCCGCAGCGTGAGCCGGTCCCAACCCTCGGCGTCCACCACCCGGCGGGCGGCGGCCAGGATGGCGGCCCGCGACGTCACGGGCGGGCGTCCCCGGCGCGGGGCGGTCTCGTCGGTCACGGGCCCCATTGTGCCGGTCCCGTGCAGACCTGTTGACGCGACCCTCCTGCCCCGGTTACTTTTTCGTACATGTTCGGAAACACGCAGACGCGATCGTCCCCCTCCCGGACGGGCACCTCGACGACACCCCGCGCCGGACTCACCCTGGCGACCGTGGGGCTGGTCCAGCTCCTCGTCTCGCTGGACCTCTCGGTGGTCAACCTCGGCCTGCCGCGGATCGCCGACGGGCTGGGCTTCGTCGGCCCGGGCCTCACCTGGGTCGTGCACGCCTACGCCCTGGCCTTCGGCGGGCTGCTCCTCCTCGGCGGCAAGCTGGCCGACCGGCTCGGTCGCCGACGTCTCCTGCTCGGCGGGCTGGCCTTGTTCGCCCTGGCCTCGCTGGCGGGCGGCCTGGCCACCGCGCCCTGGCACCTGGTCGCGGCCCGGGCCGCCCAGGGCGTCGGCGCCGCGGCCCTCGCGCCCGCCGCGCTCGCCGTGCTGACCGTCACCTTCCCGACCGGCCCCGCCCGCGTGCGGGCCTTCGGCGTGTGGAGCGCGATGAACGCCGCCGGCGGGGCCCTCGGCGTCCTGGTCGGCGGGGTCCTGACGGAACACGCCGGCTGGCGCTGGGTGATGTGGGTCAACGTGCCCCTCGCCCTCGGCGCGCTGCTGCTCGCGGCCCGCGGCGTCCGGCGGGACCGGCCGGACCCCGCCGGCGGCCGCCCGGACGTCGCCGGCGCGCTGCTGGGCACCGCGGGTGTCACGTCGCTCGTCCTGGCCGTCGTGGGCGCGGCCCAGCGGTCGTCCACCGCGACCTTCGGCCTGCTGGCGCTGGCCGCGGTCCTGCTGACGCTCTTCACCGTCATCGAGCGCACGACCGCCCGCGACCCGCTCGTCCCGCCGGCCCTCCTCCGGCTGCGGACGGTGGTCGGCGCCAACGCCTTCAACCTCTTCCTGGGCGCCGCGATGGCCTCGGCCTTCTACTTCCTCTCGCTCTACCTCCAGGACGTGCTCGGCCACGGGCCGACGCGTGCCGGGCTGATGTTCCTGCCCTTCGCCCTCGGCGTCGTGGGAGGCGCCGCGGTCGCGGGCCGTCTCGGTGCGCGCGTCGGCTCGCGCACCCTGCTCGTGGCAGGCGGGCTCGCCACCGCCCTCGGCTTCCTCTGGTTCGGTCGGGTGGGCGCCGACGGCACCTTCCTCGTCGACGTCCTCGGTCCGTCCGTGCTCACCAGCGTGGGCTTCGGGCTCTGCCTCGGGCCCGTCGTGTCCACGGCGACCGTCGGTGTGGCGGCCCGCCACAGCGGAGCCGCCTCCGGCCTGCTCAGCACCTCCCGCCAGCTGGGCGCCAGCGTCGGCCTGGCGGGCCTCGGCTCCGTGGCCGCGACCCGCGCCGGCGCCTCGCCGGACCCCACGTCCCTCGCCGCGGGTCTCGCCCTCGGCCTCACCCTCTGCGCCCTGCTGCTCGGCCTCGCCGTGCTGGTCGCGGCGCTCGTCCTGCCCCGCGCCGGCACACCTGCCGGCGACACCTCCGACGAAGGGAGCACTCCCGTGCAGAAGCACACCCCTCGGGCCGCGCTGGCCGCCCTCTGGACCGGCTTCGGGATCACCTGTGCCGCGCTGGTCGTCCTCCACACGGTCGCGGCGGTGCCCGACCGGCTGGCCGCGCACGTGCGGCTCGCCTATCCCGCCTACGACTCCGCGAGCGTGGACCGTACGGTCGGCGCCTGGATGACGGTGCTGACCATCACCGGCGCCCTGGGGCTCGTCGGCTGGCTGCTGGCCATCTGGACGACCCGGCGCGGCTCCCCGCGGGCACCCTGGTGGGTCGCCGGCCTGTTCGTCGTCGGGACCGGGCTGGCGGCCTACCTCGCCACGGTGCGGGACACCTCGGGCGACACCGGGTTGCCGCAGGCCGTCGGCGCGGCCGGGCTGCTGCCGTCGGCCGTCGGCCTCGTGGCCCTGGTCCTGGTGTGGCGCCAGGTCGGGACCGGCCGACAGGAGCCGGCGCGGCAGCCGGCATGAGGCCCCTCCTGGTGCGGCCGCGCGCCGCGGGCGCCGCCCTGCGCCGGCGGCTCTACCGCGGTGCGCGGCCCGGCAGGGTCATGAGGATCCTCAACCGGCTCGACGCGGCCCTCTACGGGCTGGGCCTCGCACCTCGTCCGGCCGCCGTGCTGGAGGTGGTGGGCCGGCGCACCGGGGCGGTCCGCCGCATACCCCTCGCACCGGGTGCCCGCGCCCACGTGCGCGTGCCGCCCGGGCTGCCGGAGCAGGCCTATGCCGCCGTCGCCCGGGATCACCCGGTCTTCGCGCTGCTCCCCTACAGGTAGTGGCCGGGGGTGCCCTGCTCCACCGACCGCCCCGGCGTCGTGCCGCTGGCGTCGCCGACGAGGGTGCGGATGTAGACGATCCGCTCCCCCTTCTTGCCGGAGATCCGCGCCCAGTCGTCGGGGTTGGTCGTGTTGGGCAGGTCCTCGTTCTCCTTGAACTCGTCGAGGTAGGCCCGCTCCAGGTGGGCCAGCCGCAGCCCCTCCTCGCCCTGGGTCAGGAGGTCCTTGATCGCGAGCTTCTTGGCCCGGTCGACGATGTTGTGGATCATCGCGCCGGAGGCGAAGTCCTTGAAGTAGAGGACCTCGTGGTCGCCGCCGGCGTAGGTCACCTCGAGGAAGGCGTTCTCCGGGCGCACGGCGTACATCCGGGCGACCACGGCGTCGATGAGGGCGTCGACGGTCGCCCGGCGGTCGCCGCCGCGGGCCTCGACCTCGGACGCGTGCAACGGCACCTCGGGCGTGAGGTACTTGGTGAAGATGTCACGGGCGCCCTCGGCATCGGGGCGCTCGATCTTGATCTTCACGTCGAGCCGGCCCGGGCGCAGGATCGCCGGGTCGATCATGTCCTCGCGGTTGGAGGCGCCGATGACGATGACGTTGTCGAGCCGCTCGACGCCGTCGATCTCCGCCAGCAGCTGCGGCACGATCGTGGTCTCGACGTCGGAGGAGACGCCCGAGCCGCGGGTGCGGAAGAGCGACTCCATCTCGTCGAAGAAGACGACGACCGGGCGCCCGTCGGCGGACTTCTCGCGCGCTCGCTGGAAGATCGAGCGGATGTGCCGCTCGGTCTCCCCGACGTACTTGTTGAGCAGCTCCGGACCCTTGATGTTGAGGAAGTAGCTCGCCTCGTGCTCCCGCCCCAGCTTCTCCGCGGTCTGCCGGGCCAGCGACGCGGCCACGGCCTTGGCGATGAGCGTCTTGCCGCAGCCGGGCGGGCCGTAGAGCAGCACGCCTTTGGGCGCGCGGAGCTGGTGCGCGGCGTAGAGGTCGGCGTGCAGGAAGGGCAGCTCCACGGCGTCGCGGATCTGCTCGATCTGCCCGGTGAGCCCGCCGATGTCGTCGTAGGAGATGTCGGGCACCTCCTCCAGGACGAGCTCGGAGACCTCCGGGCGCGGGATGCGCTCGGTGACGAAGCCGCTGCGCGTGTCCAGGAGCAGCCCGTCGCCCAGGCGGATCTTCTCCTCGCGCAGCGAGCCGGCGACCTTGCACACCCGCTCGTCCTCGCCCCGCACGATGACGACGACGCGGTCCTGGTCGAGGACCTCCTTGGCGATCACGACGTCGCCGGAGCGCTCGTAGCCGGCCACGGCCACGACCGCCTGGGCCTCGTTGAGCAGGACCTCGCGGCCCGGCAGCAGCTCTGCGGTGTCGACCTCGGAGGAGACGTGCGTGCGCACCCGCCGCCCGGCGACGGCCAGGTCGACGGTCCCGTCCCCCACGAGCCGGATCACCTGTCCGAAGGTCAGCGGCGGGCTGGCCATCGCGTCGAGGTCCTCGCGCAGCCCCATGATCTGGGACCGGGCGGTGCGCAGGGTGTCGGCGAGCTGGTCGTTGTGCGCCTTGAGCTCACCGACCCGGGAGGTCAGGGTGCGCACCTGCTCCTCGAGGTGGCGCTCCCGGAAGGGGCGCTCACCGGGGCTGGTGCTGGGGGTCTGTGACGTCACCGGTCCTCCTGACCTGTGGTCGGCTACATTCCCAGCGTATGAGACGTACCCGGACGTGGGGCGCACTGGTGCTCCCCGCCGCCCTGACCAGCATCCTGCTGACCGGCTGCGAGGTCGACGACGACCCCGCCGCGCCCGCCACGAGCGCACCGGCAGCCCCGACGAGCGGAGCCACCATGGACCCCGAGAACAGCCCCGGAAGCACGGCCATCGGGACCGGCGACGCCACGGGGAGCACCGGTGCCGGGACCAACGGGGGCACCGACGCCCCGGTCCTCGGTGCCGGCGCGATCGTCACCGAGTCCGCCAGCGGCTCTCTGCTGCGGCTGCGGACCGGGGAGGACGCCGTGCTCCGCCTCTCCCCGCCCTTCCTGGACGCCCAGCCGCAGGTCGACGTCCCCGCCGTCCTGGAGCTCGTGCCGGTCCAGCACTTCGCCGACCCGGGGTATGCGGAGTGGGAGCTCCGCGCGTCCGCGCCCGGCCGCGCCAGCCTCACCGCCGAGGCGACCGACGGCTCGGTGCTCGTCGTCCTCGTCGAGGTCTCCGGTCCCTGATCCCCGCCCGCCGACAACGGGGAGGGCCCCCGCCACGGTGCGTGGCGGGGGCCCTCCTGCTGTGCGAGGTGGTGCTGGGTCAGCCCTCCAGGAACTGGAAGTTGGCCCGGTGCTGCGTGCCGTCCTCCAGCGTGATGATCAGCTGGCGGCAGGTGCCACCCCAGGACGCGTCCGTCTTCCAGTTGTAGTGGTAGAGGTCGTTGCCCTTGGAGTAGGTCAGCCCACGGTTGCCCGTCGTGTCCGTCGGGTAGGTGAGGGCGTACTGCTCGGGCTCCAGGGTGCCGCAGTCGATCTCCTGGCTCGAGGGGCTGTGGGCGCCACGGAGGATGTCCAGGCCCTTGTTGCCGTTGATGGAGAACTTGATCGGCGCGGTGTCACCCGCGACGACCGTGTTGAGCTTGTCGGCCGAGAAGGCACCGCCCTTGACGCCGGCACCCGGCGCCTTGCAGGTCGGCGGCACGTCGAAGGCCTCGAAGTTGTCGTCGCGGCCGGTGCCGCCCTGGATGGCGCTGTAGCCGACACCACGGCGGGCGAAGGTCGCCCAGATGTTGCAGGTGTCCTCACCACCGAGGGCCTCGGAGGCGGCGATGATGCCGTTGCGGCCGGCGACGAAGCCAGGGTTGCAGCCCTGCATCTTCATGCCGTCCATGACGTACTGCAGCGCGCGGGTGTTGCCGGCGGTGTTCCACGGGGAGTAGATGTCCGCCTCGAAGCCGTGCTTGTCGATGAGGTCCCAGTTGAGGTCCCACAGGATCGACGCCCACGCGTGACCGATGCCGTGCGGCGCGGCCAGCGAGCCGCCGGTGACCCAGCCGTTGGTCTTGATGCGGTCGTAGGTGAACGGCTGGATGTCCATGTTGCGCGAGTAGGGCGCGGGACGGATGCCGGCACCGTGGCGGTCGGGCTGGAAGAGGGCGTACGGGCCCATGCCGCGCGCCTCCTCCGGCTTGTCGAGCGCCGGGTCCATGAGCATGGTGATGGCCAGGTAGTCGCTCCAGCCCTCACCCATCTGCTCCTGCCCACCCAGGCAGTTGATGTTGAGACCACCGGTCAGGCGGTTGGAGACGCCGTGGCCGTACTCGTGGATGATGATGCCGTTCTCCAGGTCACCGTCGCGGATGCCCGGGTGCGAGGAGATCTTGTGCACCGACGCGGCGGTGGTGCCGCCGGCGATCCGGGCACGGATGGCGTCGCCGTCGGCCTGGCTGACCGAGACGGCCGGGATGCCGACCTGCTGGTCCATGGTGGCGGTGAGGATCGGGGCGGCCCCCGTCCCGGTGTGCGTGATGACGACCGCGACGGCGCCACCGTCCTCGGCGTTCCTGACCTTGACGGCGTTGTTGCAGGAGCCGCCGTTGGCCGTGACGACGATCGCGCCAGGAGCCGCGAAAGCGGTGCAGGCGTTGTCGACAACGACCGCTGTGCCCGGGAGTCCGGCGTTGGTCGCGGGCGGGGTGAAGCGGGCGTAGTTCGCCTCGTAGGTCACGGCGTCCGTGCCGGTGCCGAGCGTGAACCCGCTGGGCCTGCCGAACTGGGTGCCGGGCCACAGGTACATCTGCATCCGCGGCGGGCTGCCGTCGGCGGCCGGGGTGGAGAAGTTGGCGTTGTTGGTGCCGGCGCCGTCTGCCGCCTCCGCCCGGACGTAGTCGCCGCCCGTGCCCTGGCCGGTGTAGTTCATGGCCTGGAAGTTGCCCGACGCCTCGTCGAAGCCGTAGCGGTAGAGGATGTCGTGGATCATGTTGTTCGCGTAGAACAGGTTGGTCACGGCCGCGTCGCGGTAGTCCTGGGCGTGCTCACCCAGGTCCATCTCGAAGTCGAAGTCGAGACCGGCGCCACCGTCGGGCGACCCGTCCGGGTCGGGCTGGTTGTTGGCGTCCTGGTCGGTGTAGGCCCACACGTTGTTGCCCCGGGTCGACGTGTGCTCCGGGCCGGCGACGCCGTCGGTGTCGTGCCAGCCGAAGGGCGAGCTGTAGGCATCGGCGGGGTTCTCGACCAGCTCGCGGTCGCCGTCGTTGGGGCTCTCCTTCGGGAAGGCCACCACGCGGTAGCTGGAGCCGTCGACGGCGGGCGTCGGGGTCTTCAGCGTGGGAGTCGTGGACGTGGCCGCGGCCGCGACACCGGTGCCGAACGCCTGCGGCGAACGGGCGAGGTGGGCGAAGTCACCGGCGGTGTGCTGGTGGGTCCAGTCCTCGACGTGGAGGGCCTCCCCCGACTCGGCGTCGACGGTGACCTGGTAGAGGGAGGGCGAGTCCGCGTCGTCGATGACGAGCTCCCAGGCGAGGCGCAGTCCCTCGTCGGTCGGCTGCCAGACCAGGCGGGCGTCGATGTCCTCCCGGGCGGCCGGCGAGGACAGCACCGTGGCCTGCTCGGCGTCGGCGCGGCGTGACTCGACGGTCGCGTCCGCGGTGCTCAGGTCGAGCTCCTCCGCGGCGGCCTCGAGGGCGCCCGCTGCGTCGAGGTCACGGCTGCCCGTGGCCTCGCGCAGACCGCCGACCAGGGACTGCGCCACGTGCAGCACCTCGCCGGTCTTGGTGACGCTGACCGTGGCGACGGCGCCGAGGACCTGGCGGCCCTGGTAGGTCTGCACCAGGTTGACGTAGGTCACGCCGTTGTGACCGGAGGTGTGCTGGGACAGCACCTCCAGACCGGCCAGGTCGGCTCCGGCCACGCCGTAGTCCGCGGCCTTGAGGCGCAGGAAGTCGACCGCGACCTGCTCGGCCGGGGCCGAGCTGGGTTGGGTCAACCAGAAGCTGCTGCTGGGCTCGGCCGGCGCTGCCGCCTCCGGGACGGCAACGGCGCCTCCCGGGACGAGCAGCGCGAGCGTGAGCGGGACGCCGAGTCCGGCGCCCAGCAAAGGGGTACGTCGCATCGTGTGTTGCTCCTTGATATGCGATGCGGCACAACAGCACCCGAGAGCCCGGGGGGCAGGACGGGGCGACGGCCTCGACCTTGAGTCCGTCGCGCCCGCGGGTGCGGATCGAACCGCGGGGACGATCCTGAACCTACGCAGGGAACTCCCAGGAATGGGTCTTTGTCTGGTCAGGTTTTGGTCAGGAAAACGTCAAGAAAAGGTCAAGTCCGTCACACCTGGGCACCCTGGGTGCACGCCGGGCAGCCGACTGCCGGAGCGCCGTCAGGAGGGTGGTGTCCGAGAAGGGTCTGCCGCGTCAGGCCTCGGGAGCAGCGGACTAGGACGCCCCGCCCTCGTCCGGCAGGCCACCGTCGCGTCGGTCCGCGGTCGCCCGGGCCTCGCGGGCGGTGCGACGCAGACGCTTGTCGGACACCGGGCGCTCCCCCAGGTCCTCGGGGCTCCACTCCTCCTCGACCACCGGCGTGTAGTCCTCGCCGTAGGCCCCCGGGGCGGGCCGCTTCTTGCGGAGGTGGGCGTCGACGCCCGGCGCCAGCCGGCGCAGGGTGATCAGGAAGCCGGTGTGCCCGTGCATCCGGTGCTCCGGCCGCACGGCCAGTCCCTCCAGGTGCCAGCCCCGCACGAGCGACTCCCACGCCTGCGGCTCGGTCCAGCCTCCGGCCCGACGGGCCGTCTCGGCCACCCGGGAGAGCTGGGTCGTGGTCGCGACGTAGCAGATCAGCACGCCGCCGGGCACCAGCGCGTCTGCGACGACGTCGAGGCACTCCCAGGGCGCGAGCATGTCGAGGACGACGCGGTCGACCGTGCCGGGCTCGACGGCGCGCGGCAGCTCCTGGACGAGGTCGCCGACCGTCACCGTCCACGCCGGGTGCTCCTGGCCGAAGAAGGCGTGGGCGTTGGCCTGCGCGATCTCGGCGAAGTCGGCCCGTCGCTCGAAGCTGAGCAGCCGGCCCTCGTCGCCCACGGCGCGCAGCAGCGAGAGGGAGAGTGCGCCCGACCCGACGCCGGCCTCGACGACCGTCGCGCCGGGGAAGATGTCGGCGTAGGTGACGATCTGCCCCGCGTCCTTGGGGTAGACGACCTGGGCGCCGCGCGGCATCGAGAGCACGTAGTCCGAGAGCAGCGGGCGCAGGGCGAGGTACTCCACGCCCGAGGAGTGGGCGACGACGGTGCCGTCGGGAGCCCCGATGAGATCGTCGTGCCGGACGTGCCCCCGGTGGGTGTGGAAGTTCTTCCCCGGCTCGAGGGTGATGGTGTGCAGCCGGCCCTTGGGGTCGGTCAGCTGCACACGGTCGCCGGGGCGGAAGGGGCCTCGACGCAGGTCGGCGCCGGTCGCGGGGGGAGTCACCGGGTCAGTCTACGAGCGTGACGCGGTGCGCCCTCCCCGGTCCAGGTCGGTGGCGGCGACCGCGCCCCACGGAGCACCCTCCTCGTCGAGGAGGCAGACGATGCCCGCACCGGTCGTCCTCATGACCTCCAGCACCCGGTCGAACGACGCGTCCGGACCGAGCGGCAGCGCCCACCCGATCGGCATCCGCACCGCGACGGAGAAGACCGGGGCGTGGGCGCGCTCGTCGGCGGGCACCTTCTCCAGCGCGCCCGGGTGGACCAGCCCGTCCGGGGTCTCCCCCGGTCGCCGGACGACCCACACCGCGGCGTCGGCCCAGCGGACGGATCCGACGGGTGCGTCCGGGGGGACCACCCCGACCGGCCGGGCGACGTCGCCGACGCGCAGCCGCGAGGCGGCCCGACCGTGCCGTCCGGCTGTGATGGCCGACGAGGCGCCCTGCCACAGGAAGAAGGCGATCACCACCACCCAGGCGAGGCGGCCGATCCCGATCCGCTGCCCCTCCAGCAGCACCGGGCTGACCGCCCACGCCACCAGGAGCACGGCCACCACCCGCCCGGCCCAGCCGGCCGCCCAGGTGGCGGTGCTGCGGTCGCCCGTGGCACGCCATACCGCCGCCTCGAGGAGGAAGCCGCCGTCGAGGGGCAGCCCCGGGACCAGGTTGAACAGTGCGACGAAGGCGTTCGCCCAGGTGAAGGCGTAGGCCAGCAGCAGCGGCACTCCCCCGTCGAGCACCGCCATCAGTCCCCAGCCCGCCAGTGCCAGCAGCCCGTTGGCGAGCGGTCCGACGGCCGCGACCGCCGCACTGCGTCCCGGGGTGACGCCGGCCGCGTCGTGCGCGGTGTGCCCGCCCCAGAAGTCGGCGACCACCCGGGAGACCCCGAAGCCGACCCGCTGGGCCACGAGCGCGTGGGCGGCCTCGTGGGTGAGGACCGAGACGAGCAGGAGGACGGCGAAGATCAGCGCGACGACCGATGACCAGAAGCCGCCCAGCCCCAGCACCGCCTCGACCGTGGGCCCGAAGAGCAGCACGATGAGCACGGCGACGAGGACCCAGCTCCGCCCCAGGAAGACGGGGACGCCGGAGAGGCTCCCGATGCGCCAGCCGTTGCTCGTCGTCATGGTGCCCCGAGCCTATGCCGTGACGGTGCTGTCGGCGCCCCCACGTAGGGTTCCGCTCATGCAGCCCGCCCTCTCACCGTCGCGGGCGGCCGACTTCCTGCAGTGCCCGATGCTCTACCGCTTCCGGGTCGTCGACCGGCTGCCCGAGCCCCCGAGCCCCGCCGCCGCGCGCGGGTCCCTCGTCCACGCCGTCCTCGAGCGGCTCTTCGACCTGCCCGCGGCGGAGCGCACCACCGCCAACGCCACGGCGCTGCTGCCCGAGGCGTGGGCCCGCATGGTCGAGCAGGAGCCCTCGCTCGCCGACCTCCTCCCCTACGCCGACGACGGCAGCGTCACGGTGGAGGACTGGTTCGAGCAGGCCGCGGCCTTCGTCGAGCGGTGGTTCACCCTCGAGGACCCGACCGTGCTGGAGCCCGCCGAGCGCGAGCTCTACGTCGAGGCGCAGGTGGGCGAGCTGACGATCCGCGGCTACGTCGACCGGCTCGACGAGGCACCCGACGGACGGCTGCGGGTCGTCGACTACAAGACCGGTCGGGCGCCGTCGGAGACCTTCGAGGCGCGGGCGCTCTTCCAGCTGAAGTTCTACGCGCTGGCGCTGTGGCGCAGCCGCGGCGTGATGCCCTCGCGGCTGCAGCTGGTCTACCTCAGCGACGGTCAGGTGCTGTGGATCGACCCCACCGAGGACGAGCTGCTCGCGACCGAGCGCAAGATCCGGGCGCTGTGGGCCGCGATCGAGCAGGCCGCGACGACCGGCGACTGGCGGGCCCGGCCCGGGCGGATCTGCTCCTGGTGCGCGCACCGGGCCCTCTGCCCGGCGTGGGGCGGCACGCCGCCCCCGCTGCCCGAGGACGCGACCCTGCGGGCGCTGGACCCGCGCTCCACCGGGCGTCCCGACCCCCGCACCGCTGACGTCGACTGACCCAGCTCGGGGGTGCCGTGGCCGACCTCGTCGGCGCGCGGGCGCCGCCCGCCTCAGCTGCTGGTGGTGCCGTCGTTGCGGCGGCGCAGGTAGCGCTCGAACTCCCGGGCGATGGCGTCGCCGGAGGCCTCGGGCAGCTCGACGGTGTCCTGGGCGTCCTCGAGCTGACGGACGTACTCCGCCACCTCGTCGTCGGTCGCGGCGAGCTCGTCAACGCCGTGCTCCCACGCCCGGGCCTCCTCGGCCAGGGCGCTGTCGTCGATGACGCAGTCGAGCAGCTCCTCGACGCGGCCCAGCAGGGCCAGCGAGGCCTTCGGCGACGGCGGGCCGCCGGCGTAGTGCGGCACGGCCGCCCAGCACGAGAGGACGGGCAGGTCGACGTGCTGGGCCTCGTCGGCGAGCACCCCCACGATGCCGGTCGGGCCCTCGTAGGTGCTGGGCTCGATGCCCTCGAGGCTGGCCAGCAGGTCGGGGTCGTCCGAGCTCACGCTCACCGGGATGGGCCGGGTGTGGGGGACGTCGGCGAGGAGGGCTCCGAGGAGGACCATCATCTGCGCACCCTGGTGCACGGCATACCCCAGGATGTCGCCGGCGAAGGAGCGCCAGCGGACGGAGGGCTCGATGCCCATGACGAGCAGCACGTCGCGCCCCATCGGGGTGTCCTGCGCGAGGAGGATGCGGGTCGTGGGCCAGCGCACCGTGCGACGCCCGTCGACGCGGACCGTCTGCGGTCGGTTGACCTGGAAGTCGTAGTAGTCCTCCGGGTCCACAGCGGCGACGACCTCGGCGTTCCAGACCGTGGCGAGGTGCTCGACCAGGGCCGAGGCGCTCTCCCCCGCGTCGTTCCAGCCCTCGAAGGCCGCGATCACCACGGGGTCGCGCAGCTCACCGGTCTCACGCAGCTCGATCATGCTTCCCTTCCTGCCGCGACGTCGGACCGCTGCTGCGGACCGCACGTGCTCACCCTACGTCTCCGGCGGCTACCGTGGGGCCGTGCCGAGCCAGCCCGCCGACCGCCCGTCCCTGCCCGCCGCCGTCCTCTGGGACATGGACGGCACCATCGTCGACTCCGAGCCCTACTGGATGGCGGAGGAGGAGGCGCTGGTGGCCGCCGCGGGCGGCGTCTGGCGGCACGAGGACGCCCTGGAGCTGGTCGGCAACGACCTGCTCGTCTCGGCCCGGATCATCCTCGAGCGCACCCCCGTCACGGGCACCCCCGAGGAGGTCGTGCAGCAGCTGCTGGACGGCGTGATCCGGCGGATGCGCGACGCGCTGCCCTGGCGGCCCGGTGCGGCCGAGCTGCTCACGGCCTTCGAACGGCTCGGCGTGCCCTCGGCCCTCGTGACGATGTCCTGGACGGACCTGGCGCAGGTGCTCGTCGACCGGCTTCCGGCGGGCACCTTCACCACCGTCGTCACGGGCGACCAGGTCGGGCGCGGCAAGCCGCACCCGGACCCCTACCTCGAGGCGGCCCGCCGGCTGGGCGTCGACCCGGCCGACTGCCTGGCCGTCGAGGACTCCCCCACCGGCGCGGCGTCCGCGACCGCCGCCGGGGTGCCGACGGTCGTCGTGCCGCACATCGTCCCGGTGCCCGAGATGGACCTCGCGGTCCAGGTGCCCACGCTCCAGGGGCTCGACCCCGAGCAGCTCACCGCGCTCGCCCGGTCGGCGGGCGGCAGCGCCTCCGCTACAGCCTGACGCCGAGGAGGGCGTCGACCGCGTCCGGCACGAGGGTGGAGGCCTGCTGCCCCTCGAGCACGGCGGCGGCCCAGGCGTCGACCTCGGCCAGCGCCCGCGGGCTGCCCAGGTCGTCGGCCAGCGCCGCCCGCATCCGGGCCACCGTCTGGGCGCCGAGCTCGGCGGGATAGGCGGCGGTCGCCCGCGAGGCCGCCTCCCGCCAGACCCGCAGGCGCTCCTGGGCCCGCTCGAGCAGGTCGGCGGTCCACTCCCACTCCGTGCGGTAGTGCTGGTCGAGCAGCACGAGCCGGATCGCCATCGGGTCGACGCCCTCGGCGCGCAGCGTCGACACGAGCACCAGGTTGCCCTTGGACTTGCTCATCTTCTCGCCCTCGTAGGCGACCATCGCCTGGTGCACGTAGGCCTGCGCGAAGGGCGAGCCACCCTGGAGCGCGACCGCCTGGACCGCGCTCATCTCGTGATGGGGGAAGATCAGGTCCGAGCCGCCGCCCTGGACGTCGAAGCCGGTGCCGAGGTAGCGCTGCGCGATCGTCGAGCACTCGATGTGCCAGCCCGGACGGCCCCGGCCGAGGGACCCGCCGTCCCAGTGGGGCTCGCCGACCCGGCCCGCGCGCCACAGCAGCGGGTCCAGCTCGTCGCGCTTGCCGGAGCGGTCGGGGTCGCCGCCCCGGTCGGCGAAGACCTCCATCATCTGCGGTCGGCTCCAGCCGGACACCGAGCCGAAGCTGGGCTGGGCCGAGAGGTCCAGGTAGTAGTCGACGCGGCCCGCTCCCTCGACGGTCTCCTCGTCCTCGGGCACCGGGACGGGGTAGGCGGTGCCGTCGGCCAGCAGCTGCTCGACCGCGGCGACGTCGTCCGGGATGCCCTCGACGGCGCCCACGTAGTGGTCCGGAGGGATGACGCGCAGCGCCTCCATGTCGGAGAAGAAGAGGTCGATCTGGCTCGTGGCCAGCTCGCGCCAGTCGACGCCGTCACGCTCGGCGCGCTCGAGCAGGGGCTCGTCGACGTCGGTGACGTTCTGGACGTAGCGGACCCGGAGGCCGCTGTCGCGCCACACCCGCTGGAGCAGGTCGAAGGTCACGTAGGTGGCCGCGTGCCCCATGTGGGTCGCGTCGTAGGGGGTGATGCCGCACACGTAGAGGCGCGCCGTGCCGTCGCTGGCGCGGGTGCGCACCCGCGCACCGGTGGCGGTGTCGTGGACGGTCAGGGGCCCGCCGCGCTGCTCGAGGGGAAGGGTGGGGATCTCGACAGGGGACCAGGTCTTCACGACGGACCAGCCTAGACGCCGCGTCGGCATCCTCCCGACCCGCGTCCCGCTACCAGAGCGGCCAGGGCAGCGGGTAGCGGTCGACCGGAGGCAGCGGCATGGCTCCTGCGGCGAGCAGCCCGTGGGCACGCGCCCGCAGGGCCTCCAGCTCCCCGGGCTCCACCAACCCCGCGAGGAGACCACCGCCCGCCTCCGCTCCACCACCGTCCTCGAGGGCGGTGAGCAGGGCCTCGAGGGCGCGGGCGTCCTCCGGGCGCAGCGGGGCCCCCGCCCATCCCCAGAGCACGGTGCGCAGCTTGTCCTCGACGTGGAGGCACAGGCCGTGGTCGAAGCCACGGAGGCGCCCGGCGACGTCGAGGGCGAGGTGGGCCGCCTTGCGGTCGGCGTTGTTGAGCACCGCGTCGAGCACGGCGAGGGAACGCAGCTGCGGGTCGTCCGCGTGCGCGACGACGACGTCCTCGCCCTCCGGTCCGGTGCCGGAGACGACCGCGAGCCAGCGGTCGGTCACGGTCTCGGGCGCGAGCACCTCGACGAGGTCGGCGGAGGGGTCGGCCAGCCGCTCCTCGGGCTGCGTCACCCACCACTGCAGCGACCCCCGGCCGAGCGGGGCGTCCTCGCGCAGCACGGTCGGCGGGACCAGGTCCCAGCCGCCGGCGCGCGACACGAGGTAGGCCGCGACCTCCCGGGCGGCGAGGGTGCCGGGCGGGAAGTCGCGCAGGGGACGCTCGCCCCGCACCGGCTTGTAGACGGCGCGGTGGCCGGTCGGGCGGTCGTCGGCGTCGTGCAGGTCGACGAGCAGCGTGAGGTTGGAGGCTTCGGTGAGCACCCCGACCGGCTCGATCCGGGCGGTGCGCAGGACCTCCAGCGCCCCGTCGTCGTCCAGGAGCCCGGTCACGGCCGCGCCCGGGTCAGCGCCGGTAGCCGTTGGCCCGCGGGCAGATGTGCCCGCGCGGGTCCAGCGGCTGGCCGCAGAACGGGCAGGAGGGGCGACCGCCCTCGAGCGAGGCGGCGCACCGGATCGCGAAGGCCCGCGCCCGGGCCGGCTCCAGGACGACCACCAGCGACTGCGGCGGCAGCCCGGTCCAGGGCCAGTCCTGCTCCGGGTCCAGGTCGAGGAGCTCCTCGGTGTCAGGGCGGTCGTGCGCCTCCAGCACCACCCGCTGCCTGGTCGGCTCCCAGGCGACGGAGAGCCGCTGCACCCGGAAGTCGTCGTCGAAGGGGGTGTCGAGCGGGGCCGTGTCCACGAACTGCTCGGCGGCCTGCGCCGACCCCTCGACCGGGGAGACCTGGTCGAGCAGCTCCTCGAGGGAGGTCCCCAGCAGGCGGACCTGCTCCTTCTCGAGCGAGACGGTGGTGCGGCGCTCGCCCTCGCTCGCCTGGAGGAAGAAGGTGCGCTGGCCGGGAGGGCCGACGCTCCCGGCGACGAAGCGCTCGGGCGGGTCGAAGACGGACTGCGGCATGGGTCAACCCTACGGCGCGCCGGACGCCGGCCCGGGGGTGCCCGCTCCCCCGCCGACCTCCGCGTCGCCATTGGCGCCCCCGGCGGCCAGCCGGGCGGCGAGCGGGGCGAGGTCGACGGGGTCCGACCCCGTGTCGTTGGTGCGCAGCACGAAGGACCTGGCCGGCGTGCGGTGGACGATGCTCAGGGACGCCGGGTCGACGACGATCCGCTGGAACTCGTCGAGCGGCACGGCCAGGGCGTCCGCGAGGACCGCCTTGATGACGTCGCCGTGGCTGACGGCCACCCACACCGCCCCCGGACCGTGCTCGCGCTCCATCCGCTCGTCCCATGCCCGCACCGCGGCCACCGCGCGCTGCTGCATCGCCGTCATGGACTCGTGCTCGTGCTCGTCGGACGCCGGAAAGGTGACGGTCGAGGGGGCGTCCTGCACCCGGCGCCACAGCGGCTCCTGGGCCAGCTCGGCCAGCGGCCGACCGGTCCAGGCGCCGTAGCGCGCCTCCCCCAGGCCGTCCTCCACGTGGAGCGGCACCTCGCGGTCGGCGGGCAGGTGGGCGAGGACGGCCGCCGACGTCTCGCGGCAGCGCTGCAGGGGGCTGGTGACGACCGCGACGACGCCGCTGGGGGCGAGCCGCCTGCCGACCCGACCCGCCTGGTCTTTGCCCGTGTCGTCCAGGCCGACGCCCTCGGCCCAGCCGGCGAGCACGCCGGAGGCGTTGGCGCTGGTCCTGCCGTGACGCAGCAGGACGCAGACGGCCATCAGGCCGAGGGCCCGGTGGCGACGACGCCCTCGGCGACCAGCCGCCGGTGCGCCTCGACCGCCACCTCGAGCGCCTCCATCCGGGACGCGGCGTCCTTGCCCCACGGCGCGACCGTGAGGGTGGTGATGCCGGCCTCGGCGTAGCGGCGCATGCGCTCGGTGACGCGGTCGACGTCCCCCAGCAGGGAGGTGTCGTCGACGAACTGCGGCGGCAGGGCCGCGGCAGCCTCCGCCCACCGCCGGTCGAGGTAGAGCTCCTGCACCCGGGCCGCCTCCTCGGCGTAACCCATCCGCACCGCGAGCTGGTTGTAGAAGTTCTGCTTGCGGCTGCCCATGCCGCCGACGTAGAGCGTTGGATAGGGGCTGACCACGCGCGCGCACTCCTCGAGGTCGTCCCCGACGGCCAGCGCGACGGTGGCAGCGGTGTCGAAGGCCTCCGGCGGAGCCTCCGGGCGCCGCGCCAGGCCTGCCTCGAGGTGCTCACGCTGCTCGGCGAAGTAGTCCGGGGCCACGAAGACGCCCAGCCAGCCGTCGGCGATCTCCCCGGCGAGCTCGAGGTTCCTGGGCCCGACCGCCGCGAGGTAGATCGGGATGCGGCGTCGGTGGGTCGACGTCAGCCGCAGGGCCTTGCCCGGCCCGTCGGGCAGCGGGAGCGTGAAGTGCTCCCCCTGGTAGGAGACGGGCTGGTGCGAGAGCGCCATCCGCACGACGTCGGTATACTCCCGGGTCCGCGCGAGCGGCTTCTCGAAGCGCACCCCGTGCCAGCCCTCCGAGACCTGGGGACCGCTGACGCCCAGGCCCAGGCGGAAGCGACCGCCGGAGAGGCTGTCGAGCCCGGCCGCGGCCATCGCGGTCGCCGCCGGTGTGCGAGCCGGGATCTGCATGACGCCGGCACCCAGACCGATCTGCTCCGTCTTCGCGCCGATCCACGCGAGCACGCTGACGACGTCGGGCCCGTAGGCCTCCGCCGCCCAGACGACGTCCACGCCGAGCGCGTCGGCGCGCAGCGCGAGGGCAAGGTTCTCCTCGTCGCGGCCCTGGCCCCAGAAGCCGCAGTACAGACCCAGTCGCACGTGTCAGCCCCTCGGGCTCTCGTCGACGTCGAACTCCTCGTCGTCCAGCCCGAGGTATGGGTCGTCCGTCTCGTCCTCGTCGTCGTCCTCGAGGTCGTCGGTGTCGTCGTCGTCTTCAAGGTCGTCGTCGACGTCGTCGGAGTCCTCGTCGTCCTCGAACTCCTCCTCGAAGTCGTCCTCGTCGTCGTCCTCGTCGTCGATCTCGTCGACCAGGTCCTCGTCGTAGACCTCGAGGGGCGTGACCTCGCCGTAGGCGTCCAGGAGGGCGTCGTCGTAGGCGGTGAACGCCTCCGCGACGCGCTCGTAGGCCTCCACGACCGCGGGGTCGTCCTCACCCCGCCGGACCGCGGCGGTCTCCAGGTGCGTCTCGAGGGCTGCGACGAGGGCTGACAGGGCAGCGCGGGGGTCGGAGGTCATGCCCCTGACGTTAGCGTGAAAGCCCGGCGCGCGGCACGGGGGCGGTGCCCGCGACGCCTAGGTTGCCTATGCTGTCCGTCACCATGGTGGAGTACGAGTTCCGGGAGCTGCGCTTCCCCCGCGACGCCAGCCGTGCCGAGGTGCGCGCAGCCCTGACCGAGGCCGCGGAGTACGGCCACTGGGAGCTGGTGCGGGTGACCCTCTTCTGGGGCGGGGTCCGCCGGGCCACCCTCCGCCGCAAGATCATCCGCGTCCGCCGCACGGCCTGAGCCGCGCGGCAGACCGCGGCCCGCTCTCAGCAGTCGGCGACGAGCTGACCCAGCACGCGCGTGCCGAACCGGATGGAGTCGACCGGCACCCGCTCGTCGACGCCGTGGAACATCCCGACGAAGTCGAGGTCCTCGGGCAGCCGCAGCGGCGCGAAACCGTAGCCGGTGATGCCCAGCCGCGACAGGTGCTTGTTGTCCGTGCCGCCCGAGAGGCAGTAGGGCAGCACGTGCGCGCCCGGGTCCTCCTTGAGGAGCGCCCGCTTCATCGACTCGACCAGCTCGCCCGAGGAGGGGGCCTCGAGGGCGACGTCCTTGTGGACGATCTCGACCTCGACGTGCTCGCCGGCCAGCTCGCGGATCGTGTCGAGCAGCTCGTCCTCGTGCCCGGGCAGGAAGCGGCAGTCCAGCGAGGCGCTCGCGGTCTGCGGGATGACGTTGTGCTTGTAGCCCGAGGTCAGCATCGAGAAGTTGGCGGTGTCGCGCAGCGTGCCCTCGACGAAGCGACGGGCGCCGCCGAGGCGCTGCAGCAGGTCGGCCGGGGAGTCCTCCGACCAGGTATCGCCCACGATCTGCGCCACCCCGTCGAAGAGCTCGCGGACCGAGGCGATGTAGGTGCGCGGCCACGGGTGGGCGTCGATGCGCGCGATGGCCTCGGCCAGGCGCACGATGGCGTTCTCGTCGTTGGGCACCGAACCGTGTCCCGCGCGCCCGTGCGCGTGCAGCCGGAGCCAGGCGATGCCCTTCTCGGCGGTCTGCAGCAGGTAGGCGCGGGTGGGGGCACCAGTCGCCACGTCGGGCAGCGTCACGGAGAAGCCGCCGACCTCGGAGATGGCCTCGGTGCAGCCCTCGAACCACTCCGGGTGCTCGGCGACGACGTGCCCGGCGCCCTTGACGCCACCGGCCTCCTCGTCGGCGAAGAACGCCCAGACGATGTCGCGCGGCGGCTTCTCGCCGGAGCGGGCCAGCTGGCGCAGGGTCGCGATGAGCATCGCGTCCATGTCCTTCATGTCGACCGCGCCGCGGCCCCAGATCATCCCGTCGCGCTCCTCGGCGGCGAACGGGTCGACGGACCAGTCGGACGCCTCCGCCGGCACGACGTCGAGGTGCCCGTGCAGCACCAGGCCGCCGCGGCCCGGGTCGCGCCCCTCGGTGCGGACCACGACGCTGGCGCGGCCCGGCTCGGACTCGGTGAGCTGCGGGTCGAGCCCGACCTCCTGGAGCAGGCCCATGACGTACTCCGCCGCGGCCCGTTCCCCCGGCCCGCTGCCGTCGCCGTAGTTGCTCGTGTCGATCCGGATGAGCTCCCGGCAGATCCGGACGGCCTCGTCCTCGGCCGTGGTGGTCAGGTCCTCGCTCGGCGTGGAAGTCATGCCCGCCAGCCTAGACATCCCGCGCGCGCCCGGCGCGGGGTATGCCGTGGGGCCGGGTCGGCGCACGCTCAGGCGCGCTCCTCGGCGAAGAGCTCCAGGTGGTTGCACTCGCGGCACCGGAAGGCCCGCACGAGCACCCTGGCCGCCCCCACGGAGGCGAAACCGCCGAACAGGCTGGTGTCCCGGGCGCCCGCCACCCACCGGACGTAGCCCTTGGACCCGTCACCGGTGTCCGAGAGGTAGCCCTCGTCGAGCAGCCCCTGGCTGCCGCACGCCGTGCAGCGGGAGCGGGCGCGCTCCCAGCCGGACGCGCCCGCCGCCCCGAGGGGCGGCGGGCTGCCGGCGGCGCCACCTCCGGGCGGTTCGCCCAGGCCCGGAGGTGGCTGCTCGGTCACCGGTCGGGCTCTCCGGTGAGCTTGGACTCCACGCAGGCGACGAACTGGGCGAGGAGCTTGTCGGAGACCGACTGCATGACGCCCCGGCCGAACTGCGCGGGCTTGCCCGTGATGTTGAGCTCGGTGAGCACGTCGGCGCGGGTGCCGGTGCCGTCCGGGGCCAGCTGGACCGTCACCTTCGCGCCGGCGTTGCCCAGGCCGCGCAGACCCTTGCCGGTGCCCTCGATGACGGCCCGGTGCGCCTCGTCGTCGCGCTCGACGAAGCTCCCCTTGCCGTCGTAGGTGACGGCGATGGGACCGAGCTTGACCTTGACGTTGCCCGCGAACGTCTGCGCGTCGGCCTCCGTCACAGTCGCGCCGGGGAAGCACCCGCCGACCGTCTTGAGATCGGTGAGCAGAGCCCACGTCTCCTCCGGAGGGGCCGCGACGGTGAAGCTGTGCTCCAGCTGCAGCGCCATCAGCCCGCCCCACCGGCGGCCGCCAGCACGGCCCGGCGGGTGAGCACCCCGGCGACGTGACGGCGGTAGTCGGCCTGGCCGTTGAGGTCGGACGGCGGGTCGGTGCCCTCGCCGGCGCGGGCGCAGATCGCGGCGACGGCCGCCTCCGTCGCCGGCTGGCCGGTCAGGGCCTGCTCGACGGCGCTGGCCCGCAGCGGCCGGGATCCCATGTTGGTGAGCCCCACCCGGGCCTCGGCGATCGTGCCGCCCTCGGAGCGGACCGCGGCGGCCACGCCGACGATGGCCCACTGGTGGGAGACCCGGACGAACTTCTCGTAGTGGCTGCCCCAGCCGGTGTGCTTGGGGATCACCACCGAGGTGAGCAGCTCGCCGTCACCGATCGCGGTCTCGAAGATGTCGACGAAGAACTCGGCGGCGGGCACCGTCCGCTCCCCGCCCGGTCCCGAGATGACCATGCGGGCGTCGAGCGCCAGCACGGGAGCACCGACGTCGCCCGCGGGGTCGGCGTGCGCCAGCGCGCCGCAGACGGTCCCGCGGTGGCGGATCTGCGGGTCGGCGACCTCGGAGACGGCCTGGTGCAGGAGCGTCAGGTGCTCCTTGACGAGGGCCGAGTCGAGCACGTCCTGGTAGGTGGACGCGGCGCCGATGCGGATGGCGTCGCCCTCGTCGGTGATCGAGCGCAGCTCGGAGATGCCCGAGATGTCGACGATCACGCCGGGGGCGTTGAGCCGCATCCGCAGGACCGGGAGCAGGGACTGCCCGCCCGCCAGCACCTTGGCGTCGTCGCCGTGCTCGGCCAGCAGGGCCAGCGCCTCCTGGACCGTCGCCGGCGCGACGTAGTCGAACTGTGCGGGGATCATCTACAGGCTTCCTTCCGTGCGCATCGGGTCGGTATCGCCACCGTCGTCGGCGGGCAGGTCGGCGTTGGGCTCGCCGGCCTCGAAGTGCGGCGCCGCCGCCTCCTCGGTCGCGCCCCCGGAGCCGCCCCGGTGGATCGCGCGCCACACCCGCTCCGGGGTGCACGGCATGGTGATGTCGTCGACGCCCATCGGCCGGACCGCGTCGACGATCGCGTTGACCACGGCGGGGGTGGAGGCGATGCAGCCCGCCTCGCCCACGCCCTTGGCGCCCAGGTCGTTGGTCGTCGACGGCGAGACGGTGCGGTCGGTGATGAAGCTGATCGTGTCGGCCGAGGTCGGCAGCGTGTAGTCGACGAACGACCCGGTCACCAGGGTGCCCTGGTCGTCGTAGACCGCCTCCTCCCAGAGCGCCTGCGCGATGCCCTGGACGAGGCCGCCGTGCACCTGGCCGTCGACGATGAGCGGGTTGACGACGTTGCCGATGTCGTCGACGCAGACGTACTTCCGCATCGTGCTCTGCCCGGTCTCGGTGTCGACCTCCATCGCGCACAGGTGGGTGCCGTGCGGGAAGGAGAAGTTGACCGGGTCGAAGGTCGCGTCGGCGTCGAGGCTGGGCTCCATGCCGTCCGGCAGGTCGTGGGCGGCGAAGACCCTGAGGGCCAGGTCGGTGAGCCTGAGGCCCTCCTGCCCGGAGCCCGCACCCCGGACCGTGAAGCGGCCGTCGGAGAACTCCAGGTCGTCCACGTTGGCCTCGAGGACGTGGGCCGCGAGGGGCTTGGCCTTCTCGATGACCTTCTTGGCCGCGTCGATGACGGCCTGGCCGCCGACGACGAGCGAGCGGGAGCCGTAGGTGTCCAGACCGCGGTGGCTGATCTGGGTGTCGCCGTGCAGCACCTCGACGTCCTCGAAGGGCACCCCGAGCTGGTCGGCGACGATCTGGCTCCACGCGGTCTCGTGGCCCTGCCCGTGGGCCGAGGAGCCGGTGATGACCTCGACCTTGCCGCTGGGGAGCATCCGCACCGAGGCGTGCTCCCAGCCGCCCGCGCCGTAGTTGAGCGAGCCGAGCACCCGGCTGGGCGCGAGGCCGCACATCTCGGTGAAGGTCGAGATGCCGATGCCCAGCTGCACCCGGTCGCCGTTGGCCCGGCGACGGGCCTGCTCGGCCCGCAGCTCGTCATACCCGAAGAGCTCCTTGGCCCGCGCGGTCGCGGCCTCGTAGTTGCCGGAGTCGTACTCGAGACCGCACACGGTGGTGAACGGGAACTCCTCGTGCTTGATCCAGTTCTGCTCGCGCACCTCGAGCGGGTCGCGGCCCAGCTCGGCCGCCAGCTCGTCCATGAGGCGCTCGATCGCGAAGGTGGCCTCCGGTCGGCCGGCCCCGCGGTAGGCGTCGGTCCACGTCTTGTTGGTGAAGACGTTGGTGCAGTCGAAGCGGTAGCTCGGGAACTTGTAGATCGCGTTGAACATGAACGCGCCGAGGATGGGCACGCCGGGCGTGACCAGACCCAGGTAGGCGCCCATGTCGGCGAGGAGCTCCACCTTGAGACCGGTCACGGTGCCGTCGCGCCGGGCCGCCAGGGTGAGCTTCTGCCACTGGTCGCGGCCGTGGTGGGCAGCCAGCAGCGACTCGCTGCGGGTCTCGGTCCACTTGCACGGACGGCCCGTGTGGCGCGCCACGAGGAAGGTGAGGATCTCCTCGGGGGTGACCTGCAGCTTGCCCCCGAAGCCGCCGCCCACGTCCGGAGCGATGACACGCACCTTGGACTCGGGGACGCCGAGGGTGAGGGCGAGCATGAGCCGCAGGATGTGCGGGACCTGGGTGGCCGACCACATGACGAACTGCTCGCCGGTGGGGTCCACGACGACCGAGCGCGGCTCCATGAACGACGGGATGAGGCGCTGCTGGCGGTACTCGCGCTCGATGAGGACCTCCGCGCCGCGGATCGCCTCCTCGACGTCACCGCCGGTGCCCGCCTCGGAGGAGTCGAAGATCCACCGCGCGGAGACGTTGGTGCCGAGGTCGGGGTGCGCCAGCACCTCGTCGGCGGCGGCCTGCTTGAGGTCGACGACCGCGGGCAGCTCCTCGTAGTCGACGTCGACGAGCTCGGCGGCGTCACGGGCCTGCGCGGCGGTGCGGGCCGCCACGACCGCGACCACCTCGCCGGCGAAGGCGACGCGGTCGACGGCGACGGCCGGGTGCGGGGCGGACTTCTGGTCGTCGGTGATCGGCCACGCGCAGGGCAGCGAACCCTGGTGGTCCTTGAGGTCCTGGCCGGTCAGCACGGCGATCACGCCGGCCGACTCCCGGGCTGCGCTCGTGTCGATCTGCGTGATGCGGGCGTGGGCGTAGGGGCTGCGAACCATGGCCACGTGCAGCATCCCCTGCAGCTGCAGGTTGTCGGTCCAGCGGGTGCGCCCGGTGATGAGGCGCTGGTCCTCCTTGCGACGCCGGTCGCGGCCGACCTCGCGCGTGACGGCGGGCTCCTCGGTGATGGTCATGCCTGCTCCCCTCCCGTGGTGGCGCCGGCCGCCTGGAGGACGGCCTTGACGATGTTGTGGTAGCCGGTGCAGCGGCAGAGGTTGCCCTCCATGTGCTGACGGACGTAGTCCTCGTCGGGCGAGGGGTTCTCGTTGAGCAGGTCGGTGGCCTGCATGATCATCCCCGGGGTGCAGAAACCGCACTGCAGCGCGTGGCAGTCGCGGAAGGCCTCCTGCACCGGGGTGAGGGTCTCGCCCACGGCCAGACCCTCGATGGTGGTCACCTCCGAACCGTTCGCCTGGACGGCCAGCACGTTGCAGGACTTCACGCTGCGGCCGTCGAGGTGGACGGTGCACGCCCCGCAGTTGCTGGTGTCGCACCCGATCACGGTGCCGGTCTTGCCCAGGGTCTCTCTCAGGTAGTGCACGAGGAGCGTGCGGGGTTCCACCTCGTCCTCGTAGGTCACACCGTCGACCTTCACGGAGATACGGGTCATCTGGTTCCTCCCAGCGGGAAAGGGACGTCGTTGTCCCTACGCATCCTGGCCTGTCGACGCCCCCGGATCAAGGGGTTGACGAGGCGTTTTGTGCTGGGTCTCAGTCCCCGTGCCGGTGGATGGCGCCCGAGGTCCGGCTCAGCGGCTCGCCCTCCCCGCCCCACCGGTCGGCGATGATCTCCGCGGCGATGCTGATCGCCGTCTCCTCCGGTGTCCGGGCGCCCAGGTCGAGCCCGATGGGGCTGCGCAGCCGCGCCAGCTGCTCGTCGGTCAGACCGGCCTCGCGCAGCCGCTCCAGACGGTTCTCGTGGGTTCGCCGCGACCCCATGGCCCCGACGTAGGCGAGGTCCGGCGCGCCCTCGCCGAGGAGCACCTCGAGCAGCGGCACGTCGAACTTCGGGTCGTGGGTCAGCACGCAGGCGACGGTGCGCGCGTCGAGGCGGCCGGCCGCGATCTCCTGCTCGACGTAGCGGTGCGGCCAGCTGACCACGACCTCGTCGGCCTCCGGGAAGCGCGACCGCGTGGCGAAGACGGGCCGGGCGTCGCACACCGTCACGCGGTAGCCCAGGAAGGATCCGACGCGCGCCACGGCGGCGGCGAAGTCGATCGCGCCGAAGACGAGCATGCGCGGCCGGGGCGCGTAGGAGGCCACGAACACCCGAAGGCCCTCGCCGCGTCTCTCCCCCTCGGGGCCGTACTCGAGCGTCGCCGTGCGGCCCTGCGCCAGCATGCCGCGCGCGTCGTCGGAGACGGCCGCGTCCAGGCGCTCCGAGCCCAGGCTGCCCGCGGTCGGCTCACCCTCGGGGCGCAGCACGAGGTGCCGCCCGAGCAGTGCCGGGTCGGGGTGCTCGACCACGGTGACGACCGCGACCGGCCGCCCAGCGGCGATGTCCTCGGCGACCTCCCCGAGCTCGGGGAAGTCCTCGCGGCTGACGCGCTCGACGAAGACGTCGAGGATGCCGCCGCAGGTCAGTCCCACGCCCATGGCCTCGTCGTCGGAGACGCCGTAGCGCTGCAGCACGGGGGTGCCGGAGGCGATGACCTCCTGGCCCAGCTCATAGACCGCGCCCTCCACGCAGCCGCCGGAGACCGACCCCACCGCCTCGCCGTCGAGGCCGACGAGCATGGCGGCCCCCGGCTGCCGGGGCGCCGACTTCCACGTCCCGACCACGGTCCCCATCGCGACGGGGTGACCCTCGTCCCACCACGCCAGCAGCTTGTCCAGCACCTCACGCATGTGCGCTCCCGTCCGTGCCGGTGGCCCGCGCCACCGTGTCGAGTACCTCCTGGAAGGTCGCCAGCGAGTGGCCGGCGACGAAGTCGTCGACGTGCGGCAGGCACGCCACGATGCCCGCCTGCACCGGCTGGTAGCCCTCCTTGCCGCGGTGCGGGTTGACCCACACCACCCGGTGCGCCAGCGCCCGCAGCCGGCGCATCTGCTCGCCGAGCAGCTCGGGGTGCTCGCGCTCCCAGCCGTCGCTGAAGACCACCACGACCGCACCGCGCGCCATCCCGCGGCGCCCCCAGCGCTGCAGGAAGACCGCCAGCGACTGCCCGAGCCGGGTGCCGCCGGACCAGTCGGGGACCGTCTCCCCCGCCGCCAGCAGCGCCCGGTCCGCGTCGCGCTCGCGCAACGCCCGGGTCACGTGCGTGAGGCGCGTCCCGACCGTGAAGACCTCGGTGGTGCGGGGCGCCGACTGGACCACGCGGTGGGCCAGGCGCAGCAGCGAGTCGGCGTAGGCGCTCATCGACCCGCTCACGTCGACGAGCAGCACCACGCGCCGGGCGCGGGTCGCGCGCCGCCGGAAGCGGATGCGGGACGGCTCGCCGAGGTTGCGCAGGTGGGTGCGGACCGTCGCGCGTCCGTCGACCGCACCGTGCGCGCTGGGGGTGTGCCGTCGAGCCCGACGCAGGGGCGTGGCCGGCCGTAGCGTGGCGAACTGGCGGCGCAGCGCCGCCCTCTCGGCCGGCGTCAGCCCGGCGACGTCACGGTGGCGCAGCACCTCTTGCGTGGACGCCACCGCGGTGACCATCTCGCCGTCGTCCTCCCCGCCCGCCCCGCCGCCGGGCTCGTCGAGGGAGGCCTGGGTCGTGATCACCCGCGGCTGCTCGGGCGGGGCGGTGACGCCGTGCATCGGCCTGCCGCCGAACCAGCCGGAGAAGACACGGTCGTAGGGCTCGAGGTCCGCCGGCGAGGCGCAGAGCGTCCCGCGCCCGGCCCAGTAGACGGCCTCGCGCCGCTGCAGCCCCACCGCCGCGCAGGCCGACAGGAAGGTGCGCTCCCGGTCGGCGGTGACGGGCAGCCCGGCAGCCCGGCAGGCGCGCGCGAAGCCGCCGAGCGACTGGCCGATCTCCCAGCCCTCCGCCTGCGGTTCCGCGACCCGTGGATCCGTGTTCACGGCATACCCCTCAGGGCGTGAGCGCCCGGTCCAGGGCCACCCGCACGCGCTCGGCGTCCTCGCGGTACTTCACCGCGGCGCCCAGCGTGCGGGCGGCCGTCTCGGGATCCAGCCGGCTGGCGCCGAGGGCGTGCAGCGCACGCGCCCAGTCCAGCGTCTCGGCCACCCCGGGCGGCTTGACCAGGCCCTCGTCGTCGCGCAGCCGGTGCACGACGGCGACGACCTGCTCGGCGAGGGCCGCGTCCACCTCGGGCAGCCGGGTCCGGACGATCTCCAGCTCGCGCTCCAGGCCGGGGTGCTCGATCCAGTGGTAGAGGCAGCGGCGCTTGAGCGCGTCGTGCAGCTCGCGGGTGCGGTTGGACGTGAGCACGACGTAGGGCGGCGTTCCCGCGCGGACGGTGCCCAGCTCGGGGATCGTCACGGTCCAGGTGGAGAGCACCTCGAGCAGGAAGGCCTCGAACTCGTCGTCGGCCCGGTCCACCTCGTCGACGAGCAGGACGCAGGGCGCCTCGCGCAGTGCCCGCAGCACGGGGCGGGCGAGCAGGAAGCGCTCGTCGAAGAGGTCGGCCTCCAGGTCCGTGCCCGACAGCGCGCGCGCCGCGCCACCCGCGACGGCGGCGGTCTCGACCGCGCGGAGGTGCAGGATCTGGCGCGGGAAGTCCCAGTCGTAGAGCGCCTGGCTCGCCTCGATCCCCTCGTAGCACTGCAGACGCACCAGCGGCACGTCGAGCAGCGAGGCCAGCGACTCGGCCAGGGCGGTCTTGCCCGTGCCCGGCTCGCCCTCCAGGAGCAACGGGCGCTGCAGCGCGTGCGCCAGCCACGCCACCGTGGCCAGGCCCTCGTCGGCCAGGTAGCCGGTCGAGGCCAGCCCGGCGCTCAGGGACGCGGGATCGGCGAGGACGTCGGCGGCGCTCATGCTCGGAGTCTAGGCACCCCGCCCCGTGGTCGGCGCAGGGTGGGTCAGGGTCGGACGGGCACGTCGACGTCGGCGCCGGTGGCCAGGTCGCCGCACTCGACGAGGAGCGGGGTGGCACGGCGCAGGTAGGCACGCGCCCCCGCGTCCCCGCGCGACGCGTCCAGGACACCCTGCCAGTGGTCGCGGCCGAGCAGGACCGGGTGGCCGGGACGCCCCTCGTAGGCGGCCCGTGCCAACGCGCTCCCGGCCCCGGGTGCCTCGGCCAGGAGGCGCGCCACGACCTCGGGCCCGACGTCCGGGAGGTCCACGAGGTGGACCAGCACCCGGTGCGGCACCGTGCGGCCCCGGGTGGCGAGGGCGGTCAGCCCGGACCGCAGCGACTCACCCATCCCCTGCTCCCACGTGCCGCACCGCACGGCGGCGACGCGGTCGTCGACCCCGTCCGTCAGAAGCGTCTCCACCCGATCGGCCTCGGCCCCGGTCACGACCAGGACGTCGGTGCAGCCCCCCGCGAGCAGGGTCTCGACGGCCCGCAGCACCCACGGGCCGTCACCGGTGTCGACGAGCGCCTTGGGCGTGCCGTAGCGGCGGCCGGCGCCGGCGGCGAGGAGCAGGCCGGTGGTGGCAGCGGTCATGGGGCCAGTCTGCCGGGCAGAATGGCCTCATGAGCATCCCGGTCGACCTGGCCGCCCTCGGGGAGGCGCTCGGGCGCCACGACGTGGCCTACCTGCTGACGTCGGGCGACGTGCGCCCCCACGTCGCCCAGGTGGAGCTCCACCTCGACGCCGGCGCGGTCGTGGTCGCCGAGCCCGGACGCACGGCCCGTCGGGTCGTCGGCGAGCGGCCCGCGGTCACGCTGCTGCTGCCGCCCCGCGAGCCGGACGGTCACACCCTCCTGGTCGACGGCACGGGCGAGCTCGACGACGACGGCGCGCTGCGGATCACGCCCTCGCACGCGGTGCTGCACCGCGCGGCCTTCGTGGGCCGCTGACGGGGCCTTCGCCTCAGACCGCGTCGTCCGCCGGTCCGCCCGGCACGGGGCGCTCGTCGTCGGGCAGGAGGCGCTCGTCCTCGCTCTCCACCGCGTCGTCGACGTCGCGCTCGTCGTCGGGAAGGACCTCGTGCGGCGCCTCGAGCTCGTCCGCGCGGTCGTCCTCCGGGACGAGCTCCCGGGGGTCGACCACGTCATACCCGTCCTGCTGCGGCGATCCGGTCATGGGATCCCTCTCCTCTCGCTGGCGTGCTCGGTGTCCTGCTCCCCCAGTGTGGCCCGTCCGGCGCCCGGGGGCACGTGGGAGGGCGGGCCCACCTCTTATTCCTACGATGCGTAGTATGGACGGGTCCGCCCCGCCGACGAAGGGTCGTCCCCGTGCACGCGCGCACCGCAGCCGTCCTGTCCCTGCTCCTCGTGATGCCGGGTGCCGGCTGCGCGGTGACCGACCCACCCGCTCCGGCCGCGACCCAGACCGCCGCTGCGGAGAACGGCGTCGACCACGAGCTGCTCGAGGGGCTGGGCCTCGACGGCCTGAGCGGCCGGGAGATCGTCGACCTGCTGGAGGCACGCCCCGACGAGCGGCCCCTGCCCATGACGGCCTCCGTGCGCGAGGACGTCGTGCTGGTCGGCGACGACACCGGTGAGACGGCGGTGCCGTTGCCCGAGGACCTCTTCTACGTCTCGGTCGCGCCCTACGCCGAGCGGACGCACGACTGCTTCCACCACTCGCTGGCGACCTGCCGGGGCGAGCTGGTCGACCACGAGCTCGAGATCACCGTGACGGACGCCTCGGGGCAGGTGGTCCTGGAGGACGTGCGCGCCACGGGGGCGAACGGCTTCGCCGGGCTGTGGCTGCCCCGCGGCATCGCCGGCGGTACGCTCGCGGTCACGACGGACGGGCGCACCGGCGAGGTGCCGCTGTCCACGACGGCGGGAAGCCCCACCTGCGTCACCACGCTCCAGCTGGGCCCGGCGGGCGACTGACCGCTCAGCGGTCGCGTCGCACCATGTAGGGCACGAGGTCGCGCACGAAGTCCTTGGCGGAGCTGTCAGGCAGGCGGCCGAAGGCCTCCTCGAAGCTGGCCGCCGCCGCCCGTGCGATCCCCCGTCCGAACTCCTCCGCGAACTCGATGCTCCCGTGCCGGCGCATCAGGTCCAGGACGTCGGCCACCTGATCCGACGTGCGCCGGGCCTGCGGCAGGGCGAGGAGGCCGACCACCCGGTCGCGCTCGGCGGGGGCCGCCGCGGCCAGCAGGTGGAGGAGCATCAGCGTGCGCTTGCCCTCGCGCAGGTCCCCCGCGACCTCCTTGCCGTAGTGCTCGGTCGACCCCACGAGGTTGAGGACGTCGTCGCGGATCTGGAAGGCCGCGCCGAGGTAGAAGCCGAAGCGGGTGAGCGCCGACAGGTCGGCGCGGCCCTGGGACCCGACGAGGGCCCCCACCCGGAGCGGCAGCAGGGTGGTGTACCAGCAGGTCTTCTGCAGGATCAGGTCGAGGTAGTCCTCCGGGCCCAGGTCGACGACGTTGTCGCGCTGCCACCCGAGCTCGCGGGCCTGGCCCTCCACGGTGCGGCGTCCCATGAGCTCGAACTCGGACCAGACCCGGCCCGCGAGGTCGCTGCCGAACAGCGCCTGGTTGTCGCGCAGGGCCCCCAGGGCGACGACGGCCAGACCGTCCCCGGCGTTGATGGCGCTCGCGCGCCCGTAGCGCAGGTGCAGCGTGGGCGATCCCCGGCGCAGCTCGCTCTCGTCCTCCACGTCGTCGTGGACGAGCATCGCGGTGTGGAGCAGCTCGATCGCCGCGGCGGACGGCAGCGCCGCGGTCGACGACCCGCCGAAGGCCTCGCTCGTGGCCAGGCACAGGGCCGGCCGGAGCCCCTTGCCGCTGCGGGCGAGGTAGTCGCCGGCGGGTTCGAGCAGGTAGGGGCTGGCGTCCGTGCGCGCCAGGTAGTCCGCGGCGGCGCGGCGGGCGGTCTCGCCGTAGGCGGCGAGGCGCGGGGTCGGGTCGGTCGTCGCGGTCATGGGCCGGCCTCCCCCGCGGCACGCACCTCGAGCACGACGGGCAGGGCCTGCCGGGGCGTGGCGGAGCAGGTGACCACACCGTGCAGGTGACCCGCGGGCGTGCCCTCGGGGACCGCCACCTCGAGACGCACCCGGGCGGCACCGCCCGGTGCCACGACGAGGGGGGCACGGGGCGCGACCCCGACGGGCATCGCCCGGGCCGCCCCGGTGGGCAGCGTCCCTCCGGTGGACGAGGTCAGCGGGCCCACGTGCACCTCGACCTCGACGGGGCGGGCGGTCGGGTTGTGCACCCAGAGCTCGGCGCCGGTGATGTTCCCCGGGGCCGCGGCGGGGAGGACGAGGCGGTCGGCGGTCGGGGTGGTGGCGACCGCGCCGAGGAGGTCTCCCCAGCGGTCGGCCGGTCCCGCGTGGGTGGTCGGACCGGGGGCCGGGTCGAGCGCGCCGAGCCAGCGGTCGGCGACCGCGGCCGCCGTGGCGAGACCGAGGGCCTGGACCTGCCCGGCCATGCCGAGCGCCGACCGGGCCAGCCGGGAGACGTCGGCCGCGGTCCCGTTCACCGGTCTCCTCCTCGGCCGACCGGGCGCTCCGCGACGGCCCGCGCCGCCAGCACTCCCGAGCGCACCGCTGCCTCGAGGCACCCGGCGTCCAGCCCGCAGGCCGTCCAGTCGCCGGCGACGACGAGGTTGTCGACGCCCGTGCCGCCCGGAGCGAGGCGGGCGGCGCCGCTGCCCGGGACGGAGAGGACGTAGCGGTCGGAAGGATCGAGGTTGGCGCGGACGTACTGCGCCGCCATCCGGTCCGGGCCGGTCCGTCCCAGGTCGTCGTGCAGCAGGTCCCACCGGAAGCCGTCCGGGCCCGTCGCGGCCGGCCACAGGGTGCCCACGTCGTTGTCGAGGAAGCCGGTGAGCGTCTCCCGGACGGTCCGCAGCCCGGTCTCGTGGTCGGGCTGGTCGGGCAGGGTGCCGCACAGGTAGGCCAGGGAGCGGGGCGCCGGGGCGGCCCACTCCTCGCGGGGCAGCAGGTGGTTCATCGAGGCCCAGGTGTCGAAGGTGTCCCCGAAGCCGCTCAGGGTCACCCCGTCCGGGCCGCGCCAGCCCAGCTCCCTCTCCGGGACGTCCAGCCACAGCTGGGCCGACATCGTGGCCACGGTTCGCACCTCGCGGCACATCCGGCCCCACGCGGGCAGGCGCTCGACCAGCTCCGGCGCCACGTGCGGCACCATGCCCAGCGAGACGGCGAGGACCGCCACGTCGAAGTCAACCCCGTCGCGCAGGACCGTGACGCCACGCCCCGGCGGGGGCGGCCCGGAGAGCGGGAGCGTCTCGAGATCGGGGCCGGGGTCCCCGTCGAGCTGCTCGAGGAGCGGACGGGCGGGCCAGCACGGCAGGCCGCCGTGCCGCTCCAGCGGCTGGTAGTCCCCCACGCCGGGCGCCAGGTCCGCCTGCCGGGTCAGGCGGATCTCGCCGATCCGGCGCCCGCCCGGGTCGAGGGCGACCTCGTCGAGCCGGGAGAAGAAGCGGAAGCTCACACCCCGACGGACCAGCGCCTGGTAGAGCGGGGCGAAGACCACCTCCCCCATCCCGGCCTGCATGCGCCAGAAGATCCCGCCCTTGGCGTCCAGGAGCATCCGCGCCGCCAGCTGCAGGCCGAGCCCGGCGGCGAAGCGCGGACGGGTCCGGTCGCCGTCCTCGTAGGCGAGCGCCAGGTCGTACATTCCGCGCACGACCGGGGAGTCCAGCGTCGCTGCCGCCGCGCCGTGCCGGGCCAGCCACTCCCGCATGTCCAGGTGGTCGATGCGCGACAGGTCGGCCTCCGCGACCAGGCCGTCGGTGATCAGCCCCAGCACGACGGTGGCGACCAGGTCGACGAGCTCGGTGGTGCGCCAGGCCTCGGGGCTCGAACGGGTCGCGGCCCGCAGCTGCTCGCGCACCAGTTCGAGCACCTCCCGCACCGGTCCGAGCAGGGAGGCGGACGGCAGAGCCCCGAGGGCGTCGGTGACGCGCTCCAGGGTGACCGCGGCCCCGGCCAGGGTGGTCAGCAGCCCCGCACGCAGGGCGGCGGCGGGGTCGGCACCGCCGGCGGGCCGGGGCCGCGGCGAGGTGCTGAGGTAGACCTCCACGGGACCGTCGGCGACCCCGGCCCCGTGGAAGTCCGCCAGCAGCCGCAGGCCGCGCACCACGACGTCGACGGGGCGCAACGGGCGGTCCTCGGAGCCCGGCTCGCCGGGGAGCCGACCGTCGCGGCTGAAGCGGGTGACGAAGGGCTCGGGCGCCGTGGGCCCGGAGACGTCCACCAGGCCGACGTCCCCGGAGGGGACGAGGGCGTCCGTCCAGTCGAGGAGGGGGCACCCGGGGTCGGTGCGGGCGCGGTCCAGCTCGGCGTAGACCTCGCGCAGCACGCGGAAGGTCGCGTCGTAGTAGCCGAGCAGGACGTGCAGCCCGTGCTCCTCGATCCGCCCGTGCTCGCCCCGGCTGCTCGCTCCCTTGCCGCCCAGGCGCCAGCCGCGCTGGTGCACGGTGATCGAGGCGTAGCGCTCGCGCCAGTCGCCCGCGCTCAGCTCCCAGGCGGTGGTGAGTCCCGCCATCCCGCCACCGAGGACGACGACACGCGGCAGGCCCATGTCACCTGCCGAGCAGCTCGTCCGCGCCCTCGGTCTCGGGCGCCGCGTAGGTGGACGGGACGCCGGCCCTGGCATCGGCCAGCAGGCTGCGCCACTCCGGGGGCCGGTGCTGCTCGGGCAGCCCCGCGAGGTCGACCGCCGCGCGCAGCCGGGACACCCAGGCCGCCTGCTCGGACGCGAGCGCCAGCGCCTCGCGCAGGTCGTCGGCGGCGGCTGCGTGGTCGCCGGCGCGGACGAGCAGCGCGGCCCGGTGCCTCAGCAGCTCGGGCACGTGGATGAGCTCGCCGGTGCGGTGGGCCACGCGCAGCGCCTCCGTGAGGTGCTCGCACGCCGCGGCCTCGTCGCCGCTGCGTGCCACCGTGCGGGCGAGCGAGGAGAGCATGGACGCCAGGAACGCCTCGTGACCCATCAGGCGCAGGTTCTCGACCACCCCGGTGAGCAGCGAGGGGTCGGGGGCGCTGCCGGCCGGCCCCTGGAGGTAGGCCGAGCCGAGGACCTGCCAGTAGGCCGAGCCGTGCCGACGGCCGACCTCGACCACCTCGAGGGCCACCGCGCCCGCGCCCTCCTGGTCGCCCAGGAACTGGTGGGTCCACGCGACGTAGGTCTTGACGAAGCCCTCCGTGAAGGGGCCGCGCGGGAAGCCCAGCGACTCCGCGTGGTCGACGGCGAGCCGGGCGTGCCGCGCCACCGCCGCGGTGTCGCCCTGCAGCGCCGCGACGCAGGCGAGGCCGACCTCGGCCGCCGCCAGCGGGTCGTTCGGCAGCGGCCACAGGGCGGCGGCGAGCGCCTCCTCCGGAGGCCGGCCGCGCAGCCCGTCCACGGACCGGACGAAGTAGCGCTTCGCGTCCTCGAGGTGCCCCAGGTAGAGGTGCGCGAAGCCCGAGCAGCCGTCCACCTCCGGCCACATCGGGGCCAGCGCCGCCGACCGGATCATCGTCTGCATCCGGTCCGCCAGGGCCAGGGCGGTGCGTGCGTCCCCGTTGGTCAGCCGGTAGGAGAACATGGCGAACATCGAGGCGAGCACCTCGGGGCGCTCGCCGAGCTCGGAGGCCAGCAGCTCGGCCCGGTCGTGGTCGGCGCGCACCTCCGGAGCGGCGTAGCCGCGCAGGGAGGTGACGCTGAGGATGCGCAGCATCCGGGCCCCGAGCTCGCCGAGGTCCCGCTCGGCCGAGGGCTCCATCTGGTCGTAGAGCTCCAGCGCCCGGGTGGCCAGGCGGGTGGCCTCCTGGTGGGCACCGCCGGCCTGCGAGCCCTGGGCGGCGACCATGTAGAGCTGGGCCGCCCGCGCCTCCTGACCCGCGAGGTCGAGGTGGGTCGCGACGATGGCTGGCTCGGTGCCCATCCCGGCCATCACGTCTGCCACGGCGGCGTGCGTCTGCTGGCGCACGTCCAGGACCTGCATCTCGTAGGCGGCGTCGCGCATGAGGGCGTGCCGGAACCGGTAGGCGCCCGCGGCCGGGGTCGGCTCCAGGATCCCCTGGTCCACGAGGAAGCCGAGCTGCTCGTCGACGGCCTGCTCGTCGCCGATCACCGCCGACACGACCGAGGCGCGGAAGAGCGGGCCGACGGTGGCGGCCACCTGCACGACGCGCTGGTCGACGCCGGGGGCCTTGAGACGCCAGGTGAAGAGCTCCTGCAGGCGCAGCGGCATCGGCTCGGTGCGGTTCTCGGTGACGCAGGCACGGGTGAGCTCCTCGACGAAGAGGGGGTTGCCCTGGGCCTGCTCGACGATCTCCTCGCGGCTCTCGGCCGGCAGCTCCTGACCGCTGGTGAGGTTGTCCACGATGCGGAGGGCCGCCTCGTCGTCGAGCCGCCCGAGCTCGATCAGGTCCGCCCCTTCGGGGTCGGGCACGACGGCGCTGTCGCGGGTGGTGGCGACGGTGAGCAGGGAGGCGGGCGCTCGGGTGGTGAGCAGGTGCAGCAGCTCCAGCGTGGAGGGGTCGGCCCAGTGCAGGTCCTCGACGACGAGCAGGGACGGTGCCCGGCCGGCCAGCGCGGACAACCAGTCGCCGAGACGCTCCAGGGTCAGAGCCAGCAGGGCGCTGGGCTCCAGCTCCAGGGCGGGGTAGGACGCCGTCGGCGGCAGCTGGAGGAGCGGGCCGAGGACGGGCACGAAGGCTGCAGGCTCCAGCCCGGCCGCTCCGAGGTGGCGCTCCAGCGCCTCGATCGTCAGCGCGGTGTCCGAGGTCCCCTGCTCCGCGGCGACGGTGCGGGCGAGCATGCGCGCCACCGGCCAGAGCGGCACGTTGGAGTAGTAGGGCAGGCAGCCGGCGCCGAGCACGGTGCCTCCGGTCGTCTGGACCTTGTCGAGCAGCTCGACGACGAGCCGCGACTTGCCGATCCCGGCCTCCCCCGCGACGACCAGCACCCGACCCTGGTCCTCGGGGCGGGCGAGGACGGCGTCCCAGGCCACCAGCAGCCGGGCGGCGGGCTCGTCCCGGCCGACGAGCCCCGACTGCCGGTAGCGGTCGGCCGTGAACCGGGCCGCGGCGTAGCGCGGACGCTCGACGGCGAAGATCTCCACGGGGCGGGTGATGCCCTTGAGCCGCCGCACGCCGAGGGATCGGGTGAAGAAGTCGGCGTCCACGAGCTGGAGCGTGACGTCGCTGACCACGACCATCCCGGGCTCTCCCTCGCCCTGGACCCGCGCCGCGAGGTTGGGTGTGACCCCGAGGATGGAGTCGCGGGAGAGCAGGTCGGTGTCCGCCCCGGTGCCGGTGATGACGACCCGTCCGGTGTGGATGCCCACACGCAGCTCCGCCGAGGCCCCGACCCGGCGCTCCAGCTCGCTCCGGGCATCACGCATCGCCGTGATCATGTCGAGGCCGGCCAGGACCGCCCGGCGGGCGTCGTCCTCGTGCACCTCGGGATAACCGAATCCGGCCAGCACGCCGTCGCCGTAGAACTGCACCAGCGAGCCGCCGTAGCGGGTGACGGCGTCTCCGACGGCGGACCGGTAGAACGCGAACAGGTCGCGCAACTGCTCCGGCTCGACCTGCTCGGAGAGCTGGGTGGAGCCGACGAGGTCCGAGAAGAGCAGGGTCATCAGGGCCCGTTCCCCCCACGGTCCGCTCTGGCGCGCGGCGATCCGTTGGAGGATCGCGACGGCACGCTCGTTGCCGGGGTCGACGGCGCGCACCTCCTCGGCGGTGGCCCTCGCCTGCTCCAGGTCGCCGGCGCGCAGGGACACCTCGGCCCAGCCGAGCAGGCGGTCGAGCAGGCTGTCCAGCCTGGACTCCGCAGACGTGCCGAGCTCGACCACGCTCAGACCTCGGTGGTCCGGGAGATGTAGAGCTGCACGGGGGCCGGCGCGGCACCGGGCCGCGCCACGACCTCACCGACGTAGAGCCCGGGCGACCAGGACGTGCCGTCGACGCGCAGGCGCACGGCGTGCCCCTCCCCCAGCGGCGTCACCGTGGCGGCGATGCTCGCGGCCGGGATGCGGGCGCCTCCCGCCTCGATCGAGACCAGGTCGGAGACGGCGGGGGCGTCGTCCGGGCGCAGGTCCAGCAGCGGCACGGTGGTCCCCTCCGCCCCAGCCTGGTCCGCGGGCACCGTCCGGCCGGGGACGCCGCTCGCCGCGGCGGTGAAGGTCGCGCCGGACCGGTCGGGCGGGGCGACGCCGTGCTCCAGACCCTCGTCGGCGATCTGCCCGAGCAGGCCCATCCCGTGCACCCAGGCCTGGGACCAGTCGCGCGCCAGCTGGTTGAAGATGCGTCGCTGGTGGCCGAGGAGGTCGGCGGGGCGGACGTCGGGCTGCATGGCCGCGCCGGCCATGTCGTCCAGCAGGTCCACGTAGGTGCGGCTCGACTCCGCGGCGAACTGGATCCAGTCCTCGGCCGGCTCCAGCCAGGACAGGTTGCGGCCGCCGGAGGGCCGGTCGTGGCCGGGGGCTCGGCCCGGGTCCAGGTCGGGCCCGGCCGGCCCCGGGCCGGGGGTCTCCACGGGGCGGCTGCTCGAGCCGCCCTCGACCGCCCGCCGGACCCATTCGGTCCAGAACGGGCGCACCAGCGTGGTGACCTGGTCCCAGATCTTCTGCCGGAAGCCGACGATCTTCAGGGCCTTGACCCGGCGCACCGGCCCCAGGTCGTTGACCGTGAGGAAGCCACGATCGACCTCGATCAGGTCGTCGAGACTCAGGGCCAGGTCGTAGGTCATGCCGGCGGCGCGGGCGTCCCGCCAGAAGTCGCAGTGGAGCAGCGTGTTCACCGGCCCCACGATCTGCACCTTCTCGTGGAAGATCCCGTGCCAGTGCTCCTCCGAGCGCGGCGGCCCCGGCAGGCTGACCGGTCGCCCGCTGCCGACGAGGTCCATCCCCCTGAACAGCATCGGACCGCGCCGGGGCCAGCTGCGCGGGTCGACCCAGTCGGCGACCTTCTCGAAGGGCGCGTTCGTCTCGAACTCCGAGAACACCCACGTCGCCGCCAGGCCGCCGGTCACCACGCGGCGCACGCTGCAGACGTCCTGGCCGACGAAGGCGGCCTCGTGGTGCTCGAGCGAGCGGCCCGAGGTCAGCGCGGAGAAGGGGACGCCGTCGCCCGCGGCCTCCTTGACGTCGTCGAGCAGCTGCTGGGCGTCGATGCCCGTCCGCGCCTGCGCGACCGACTCGGCCAGGGCGACGTACTGCGCCTCCGCCGTCTCCAGCTCCGGGAAGCCGGCACGGGCCAGCTCCCCGAGGGTGCCGATGCGGGCCGACACGGGCACGTCGTCGAGCGAGGCCTCGGCCAGCGTATGCAGGGCCTGACCGGTGCCCATGCGCCGCACGCCGGGCACGAAACCCGCGCCGTCCTCCTCGCGCGCATGCAGACTCATCAGGGCGTTCTGGTGCGGCTCCACGTCCGCCCAGCCGGAATCGCCCACAGGGTGCTCGGTCATCGTTGAACCCACCTTGTCCTCACGCCGACGAGGCTTGGTCCCCTGCACAGGATCATGCCGATCTCTCGCAGAGTAGCGACGCCGGGGCCGCCGCGTCGAGAGTTTTCGGCGGGCCCATGGACGGATCGCTGCGTAGACTCCCCCGCGCACCACGGACCGCACGGACCCAACCCCGGAAGGACCCTTGTGACCAGCGACGACTCGGGGCGCAAGCACGGACACGCAGATCTGGTGGACGACGACCAGGGGGCACGGGCCCGCTGGAAGGTGGTGGGGCCCGGACTCGTGGTCGCCGCCACCGGCGTGGGGGCGGCCGACATGGTCGCCACGCTGGCGGCGGGCTCCCGCTACGGCTACACCCTGCTCTGGGCGGTGATCGTCGGCGTGATCCTCAAGATCGTGCTCGTCGAGGGGGCCGGCCGCTACACGCTGGCCACCGGCTACACGATCTTCGAGGGCTGGAAGAGCCTCGGTCGGTGGACGACCTGGTACTTCGGGCCCTACATCATGATCTGGGGCTTCGTCTACGGCGCCTCGGCCATGTCCTCGACGGCCTTGCCGCTCGCGGCCATCTTCCCCCAGGTCCCGCTGACCGTCTGGGCGATCGTCATGGGTCTGCTCGGCTTCGTCATGGTCTGGTTCAACCGCTACGCCGTCTTCGAGAAGATCACGGCCGCCCTGGTCGGCATCATGTTCTTCACCGTCGTGGGGCTCGCGGTCATCGCGCTGCCCAACGTGCCGGAGATGCTCACCGGCCTGGTCCCCCGCATCCCGGAGGGCGGCCTGATCTACACGATGGCCCTCGCCGGTGGCGTGGGCGGCACCATCACCCTGGCCGCCTACGGCTACTGGCTGCGGGAGAAGGGCTGGTACACCCCCAAGTGGATGCGCGTCATGCGCATCGACAACACCATGGCCTACGTCCTCACCGGGGTCTTCGTCATCTCGATGCTCGTCGTGGGCGCGGAGGTCGTGCGCGCCGCGGGTGCGGCCGTCAGCGCGGGCGACGAGGGCCTTCTCGATCTCTACGACGTGCTCAAGGCGCGCTACGGCGACGTCATCGGCACCTGGTTCCTCGTCGGTTTCTGGGCCGCCGCCTTCTCCTCGATCATCGGCGTGTGGAACGGCGTCTCGCTGATGTTCGCCGACTTCTGGGGCAACATGCGCGGTGTGGGCTCGGGCCATCCGGACACCCGCGTCGGTGGGAAGTACTTCAAGTTCTACCTGATCTGGCTCACCTTCCCGCCGATGCTGCTGCTCCTGCTCGGCCGCCCGATCGGGCTGATCCTCGCCTACGGCGTCCTCGGCTCGCTCTTCATGCCGTTCCTGGCCCTCACGCTCATCGGGCTCAACAACGGGCGCCGGATCCCCCGGGAGTGGGCCAACAAGTGGTACCTCAACGCCGCCCTCGGGATCACCACGCTGATCTTCGTGGTGCTCGGCGCCAACCAGCTGTGGGAGGCCGTGGCGAAGGTCCTCTGACCCTCGCCCGGCCCCCGCACCCCTGAACGACGAAAGGAGCCCCGCGGCCTCTCGGCCGCGGGGCTCCTTCTCTGTGTCCGGAGGGGGACTTGAACCCCCACGCCCTATACGGGCACTAGCACCTCAAGCTAGCGCGTCTGCCATTCCGCCACCCGGACAGGTGGTGCTGCCTCGCTCCGTGCGAGCGGGGGCAACGACGGAATACGTTACCACCCCAGGAGGGGTGTTCCTGACACCCCCCTCACCAGGCCGGCGGGGGCGCGGGCGAGAGCTCGGGGTCGTCGGCCGCGAAGGTGCGCACCGGTCCCGGCGGCGTGCCCGGCCCCTCGAAGCGGACGGTCACCCGGCCCCGGCCGCTGCCCCAGACCCAGCCCGCCCCGTGCTGCTCGTGCGCGACGTCCTGGCCGGTCGACCAGCCGCCGGGCCGGCGACCCGCGAGCGCCGGTTCCCGGCGCTCGAGGAGACCCGGCACCGAGCCCGTCCCGGGGCCGACGGAGACGACGTCCGGCAGCTCGGGCAGCACCTCGGGGTGGAGCAGGACACCGTCGAGGGCGAGCTCCTCCTGGGCGTGCGCGGTGAGGCCGGAGACGCCCAGGCCCAGGAGACGCAGCCCCTGGCTGACGTCGAGACCGCCCAGCAGGTGCAGACCCTCGCGGAGGATGACGGCGGGGTCGCCGGTGGCGAAGGGCAGGGACGCCGACCGGGTGACCGTGCTGAAGTCGTGGTGGCGCGCCTTGACCGTGATCGTCCGCGCGAAGAGGGAGGCACCCGTCAGGCGGCGCGAGAGCCCCTCGGCCAACCGGGCCAGCTCGGACTCCAGCACCGCACGGTCGGTGACGTCGGTCTCGAAGGTCTCCTCCGAGGAGATGCTCTTGGCCTCCCGCTCGACGACGACCGGACGCTCGTCCTGCGCCCGCGCCAGGCGGTGCAGGGACGTGCCCTGGGCGGTGCCGAAGATCGCGACGAGGTCGCTCTCGCTCACCCGGGCGAGGTCACCCACGGTCTCCACCCCGAAGGTGCGCAGCCGGGCCGCGGTGGCCGGACCGACACCGGCCACGGCCCGCACCGGGAGCGGGTGCAGGACCCCCAGCTCCTCCCCCGGGCGCACGACGGTGGTCCCGGCGGGCTTGTCCATCTCGCTGGCGAGCTTGGCCATCATCTTGGAGGTGGCCACGCCCACCGAGGCCGTCAGGCCGCCCGTGGCGTCCTGGATCTGCGCGAGCAGGTCGGAGCACCAGGCCTCCAGGCGGCCCTCCTCCCAGCCGGGCGGGTCCTCCGCCGCCGCCAGGTCGACGTAGGCCTCGTCCACGGAGACCTGCTCGACCAGCGGCGAGCGGGAGCGCAGGATCTCCATGACCACCCGGGAGGTGGTCCGGTAGGCCTCGTAGCGACCGGAGAGGAAGGCGGTGCCGGCCGGGCAGCGGCGGCGGGCCTCGGACATCGGCATCGCGGAGCGGGCCCCGAAGACACGTGCCTCGTAGGAGGCGGTCGAGACCACGCCGCGGGCGCCCAGGCCGCCCACCACCACCGGACGACCGCGCAGCGAGGGCTTGTCGCGCTGCTCGACCGCGGCGAAGAAGGCGTCGAGGTCGAGGTGGAGGATGCACCGCCCCGGGTCAGACGCCATACCCTCCACTGTGCCACGCCCGCCCCCGTCGGCCCGAGCGCGCACGTGCTCGCTGGAGCCGGTCCTGCCGGGCGTGTCCCCGGGACGGACGCGGGACGACCGCCCCGGTGCGCGTCCTCGAGGACCGCTGGTTAGGGTCGGGCGCATGGATCTCGACCGACCTGTCGCACCGCACCCGCACGAGCACCTGCCCGCCGCGCCGGCCGAGCTCACGGTCTCCAGCGAGGACTTCGAGGACGGCGGCCCGCTCCCGGAGTGGGCCGGCCTCGAGGCCGGCAACACCTCGCCGCAGCTGTCGTGGAGCGGCGCCCCCGAGGGCACCCGCTCCTACCTGCTGCTCTGCCACGACCCCGACGCCCCCGTCATCGGCGGCTTCTCGCACTGGGCCGTCCTCGACATCCCCGCCGACGTGACCTCGCTCCCGCGAGGCGCGGGGGCGGCCGACGCGCAGGTGGCCGACGGTGCCGTCACGCTGATCAACGACTACGGCACCCGCGACTTCGGCGGCGCCGCCCCGCCCGCGGGCGACCGGCCGCACCGCTACGTCTTCACGGTGTGGGCCCTCGACACGGACAGCACCGGCCTCGACGGGTCGGCCTCGGTGGCGGCGATGCAGTTCACGACGCTCGGCAACGTGCTGGCCCGCGGCTCGATCACCGGGAGCTACCAGCTGTGAGGCTCGACTGGGTCCCCGCGACAGACCGCCCCGACCTGCTGGCCGAACCCGTGCGCGTCGCCCTCGAGCGGCTGCTCGCCGAGGGCGTCCTGGAGCCCCCCGACGTCGAGGTCGCCGAGATCGACCCCGACCTGGCCGACACCGCGGAGCTGGTCGAGGCCAGCGGCCTGCCGATGGACGACATGGCCAACTGCATCGTGATCGCCGGGCAGCGTGGCGGTGAGGAGCGGGTCTGCGCCGCCCTGGTGCTGGGCACGACCCGGGCCGACGTCAACCGGACCGTCCGCAAGGCGCTGGACGTGCGCAAGTGCTCCTTCCTCGCCATGGACGAGGCCGTCGGCCGCACGGGTATGGAGTACGGCGGCATCACCCCGCTCGGCCTGCCCGCGGGCTGGCGGGTCCTGGTCGACGAGGCCGTCCCCGCCCGAGGGTCGATCATCGTCGGCTCGGGTCTGCGTCGCTCCAAGCTGCGCCTGGCCGGCACGGTGGCGGCGAGGCTGCCCGGTGCCGAGGTCGTCCCGGGGCTCGGGCTGCCCGTCTAGGACCCCGGGCGCGCCGACACTCCGTGTCGGCGGGGTCGCGCCGGTGCTTCACTGGACCATGCGTGTTGAGGGCCGTGCGACGTCGGTGTCCTGGATCCCCTCGGACTCGGTGGAGGGGTGGCTCAAGGGCGGGTTCGACCTGGGCCTGTCCCACTACGACGAGCCGCCCCGCGACGAGGTCCGGGGGCTGGACGATCTGGTCGCCCTCCGCGACGACGACCGGTTCCGCTTCGCCAACCACCTCAGCGGGTGGGCGGAGTTCGGGCCCGACGGGGCCACGGGCGGCTACGGCCCCGACTCCGACCTCGTCATGGGCAGCACCCGGGTGCGGCTGGTCGCCGGCACGGCCACCTTCCTCGGCTACTCGCTGCCGGTGCTGCGCGCCGACCCGGTCGTCGAGCACGACCGGGTCGTCCTCGTGCAGACGGTGGGCGGGCGGACCGGCGTCCCGCTCCCCCGGCCGGTGTCCCGACCGCCGTTCGTCCGCTACCACGCGCCGATCGTGTGGACCACGCTCCGCCTCACGCTGACGCGCGACGGGGAGCGGGCGGTGGAGCTCGCGGGCGCCTCGGCCTTCCCGCGCCACTGGGTCTACGACAGCGACGGCCGGCTCGTGCTCAAGTCGGCGCTCACCCGGCTCAAGGAGTTGCTCGACGAGAGCTTCGGGCCCCGCACCCCGTGGGGCGACCAGGACTCCCCCGCCCTCACCGTGGCGGCCGAGTCCGGGGCGGAGCGGGCGCTGTCGATGACGATCATGCGCAGTGGTGCCCGCTCGGAGGTCGAGCGGGTCCCGGAGGGCGCCCGGCTGGTGACGCAGGGCGAGGAGGGTCGTGCGGGTGCCCGTCGAGGAGCTCGACACCGACGCCCTGCGTGCCCTCGCCGAGGCCCACTCCGCCGGATCGGGCGACGCCTCAGGCTGAGCCGTCCCCGCGCGGCCGCACGGCCCAGAACGCGACGGCGGAGGCCGCGGCCACGTTGAGCGAGTCGACCCCGCCACCCATGGGGATGCGCACGACCAGGTCGGCCGCCGCCACGGTGCGCGGCGAGAGCCCGTCGCCCTCGGTGCCGAGGACCAGCGCGAGCCGCCTCGGCGGGTCGCGCTCGAGATCGTCCAGGCTGACGGAGTCGTCCGAGAGGGCCAGCGCCGCCACGGTGAAGCCCAGCTCGCGCAGGCTGTCCACGCCCTCCGGCCAGGGGTCGATCCGGGTCCACGGCACCTGGAAGACCGTGCCCATCGAGACGCGGACGCTGCGCCGGTAGAGCGGGTCGGCGCACCGCGGGGTGACGAGGACGGCGTCGACGCCCAGGGCTGCGGCGGACCGGAAGGCCGCACCGACGTTGGTGTGGTCGACGACGTCCTCCAAGACCGCGACCCGTCGGGCCCCGCGCAGCACCTCGACCAGCTCCGGCAGCTCGGGCCGGTGCATCGCCGCGAGCACGCCGCGGTGCAGGTGGAAGCCCGTCATCTCCTGCGCCACCGCCGGGGCGGCGACGTAGACGGGGGCGTCCTGCTCCTCGGCCGTGCGGAGCAGGTCGGGCCACTCGTCCACCCAGCGCGGCGTCATCAGGAGCGAGCGGAACCGGTGCCCGGCCGCGAGGGCACGACGGATGACCTTCTCGGACTCGGCCATGTAGAGGCCGCGCTCGGGCTCGACGACGCGGCGGAGCGCGACGTCGGTGAGGGAGAAGTAGTCGCGCAGGCGCTCGTCGCGCGCATCCTCGACCCAGGTGCAGGACGGGGGCAGGTCGGCGGGCCGGGTCATGTCAGCAGCAGGAAGGCCATGGCGACGAGGCCGATGACGACGATGACGGTGCGCAGCAGCCAGGGGGGCAGGGCCCGCCCGATGCGGGCCCCCAGCGAGCCGCCCACCAGCGCCCCGAGGCCGACGGCGAGGACCACCCACCAGTCGATGACGGACGGCTCGACGATGAGGAAGACGACGGCCGCGACGAGGTTGACGACGAGGCCGAGCACGTTCTTGATGCCGTTGATGGACTGGACGTGCAGCGGCAGGAGCACGCTCATGGCCCCGACGAGGATGACGCCCTGGGCGGCACCGAAGTAGCCGCCGTAGACGCCGGCGGCCAGGATGCCGGCCACGAGGGCGATCCAGCGGCCGGGGGTGAGGACGTGGCTGGTGGAGTGCCTCCGGGCCCAGACGTTGATGCGCGGGCCGAAGATGACCAGCAGGATGCCGACGAGGATGAGCGCGGGCACGATCGCCTCGAAGGCCTCGGGCGGCAGCACGAGCAGCAGCAGCGCCCCGATGACCGAGCCGAGCAGCGACACGGGCGCCAGGCGCGCCAGCATGCCGCCGAGGCCGCGGATCTCGCGGCGGTAGCCCCACGCGCCGGTGACGCCGCCGGCGACCAGACCCAGGGAGTTGGAGACGTTGGCCGTCACGGCCGGGTAGCCGAAGAAGAGCAGCGTCGGGAAGGTGACGAGGGTGCCGGAGCCGACGATTGTGTTGATCATGCCTGCCCACAGCCCGGCGAGCGCGATGGCGCCGAACTCCCAGGCGCTCACCCGGTCACGTCGCCGGTGCTCGACTCCGGGTCGGTGGGCTGCACGGCCCGCGCCGCGTAGCGGTCGCCGTGGCGGTCGACCACGAGGGGTATGCCGAAGGTGCGCGAGAGGTTCTCCGCCGTCAGCGTGACCTCGATGGGCCCGGCGGCGACGACCTGGCCGTCGCGCAGCATGAGGATGTCGGTGAAGCCCGGCGGGATCTCCTCGACGTGGTGGGTCACCAGCACCATGGCCGGGGCCTCCAGGTCCTGCGCGAGCAGGCTCAGCCGGGACACGAGGTCCTCGCGACCGCGCAGGTCGAGCCCGGCGGCCGGCTCGTCGAGCAGCATCAGCTCGGGGTCGGTCATCAGGGCGCGCGCGATCTGCACCCTCTTGCGCTCCCCCTCCGACAGCGTGCCGAAGCGGCGCTGGGCCAGGTGGGCCACGCCGAGCGCCTCGAGCAGCTCGGCGGCCCGGCGCTCGTCGGTCTCGTCGTACTGCTCCCGCCAGC